>CAZDTE010000012.1:15918-40920 GCA_964508275.1 uncultured Ardenticatenales bacterium
CCTTCTTCGCCGCCCGCTTGGCCATGGCGAACGCTTTGAACTCCTCCTTGGACCAATCCGCCTTCGCCTTCAGCGCCCAGCCCGGCAAGTCCGTTGCAGGTATGGCCGCTGCGACAGCGGCAGCCTTTTTCGCCGCAGCCGCAGCTTCTGCTGCCGCCTTCGCTGCTGCTTCGGCCAGCGCAGCGGCTTCCTCGGCTTCACGTTTAGCCCGCTCCCTGGCTTCCATCTCCGCCTGCAAGGCTTTCGAAACCTCAAGCCTGTTGGTCACATCGGTAACGCCAGCCACTGCGCGGACGATCACTGCAGCCGCCAGAACCACCCCTTCAGAAAGTACCGGCCCTTTCAGCATGACATGGCCGAGCAACGCGTTGATCTGGATGCGCTCTGTGGTCAGTCGCGTCCGTTCATCTGTAGCCAGCGCCCAGGCCACCGCCTGCTCGATCTCCGAATCGGCAACCAGGCTGTTTTCGACTTCCTCCACTCCGGTCACACCGGCGGCAAGATAGGCCGCCATTTGCTTGATCGCCACGGTCAGGACGTGTCCGCTCAACGTGACTTTCCCGTCCTTTGGGATCACTTCGATGTGCGATTTCGTAACCCGGATCGGGTCGTACCTGCCAAGTGCCTCTTGGACTGCGGAGACGATAGCCGACATGCTGTTCCTCCTCATGGAAATCTGTTCGGTAGTTCGTAACAACGGTTTAGGTTCAGGTTTTGATCGATGGTGATGAGGGCGACCGGACAGGGCTTTAGCCAAACCGGCCGGTGACATAATCCTCCGTGCGTTTGTCTTGCGGCCGCGTGAACAGGGTGTCCGCCGAGCCCTCTTCCACCAGCTCACCCATCAGCAGGAAAGCCGCCCTGTCGGCGACTCGCGCGGCCTGTTGGATGCTGTGGGGCACGATGACGATGGTGACCGATTCCCGCAGTTGGAACAGTGCCTCCTCCACCTTCAACGTGGAGATGGGGTCAAGTCCGGAGGTCGGCTCGTCAAGCAGGATCACGTCGGGTTCCAGCGCCAGGGTGCGGGCCAGGCAGAGTCGCTGCTGCTGCCCGCCGGACAAGGCCACGCCCGGGTCATCCAGCCGGTCCTTCACCTCATCCCACAGGGCAGCGGCGCGCAGCGATCGTTCCACAGCTCCATCCAGTCGAGAACGATCCGTGATTCCCCCTAGAGTCAACCCGTACGTGATGTTGTCTCGGACCGACAGGGGGAGCGGCACAGGCCTGGCAAAGACCATTCCGACGCGGCGTCGCAGGCTGGTGACGTTGACGTCGGAATCGTAAACGTCCTGGCCATCCAGGAGTATCTTTCCCCGAAGACGGGTTTCCTCCTGACTCAGATCGGTCAGGCGGTTGAGCAGCCGCAGGGCGGTGGACTTTCCGCTGCCGGCCGGCCCGAAAAGCGTGAAGATTTGGTTCGGCGGAATCAGCAGGTTGATGTCGCGGAGCACCACGTGGTCACTGTAGGAGAAGGTGACTTGCTGGAGTTCGATCTTGGGCAGCTCGCTCATCATTTCCTCACCATTGCCGCTGCCGGCGATAGTGGCGGCGGATGAGCGTGGCGGACAGATTCATGGACAGCACGAAAGCGAGCAAGACAAGGGCCGTGCCGTATTGAATCTGCACCGGCATGCGCGGCACTTGCGTCGAGATGACGAAGAGGTGGTAGGGCAAGGCCATCGTCTGGTCAAAGACCGAGTGGGGTAGGCGGGGCAGAAAGAAAGCGGCGACAGTGAATAGGATGGGCGCAGTTTCGCCGGCGGCCCGCTCCAGCCCCAGGATCACGCCGGTGATGATGCCGGGCAATGCTTGCGGCAGGACGATGTGGCGAATTCCTTGCCACTTGGTTCCGCCAACGGCAGCGTTCACCAACCGAAAGCCTTGTGGGACGCTGCGGATCGCTTCCTCGGAGGTGCTGATAATCACTGGCAGGCTTAGGATGCCCAACGTCAACGAGCCGGCCAGGATGGAGGTGCCGAATTGCAGGAACAAGACGAAAAGTCCCAACCCGAACAGGCCATAAACGACGGACGGTACGCCGGCCAGATTGATGATGGACAGCCGGATCGCACGGGTCAGTGCGGTGTCAGCGGAATACTCAGCCAGATAGATGCCGCCACCAATGCCGATGGGCACAGAAAAGACGGCTGTACCCAATGTAAGCAGGAGCGTGCCTACGATGGCCGGGAAGATGCCCCCTCCGCGCATTCCATTGCGGGGCATGTCGACAATGAACTGCCAGCTAATGGTTCCCATGCCCTGTACCACGATGTAGCCGACCAGAAAGAACAGGGGGATGACGACGAGCACCGTCGCCGCCGTGAGCAGTCCAAAAACGATGCGCTGAGTGGTTTGCGGTGTCAGGCGCATAGTGATCTACTCACGATAACAGCCTACCGCCGCCGCGCTGCTCCCGCCTGAACACAGCCACGGCTGCAAACGCGTTGATCAAGAACGTCAGCACGAATAGGGCGATGCCGACCATGAACAGAATGTGGTAGTGTGTGCTTCCCTGGGCGACCTCACCCATCTCGGCGGCGATGGTCGCCGTCATGGTGCGCACCGGACGCAGGAAGGCATCCAGGCCCGTGGGGATGCGGGCCGCATTTCCGGTGACCATCATGACCGTCATCGTCTCTCCGATCGCCCGCCCGACGCCAAGCATGACGGCGATGAGGATTCCTGACCTGGCAGCCGGTAGCACCACTCGCCAGATCGTTTGCCATTCGGTGGCTCCCAAGGCATAGGCCGCGTCGCGATAGTCCTTGGGCACAGCGTCCATCGCGTCTTCAGCGATGCTGATGATTGTCGGTAGGGCCATGTAGGCCAGCAGGAACGAGCCGGTGATCGCCGTCAGTCCGGTCGGCGCTCCCAGATAGTGCCGAATCAGCGGCGAGAATGTCAGAATGCCGATGAAGCCCAGCACCACGGAAGGGATACCGGCGATGACTTCGATAGTTGGTTTGAGGACTTCGCGAACCGGTTCGGGAGCGATCTCGCCCAGGTAGATGGCCACCCCCACGCCAAGCGGCACGGCAATCACCACGGCCCCCGCAGTCACCAGCAGGGAGCCGAGGACGAGGGGGATGAGTCCGTAGTAGCCGAAGGTGGGATACCACTTGGTGTCAATTAGGTTGGAGAGCGGGACTTCCCGTAGTGTGGCCGTTCCTTCCTTGAGCAGAAAGGCGAAAATCAGGGCCACCAGCGCAATGGCGGAAAGCCCCAGCAAACGCACCATCTGCTCGATGGCGAATTCGCGCCAATGGACGCCTGCTGCCGTGCGGCGTATGGATTTGGCACTGTCGGTCACTAACATTTCCTCCAAACAATCGCGTGCTCGGATGCCAGACTACCGGGCACGATCGTTTCCTCAGTGCAACGGCACAAAGCCCAACTCCTTGACAATGGCTTGTCCTTCATCGCCAGCGATCCAATCGAGGTAGGTTGCGATCTCCCCTGTCGGTTGGCCATCGGTGTACATGTACAGCGGGCGGGCAATTGGATAGTCACCGGAATTGACGGTATCTATTCTAGGGGTAACGAACGGCCCGGCTGCCGTACGGCCTATGCGCACGGTCTTTTGCTCCGACGTGACGTAGCCCAGGCCATCATAGCCGATAGCGTTGGCGTTTCGCGAGGTTTCCAGGCTGATGCCTTCGGATGAAGGAAGCAATAGCGCCTCGGGGGAAAAGAGGAGATCGCTCTCCTTGTCTCCTTTGCGGACAACATGTTCCAAGAAGTAGACGTAGGTGCCGGAATTAGACTCGCGTGAGGTCAACACGATCGGCCGGTCCTCCCCGCCTACGTCTTTCCAGTTCGTGATCTTGCCGGTATAGATGTCGGAGATCTGATCAATGGTCAGCTGGTCAACCGGGTTGAGCGGGTTTACAACCACGGCAATGGCATCACGCGCGATGGTGAACTCCACGGGGTCGACGCCGTTGGCTTTTGCGGTCTCCATTTCCTTCGCCTTCATGGACCGGGAGGCGTTGGCAATGTCTACCGTGCCGTTGATCAGGGCAGCAATTCCGGTCCCCGAGCCCCCACCGGTTACGGAGATCGCGACCTCCGGGTGGGTTTCTGCGTAGGCCTCGGCCCAGGCCAGCGCCAGGTTGACGATCGTGTCGGAGCCCTTGTTCTGAATCAGCCTACTGGCCGGCGCGCTCCCGGATCTTGCTGGTGTCTGGAAGGTGCAGGCAGACAACGGTAAGACGATAAGTAGGATGGGGATTAGCCACAGCAACAATCTAGTCCTACACATGTTGCCAGAAGAAGAAACCTCCGGCATGGAGCGGTACGTCAGCACCGTGTTGAAGTGTCCTCCAAGTCGACCGGCCTGCGCGGGACCACGTTTTGGATCCATGGCTGCTGAAGCCGCCGCCCTAGCCGGCTGAATGAATTTGCTGCTGCTTGTGAAACGTGCCAAGGGTCGCCGATCCGGGGGGTCCTGACGGGCCCAAAAGCCCTAGCCTCACTTGAGCCCCATTATAACATTACGCAAGGGATTGGTCAAACGTGCGGGGTAGCGAGGTCGCGACGAGTGAGGTCGGCACCGGCACGCCCCGCGCCGCGATTTCGGGCCAGAAAAGGCAGAAGGCCCCTGCCTGGCGGCAAGAGCCCTCTGCACGTGTGGCGCCACCGATAAGTGGTGCGACTAGCGCCCACTTCCCGGTGATGCCATGTTAGGTCTACCTATCATGGGCATCACCTCCTTATAATTATGATAGCTGGTAACTCACGAATGATCGTCTATCGGTGGTGCGCACTTCAGATTATGCCACAGATGGTGCGAAATGTCAAATACGCCGGTGGCCGGCTTGCTGAAGTCTTGCTCGTCTGCTATACTTGAGCAAGCCGAACGGTGCTGATGGCTGAAATCCTTGAGGTGGCGAATCCTTTGGAGACGAGCCAGAATCGCGAATTAGCAAATAAGCGAATCACAGGCTCGCCCATCTGCTCATTCGCTGATTCTGCTTGCCGGTTTCAGGCGAAGCTTCGCTAGACGTTTGTCGCACCGAACAGAGGACGGGTCCATGGGGACGAAACTGCTGGCCCTGCTCGAGGTGACGCGCCCACACAGCGCGTTGGCCGCTGCACTGGCCACGTGGGTCGGTGCCCGCCAGGCCGGAGCAGCGCCGTCCGCGACCTGGTTCCTGGCCATAGCGGTCACGTGGCTGCTGGCTGCGGCCGGCAATAGCTATAACGACAGCCGCGACGCCATGATTGATGCCGTGAATCGTCCGGGCCGACCGGTTCCTTCTGGCCGTCTTTCGTCCGCCGCCGCCGCCAGATTGGCCCATGCGTGCGCGGGCATCGCACTTGCTCTGGCCGTACCCTTGGGGACACTCTCCATTGTGGGGACCGCCGCGGGCATCTTGTTGCTGTACGGCTACTCGTCAGGTCTCCGGAACATCCCTCTCGTGGGCAATGCGGTGGTCGGCGGCCTATCGGCCATGGCGGTTGTCTATGGCGGTGTAGTGGGAGGAAATGTCTGGGCCGTCTGGCCGATGGCGGCTCTGGCGTGTCTCCTCGTCGTCATTCGCGAAGTACTCAAGACCATCCCCGACGAAACCGGCGACCGGCTCGCAAATCTGCGGACAGTGGCCACGTTCTGGGGAACCGAGCGGGCCATTACCGCTGTCATGTGGGGGGGGCTATTCCTGGCCGTAGTGCCGGCGGCGCGCTGGGCGCTGGGCCCGCCGCTCACGGCAAGAAACATAATCCTGGCCGCTGTGTACTACCTGGGGCTTGCGTATGGGGTGCTGTGTCTGTGGCACAAGCCAACGACGCAAA
Organism: uncultured Ardenticatenales bacterium; assembly: GCA_964508275.1. Classification (GTDB taxonomy): domain Bacteria; phylum Chloroflexota; class Anaerolineae; order Ardenticatenales; family JAADHH01; genus CAZDTE01. Next base: position 21,715 of record CAZDTE010000012.1, read on the forward strand.
CGGCAAAACACCTCGTCGCGGCCAGCAAAGCCTGGCTGTTCGCTCTCCTGGCTGTCATGTTTCTGACCTAGCCCCCAAAGCGGGCCCCTGAGTGGAATGGCGGTTATGTCAACTCCTTGCCAGGCTACTGCCTGAGTGGGCCCACGGAAGTTGAATTCAAGTAACTATTATGTTAATTTCAATTAACCACGCTTGTTTTCTTCAACTAACAGGTGTGGTTGATATGTTTGTGGACTCTGGGGATAACATGGACTCTTTGTGGTGCGGGCAAGGCGATTTCACGACGAAGACACAATGGCTCAAAGTAGAGCACTTCTTAGTGTCTTGGTGGTGAGGAATCCTGGCTCGGTAGCGTTAGTGGCCTTGGCCGGGTTGGAGGAGACTTCCGAATGCCATTGGACCAGGAAAAGGCCTGCGCTATCACCAGGGCAGTTGGGATCGCGCAGGCCAGGGAGAGGGGTGAGGTTGGGATTACTTGAGTGGGAGAAACCTCAGTACGGTCGTGCCGCAGCTTGGGCAAGTCCCCTTTGCGGCTGGGCGACCATTCTTCATGGTGACTTGCTTCGCGTTCGCGATCTCCTGGTGGGCACGACACTTGACGCAAAACCCTTTCACATCCATATGACTATTCCTCCTTGCGAGATGAGAGAGAAGAAACGGCGCGCCAAAATACAATAACCGTTACTTGAAAAACAGTATATCACACTTTCCTTGAGTTGTCAAGGGGCAATTGAATCTCCCGAACGTTCCATCCGATCGAGCACGGTGGCCACCTCGGTTGGGCTACTTCCACCCCATCGCTCAACGCACAGCGCCGACGCGGCCAGCGCAAACTGAACACGCCGCTTCACAGGCCAGCGCTGCAAGGAACCATAGACACACCCGGCCGCGAACACATCTCCAGCCCCTAACGTGTCCCGCACAGAATTGGCTCGCGGCTCGCATCGCCCGGAGCCATTCTTGCCGGCGTCATACAACACGGACATTGCCCCGGACGTGGTGACGACCAGCCCGCCCGATACGGCCTGCAAATCCGCAGTGTGCTGCGACAGATCGCTACGCCACTTCGATGGCAACCGGTTGACTATCAGGTCACTTAAGGACAGTAGAGGGTCGTCAAGCCGCACGACCTGCCCAGCCGCGACGCGTGTTTCGAGGCAGCGTGCCCGGCGCGCCATGTCCAATCGTGCCGGGCCGGCGTAAGTGTCCAAGAGCAGCCAATCGGCTTTTCCCAGCGCAACCTCCGGCACGGCGACACGAGGCGACTGGTCAAAGCCGCGGGCAATGATGCGATGTTCTCCATCGGGGGTTACCAGCACTCGACAGTAGGGCGTGGAAACAGCGGGTACGCGAGACACCAGCTGGAGATCCAGCAGATCGAATTGCGCAAGGCGGTCCCAGGCCATTTGCCCGTAGCGGTCCGTTCCCAGGGCGTTGCCCGCCAAGGCAACTCGCACCCCCCAGGCCGCCAGGTGGACCGCAGCGTTCGCCGCCCCACCTCCCAGGAAGTAACGATCGCTGTCGGCATGCACGCCTTCGTCCGAGTCTGGAATCCTGGAGACAGTCAGTAGATTGTCTACGCCAATGGACCCGAAACACAGGACGCGCCCCGGAGCGGGATCGGTGCCGCGAAACAGAGTCTTGCTCAGACCGACTCCTCTTGGAACACCAGGTCCACAAAGCTCTTCACGATCTGGGCGGTAGTTCCCCAGATCGTGTGCTTTCCATAGTCATAGAAATAGACCCAGCCGCTGTGATTGCGCCGCACCCGCCATTCGCGCCGGCAATTCTTCGGACCGAGGAAGAAGGGTAACGGCACTTCCAGAAGTTCGGCGATCTCGGCCTGGTTGACACGATAGGGATACTGACGAGGAAGAACGCCAACGAATGGCCTGATTACGAAATCGGACACGGTGACGTAGTCGTCCAAATCACCAAGGATCTCCACGTCCTCTTGCTCTATGCCTAATTCCTCGTGCAACTCGCGCATGGCGGTGGCCAGCAGATCGGCATCTTCCGGATCGCGGGAGCCACCCGGAAAACAAATCTGTCCCTTGTGCTGAGACAAAGTCTCGGTGCGTTTCGTGAACAGCACCTTCCAGGGATCACCTTCCAGCAACGGGATGAGCACGGCGGAAGACCGCAGCCGCTCGTCGCGGATCACCCGGGAGTTGTGCCGGGCGAGGGCTTTGCGGATGCGTGCTCTCATCGATTCACCCGGCGAACAACAGGTCGCTGTATGACCCTTCCACCAAGTCATCCGGGCCCAAGCCAAACCGGGTCATGAGATCATGCACCTTCTCGTATTCCTGCTCAATCTCGTGGTCATCAACCACCGCTTCAAACTCCAGGAACGCTCCCAAGCCTTGCACATCGTCCAGGTGAATGCGCACGTTTTCCCAGAGCCATACTTCTCGGCTCTTCTCCACAACCACCCAGACATCCATGAATCGCGACAGGAGCGCCAACCATGCCGCCCCATCTTCCACCGGCAAGAGATCGTAATCACTCCGTTTGGGGCCGATTCTATTGGGGCGTTCGTAGTAGATGAGTTGATCGGGGCCACCATCCCGCTCTCGCAACTTCAGGCGACCGCGCAGCGCCACGAAGTACGTATCCCGTTGCCACTCGACGTGGTGTTTCTCTGCCTTCAACCGCCGCAGGCAGTCATGCGCCCTGGCCCGATCCGGGTAACGCGCCTTGATCTCGATGTTGATCATGCGGCCATATCCGACCCGTCAATCTCCACGATCGCGTCGCGGTCGAACAGCGATTCGACGCGCAGCCCCATCCGCTCGTAGAGCAGCGGGGGCACACTGATATCGGCCAGGAAAAGCCGGCCGACGACTTGTCGCGCAGCGGGCGTCAGCAAACCGGTCTTGGGGAGGGCGAGGGTGAGGGTCGCCCGGGCGCGGATGCAGGGATCGAACACCCGCCCGTACGTCGTATCCAACCCCGACGGCGCATCCAGCGACCAGATCGGCAAGCGACTGGCATTGGCGGCCCGGATCAGGCCGGCAACCGGTTCCCGTGGATCACCACGCAACCCGTAGCCGATCAGCGCGTCCACGACGCCGTCGCTGCCCTCCAGGCGCAGTGAGCCGGGTCCCTCAGCAACCGCGATCGGCACTTCCATCGCCCGCAAGATGGCCAGTTGATGCGCCGGTACATCCCGGAACCGCTCGGCCGGGCGGGCGAGGATCACCTCCACAGATGCTCCCCAATTGGCCAGGTTTCGAGCGGCCACCAGCCCGCCGCCCCCGTTATTCCCGCTCCCGGCCATCACCACCACTCGCCGGCCGCGAACGCTCCCCCCTAGCGCCCGCCTGACCAGTTCCGCCATGTTCCGGCCGGCATTCTCCATCATCTGGATGAGGTGGATCCCATAGTCCTCGATCATCGCGCGATCCACCTCGCGCATTTCTTCCGTCGTGATGTAGGCAGGTTCTCGCATGGCCTCATTATAGCCGGCCCTCGCGGTCTTGTCAAGGGCGAATTCGACCCGTTTTTGCCATTTTGTGGGCGGTGCGGTATAATCTACGTAAGCGTTCAGGGATTACCCTGGAGACACCTGCCTCAAGCTCTTTTCTGCCACGGATTACACGAATTTTTGATTTTTCTGTGTAAATCCGTGCAATCCGTGGCAGATTCCGGAGGTGCTGAACGGTTACTAATCTACCACACCTTGCCAATCAACCTGGGAACCGGCGTGTAGTCACAGGAAACCAAGGAGACTCAATGCTACTGCTACAAGGCATGAATCTGGCTCAACTGATCGCGATCTCGATAGCTTTTGTCGTCGCCATTACGGTGCACGAATTCTGCCACGCGTGGGTGGCCACCCAACTGGGCGACACGACGGCCCGCTACCAGGGGCGGCTGACCCTGGACCCGCGTGCGCACATGGACCCACTGGGCACGTTGATGATCTACGTGGCCGGCTTTGGCTGGGGCAAACCGGTGCCCGTGAACCCGTGGGGCCTGCGCAACGGCCCGAAGGAGGGTATGGCGCTAGTGTCTGTGGCCGGCCCCTTGTCAAACTTGTTAATGGCCGCCGCGTTGTCCATCCCGATCAGGCTGGGCCTGATCCCCTTCACCCTGGCTGGCACGAGTCGCTTCATCCCTTCATTGCCCGCCATCATCACCATGACGATCTACATCAACGTCATCCTGGCGGTCTTCAACATGCTGCCCATCTCGCCACTGGACGGCTTCAAGGTTGCCGTGGGCTTCCTGCCGGAGCCGTGGAGCAGCCAACTGGCCCGTTACGAACATCGCGGCCCCGTGATCCTCCTGGGCCTGATCATGATTGATTACATCTTGCCCTTCAGCATCCTGGGCACGATCATGGGCCTGCCGATCAGCCTCTTGCTGCGGTTAGTTGTGGGGGCATGATGACGGCCACCTACCGCGCGGCCCAGTTTGTGTGGCACTTGTGCGCCCGGGTTTCGCCGGAGGAACAGGGCCTGGCCCACTACCTGCTGCCGCCGCCGCTGGCCGCCCTGTTCGACAGGATGCCGCGCGCCGATCGGCGTCATGCCCTGGACGTATTCCACGCCCTGCGTAGCCAGGGCTACGACGACCCGGACCTGCTTGCGGCCGCCTTGCTCCACGACATAGCCAAGGCGAATGGCCTTCCCCTGCTCTACAGAGTGGCCATCGTGCTCGTTCGGGCGCTGGCCCCCGGCTGGCTGAATCGACTGGACCGGAAGGAGAGTTGGTGGCGACACGCGTTCCACATCAGCCTGCACCACCCGCAGATCGGCGCCGAAATGATCGCCGCCGTCGGGGGCAACAACCGCCTTACACACTTCGTGCGCCATCACGAGGCCCCCCGCGCCGCCGGGGACGATCTTCCTCCCGAAGACATTGCCCTGCTTGAGGCCTTCCATCGCCTTGATAACCGGCACTGACCAGGGTTCAACCCGACCGCCGGCCACTGGTCGCAGGCTGTCCGCAGCAGCCTGCTATTACGAGAGGACCGTTGCCTATGGCTGAAAACGTGCGCATTGCCATCGTTGGGCTGGGACAGATCGGGGGGAGCTTGGGGCTGGCCCTACACCGGTCAGACACCGCCCTGGAGATCATTGGCCACGACAAGGACCCCAGCGCCGCCGCCGAAGCGAAGAAACGAGGAGCAGTGGACCGGACCTCATGGAACCTGATCTCAGCGGTGGAGGCAGCGGACATTGTTGTGCTGGCCCTGCCGCTCCCGGCCATCAGGGAAACACTGCAAGCGATCGCCTCCGAGCTGAAACCGGGGACTGTGATCACCGACACCGCTTCATCCAAAGCAGCGGTCGTGGCCTGGGCGGAAGCCCTGCTGCCGGACTCCGTGAGCTTCGTCGGTGGCGACCCGCTGGTGAGACGCCCGGACACCGGGACACGATTCGATGCCGGCCTGTTCGCCGGTCGCGATTACTGCCTGGTACCCACCAGCAGGACCAATCCCCAGGCAGTGGAACTGATCGCCAACCTGATCTCCCTCGTGGGCGCAAAACCGTATTTCCTCGACGCCACGGAACACGACAGCCTCACCGTAGCGGTTACTCACCTCCCGGTCTTGCTCGCTACCACTCTCCTCCAGGTTACGACCGAGGACGTGGCCTGGCGCGAGATGGCCCGCATGGCCGGCTGGCCTTATCACGCTGCCACCCAACTGCCCGCCGATGAGCCACAGACACTGGTAGAACTGTTCCTCCGCAACCGTGCCGATCTCGTGCGCTGGGCAGATGCCTACAGCGCCGCGTTCGGCAAGATCCGCGACCTGATCGCCGGTGGCGAGGATGACGCTCTGCTCGGCATGCTCACAACTCTGCTCGACGCCCATGCTCTGTGGGCCCGCGGAATGGAAGGGAAGATGTCGGAGCCGCTGGAGCGAGGATTGGACGAGATCGAGCGTTTCAGCCTGAGTGGGCTGTTCGGCTTTCGCTCCCGTCGCCAGTCGTGACGGCCCAGAGCAACCCAAGCAGTGCCAGCCCGATCGCGGCCATCCCCAACCCCCCCCCCATCAGTTTCCGGCCCGGCTGATAGCGCATGTCTAGCGTCGCGTACGTCTCCTGCGCCACGTGGAATGTGAATTCGCCGAGGGAGACCGCGACCGGGGGCAGCGCCGCGCTTTCGACCACGGTCCCGGCCGGTGAACCCGCAAGCTGCAAGCGCACCTCACCGTCATCCAGTCGCACGGTCACGATCAGCCGTCCATCTGCCGGCAGTCGTACCTCTCGCACACCGTCCTCACCGAAGAATAAGGCCGCTTCGTCCGAGAAGCGGCCCGCGGGCGACGCCTTCAGTGGCACGCTCGCCCTCTGGCTGTCGGTCGCCCGGATCTGCACCCATTTGCCGAACCAAACCGGCTCTACGGACAGATTGTCGTGGCGGAAAGGGCGGCTCGCCGAGAGGGGCGTGTCGGCGGTGGTTGGGGCCTCTGCCCCAAGGAGGGAAACGCGGCCTTCCAGGTCGCGGCCGGGGCCGGCGGAAGCCGGCCGTTGCTCGAATCCGTCGAAGCGCACGGCCCACGGCAACCCGTGCTCGACGGCCACACTTTGGCCGGGGAGAAGGGACACGCGCCTGGCCCAGCCCCGTTGGTCCCCCCAATACAGGCCGGCCAGGGCCAGCAGCGCCCCGCCGTAGACCAGAATCCGGCCGGCGGCAGACAAGCGGCCTCGTCGCAGCGCGGGCCGGCAGGAACCTGACCAACCGGCCGCTTGCGCCACCGTGTCGGCCAGGCCGATGGAGAGGCTGGCAGCCAATGCCGCCCACAACAGCGTGAACCAGAAAGCGTGTCGCACATCGAACAGGCCGAGGAAATGCAGGGCCGCTCCCCACGACCCCACGCTTGCCTGGTGCTGGGCCAGCCAATCGCTCGCCAATCGCGGCTCCGGATCGAGATGTCGCGGCAACTGGGGCACAAGTAGCGTCACGCCCCAGCTCAAGCCCAGAGCAGCCAGGAGCACAGCCAGGGTCTTCGGCGAGCCGAGCACGGCCCACGCCCGATCACTCACCCGTTCCGATCGAGAAACCTTCTCGTGATTTGTTCTCATCAAGCGCTTGCGATTATGCGAGATTCGGTGTATACTGAATACGTACAGTGTGTTGCAGTGTGTTGCGTAAACTGACCACTGGCCGCTGCTCACTGAATTATAGGGGCATGGTGGCATTTTGTCCATTCGTTCGTAGCGTTCTTTTTGGCAACGACGCCACAGGTTTTTTCGAGTATGGAGTGAGGAATTGTGGCGATGTCTACTCCCGTCCTGGAGAATCGCAAGGCAAGTATTGAAAGCATCGTAGACGCCGTTCAACAACATTTCCCGGCCGCCGGCCAGATTGATCTTTTGCAGCGAGCCTACGAGATGGCTGCGGAGGCCCACGCCGGCCAGGAACGGAGAAGCGGCGAACCCTACATCAACCATTGTCTGGAAACTGCCTTTACGCTGGCTGAGATGCGTCTGGACCCCCCCACCGTGGCCGCCGGCCTGCTCCACGATGTCCCTGAAGATACCGACGTGACGATAGCGGAGATCGAAGCGGCGTTTGGCGCCGAGATAGCCCGCCTGGTGGATGGCGTCACAAAGCTGGGTCAGCTCGACAAGCTCTCTCACCACAAGGATCGCACACTAAGAGCGGAACACGAAGCAGAGAATCTCCGCAAGATGTTCCTGGCTATGGCCGCAGACGTGCGCGTCGTGTTGATCAAGCTGGCGGACCGTCTGCACAACATGCGCACCCTGTGGGCGCTCCCGCGCGAAAAACAGCTGCGCATCGCCCGTGAGACGCTGGAGATATTCGCTCCGCTGGCCAACCGCCTGGGTATTTGGCAGATCAAATGGGAACTGGAGGACCTCTGTCTCTACTACCTACAACCCGATGTTCACCAGGAGATCAAGACCCTGCTCGCCGAACGTCGCGCCGACCGGGATCACTACATCGAGAAGGTCATTCGCCTGCTGCAGGAGAAGCTGGGGGATGAGGGCATCGAAGCAGAAATCAGTGGTCGTTCCAAACACATCTACAGCATCTACCGCAAGATGCAGCGGAAGGAACAAGACTTCGATCAAATCTACGATTTGCGGGCTGTACGCGTGATCGTCAACGAGATACGAGACTGCTACCACGCTGTTGGTCTGATTCACGAACTGTGGAAGCCGATCCCCGGCGAATTCGACGACTACATCGCTAACCCCAAAGAGAACAGCTACCAGTCCTTACACACAGCCGTTGTCGGCCTCGGCGGGAAGCCGTTGGAGGTGCAGATCCGCACCCACGAGATGCACTATGTCTCTGAGTACGGCGTCGCTGCCCACTGGCGCTACAAAGAGAAGACTCGCACCGACCAGGCCATGGAGGCACGGGTGGCCTGGCTGCGCTCTCTCCTCGATTGGCGGCAGGAGCTGGCCGACGCCCAAGAGTTCGTGGACTCGCTCAAGTCCGATGTGCTCCCCGACCGCGTGTACGTCTTCACGCCGAAGGGCGACATCATCGACTTGCCTTTTGGGGCTACCCCGCTCGACTTCGCCTATCGAATCCACACCGAGGTCGGCCACCGCTGCCGGGGCGCAAAGGTGAACGGCCACATCGTGTCCCTGGACTATCAGTTGCGCGATGGCGACCAGGTGGCGGTGATCACCGCCAAACGAGGCAAGCCCAGCCGCGACTGGCTAAATCCACATCTGGGGTACGCCAACACCTCCCGCGCCCGTTCCAAGATCCGGGCCTGGTTCCGAAAACTGGACCGCGACGAGAACATCGCCCAGGGGCGGGAGGTGCTGGAACGCGAACTGAAGAAGCTGGGCCTGGACAAGACTGGCTTCGAGCAGTTGGCGGGGATGGCTACCTACGAGAAGGTGGACGATTTTCTGGCCGCCATTGGCTATGGAGATGTCAGTCCCCAGGCGCTGGCAGCGAAGGCTCTGGAACTCAAGAAGATCGAAGCACTACCGGAACCCGAGCCGGAGTTTGCCCCCCGTTTGCCACCGGTCCCCCGCTCGAAGGAATCGTCCGACGTGAGCATCAAGGGGGTGGGCAACATGCTCACACGAATCGCTGGCTGCTGTAATCCCCTGCCCGGCGAAGAGATCGTGGGCTATGTGACCCGCGGGCACGGCGTGAGCATCCACCGCAAGGCCTGCCCCAACGTCCTGAACAAGGAACCCTCCGGCCGGCTGCTCGAAGTGAAGTGGAGCAAGTCCCCGCGACAAGTGTATCCGGTGATCGTTCAGGTGCTGGCCTTCGACCGCAGCGGCCTGCTCAGCGACATCGCCAACATCGTGGCCCGGGAGGACATCAACATGAGCAGCGCCCACGTGACCACCAGCAAGAAAGACCACTCTGCCCTCATCACAGCGACCCTGGAGATCACCGACTCGGCCCAACTCAGTCGCCTCCTGAGCAGAATCGGGCAGTTACCGAACGTGGTCGAGGTATTCCGCCAGTCGGCTTGAAGCAGGCCGCGATTGCTAATCGCTCCGCGAAGCGAGGTACATCCACGACCTGCCCGGTTTAGGTGCTACTCACGCCTCCCGAATAAGACCCTTGACCTGCTCGGCCATTTCCGGCGTCACTTCGACGTCGTGCACTGTGCGCGCGTGCTCGGCGGCTTGCTGCAGGACCTCCTCAGCGCTCGCCGCGCGAACCTCATGCTCGCAATCAAAACCGGCATCACGACAACGCAAGACCTTCATCTTCTGCTCCTTTCCGTATTCTGGCGGCGGGGGTTCCACCGCGACCTCCAACTCAATAGGCGCGGCCCGCGACAGTGTGGTGTAGACGGGGCAGCGCGCCCGAAAAGCCTCGGCCAGTGCCTCCGCCTGCGCCTCGGTCGGGCCGGACAGGGCCAACCGCACCCGAAAGGCCTGCATGCGCGGGTCCACCGGCTCGCCACAGACGCCGCGCGGGTCAAAGTCGCCTGCCGCGGTGACGGACGCGGCGTCCAGCGGGACATCCATCTCGACAGCGGCTGTTTCGCACACAAAGGTGCCGCACGTGGCCAGTGCCGACAGCAGTACGTCAATGGGATTGATCTCCTCGTTGGGGCCACCCAACGGCGGCGGCGAATCCACGACGTAGTGGTGGCCGCGCGCCGTTACGATGGCCCGGCCAGGCAGGCCGGAAAGACGTGAGGTGACCGAAGCAGTGGCTAATTGTGTCGACATGGGTTTTCCTTTCCTTGGTTATGGTGTGCGATTCGGTCAGAGCGCTGGTCTTCACTCTTTTATGAGAGGACGGCGCGAGCCTTGTCCAGGTCGTCGGCGCCGATGACCAAACGGGTATCGGCAGCTAGGTACACCAAGTCAACGTTGGCCCCCGCATTGGCTATGCGGCGGCAAATGCTCCCGAACTCGCCCGGTCGGTCCTTGCCCTCCACGATCAAGACCGGGCGTTCGCCGCGCACCTCAAGTCCAGCGTCTTCGAGGGCACGGCGAGCAGCGGGTCCGTCCCTCACCAACAGGTGCAGGACACCCTTGCCCTCGCTGGGAAATCCACATATTCCATCGATGTTTATGCCAACCTTCCCCAGTGCCTCGCCTACGTCCGCCAGTGTGCCCGGGCGGTCTTCCAAAACAACGGTAACGTCGGTAGCCATGATTCTCCTCCTTATCGTGTCGGCTGCACGCTGTGAAAACGTTTCAACTGTTCGCTCACAAGTTAGCGAACTGGGTCATATTGCAATGCCGTGTCACCTGCTCGGGGTGGACACCCCTCCTTGACTTTCGTAATCCGGATCTTGCCCTCCGGAAGAAGACGCACCTGGTAGATGCCGGTGGCGTCTCCGCATGATGAGACACCAGAAACCGCAGTCTCTTTCAGAAGCATCTGCGTCCCCTGGAAGTGGACTTCGCTTTTGGCGTATGGCTAATCGTCAAGGCATGAGCAAACCATTCTGTACGCTCTGTGTCTTGGTGTCTTCCTGGTAAGGGAAGAACACTGTAAACAAGTACTTGCAAAAACGCGCTTGCTGTGGTATAGTTGACTCCAGTATACTTGACGTGCGTCACGTGCGCGTCACAGGTCCGATTGCGGAGGTTTCTATCGTGGTGACGGTTGCACTCCATCTCATAGGGCCTCCCTCCCTCGTCACAGCCGGCCGCGCCGTCAGGTTGCACTCGGCCAAGACCCTGGCCCTTCTGGCGTACCTGGTCCTCGAAGCCGACACGCCACATAGCCGGGAGAAGCTGGCCTGTCTTCTATGGGGGGAAACCTCAGACGAACGGGCTCGACACAGCCTGCGGCAGGCTCTCTACTCCTTGCGCCGGAAGCTGGGCGAGCTGTCCCAGGCTTGTCTGGTTATGGAGGAAGGGACCGTGGCTTTCCGGTACCATCCAGACCTCTGGGTGGATGCCCTGGAGTTTCAGGCCCTGGCGACTACCGCTCAGCAAGATGTGGAAGATCTGCGCAAGGCCGCGCATCTGTACCGCGGCCTGCTGCTGGAAGGCCTGGTCCTGTCCGACTGCCCGGCCTTCGAGGAGTGGCTCTTCTTCCGCCGCGATGCCCTGGAACAGCAAGCCCTGGGCGTGCTCGATGCCCTGGTGAAAGCGTTGATCCGCCAGGGCTGTCCCCAAAAGGCTCTGGTGTTCGCCCAGCGGCTGGTGACGTTGGACCCGCTGCACGAAGGGGCTCATCGCCGCCTGATGCAGATCCACGCTGCTCTGGGCGATCCGGAAGCGGTGCGCCGCCAATTCCGCTTGTGCGCAGACATCCTGGCCCGCGAAATGGGCGTGGAGCCGACCGCTGAGACTCAGGCGCTGTATCACCAGCTCGTGGCCACGAAGGCGAGCCCAGCCGTTCTTACCGAGCATGCGCCCGCTTCACGGCCAGCAGACCGGCCGCTGGATTTGCCCTTCTTGGGCCGCGAGCACGAGTTGGCCGCACTCCAGGCCCGGCTAGACCAGGCGAGCGCCGGCCAGGGTGGATTGATCCTGGTGGCCGGCGGCTCTGGCATGGGGAAGACTCGGTTGGTTACGGAATTCATGCACCGCAGTAGAGGAAACGCCGCGGTAAGAGCTATGCCAATACTGTGGCTCACCGGGCGGTGCTACGAGCTCGAGGCCCGTGCACCGTATACCATGTGGGCAGATGCGCTGCAACCCCTGTCCACGCCCGACTTGCTACCGCTCCTGGACGGTCTGGCCAGAGGTTGGCGTCGGGAGCTCGCCCTGCTGGTCCCGGCGTTGGGATCGCCAGCTCCCCAAATCGAGGGAGCCACACCCGCTGAGAGCAGGCTGCGGCTGTTGCAGGGCGTGGTCCAGTCCTTGGGTCACGTGGCCCGGCAATGTCCCCTCGGGCTGTTTTTCGATGATCTCCACTGGGCGGACGAGGCGTCACTCGAACTACTCCACTACGTCTCTCGCCACCGGCAAAGTCACCCCCTGCTCATAATCGGCGCCTATCGCCCTGATGCGCTGGCCTACAATCCTCCGTTGGCCCGACTCTTGCGCGGGGCCGGCGATGTCCCCCAACCGCTGGTGCTGAGACTGGCACCGCTGGATCGGGAGACGGTCGGACACTTGCTGGCGCACTTGGGTGTAGAGTTGCGCGGCAGCTTGCCGGACCGTCTCCACCAGCACAGCGACGGCAACCCCTTCGTCCTGGTGGAAACACTGCGCACCTTGCTAAATTCTGGGAGGCTGCGGCGAGAGTCGGACGGCCTCCTGGTAGAAGTAAAAGAGGGCACATTGCCTGTGCCACAGCGAGTGCAAGATCTCATCCAGGCTCGTGCCGCCACTCTCGGTGAAGAACATCGCCGGGTGCTGGCTGCTGCCGCCGTCATTGGCCATCCGTTTGGCCTGCGCTTGCTGCGTCGCGTAAGTGGCCAGCTTGAGCTACAACTGCTCGACCTGGCGGACCAATTGTTAGCGCGGGCATTCTTCCGTGAAACGGACGATGTGCTCCCCCAACGATCGCTGGACTTCCACCACAACTACATCCGAGAGGTTATATACGACGGACTTGGCACCGTCCAACGTCAGACGTTGCACCGTCGGGCCGCCGAGTCGCTGCTGGCCCTCCATCAGGCCCGGCCGCAAGACGTGACCGAGGAGGTGGCCCGCCACTACGAGCAGGCGGGCGACATCAGGGCGGTGGCACACCTGACTAGCGCTGCACAGCAGGCCGAAGAGCTGTTCGGCTACGCTCAGGCTACGGAGCTGTACAGCCGCGCCCTCGACTTTCACTCCGCCCACCAGGCAGACGATCTGGTCACCCGCTTTGGCCTGCTTCTGGCGCGAGAGGCAGTGCTCGACCGGCAAGGCCGGCGGGTCGAACAGGCGAGGGACGTCGTGGCCCTGGTGGAGATGGCCGAGACCCTGGCCGACGACGACCGGCTGGCCATAGCCTGCGTGCGTCAGGCTGGATTCTTCACCTACAAAGGGCAGTACGAGGAGGCACGCCAGGCAGGTGAGAGAGCGCTGGAACTGTACCGCGCGACGCGCAACAGAGATGGAGAAGCCCAGGCCCTGCGCGAACTCGGATTCCTGCACTGGTCCGCCGGTGACTACGGTACAGCGCTGACCTACGGTCGCCCTGCACTCCAATTGCACCGGCAACAGGGAGACACGAAGGGAGAGGCGACGGCACTACATAACCTGGCCGAAATCCATCGCGGACTGGGCAGCCCGCGGCAGGCTCTACAGTTATATCGGCAGGCTCAGGACCTGTACTGGGCGCGACAGGACCGGCGGGGGCTGGGCCTTACGCTATACGGCCTGGCCCATGCTTTGCGGCAGCTAGGCCATCCCGACCAAGCCCTGATTCGCTACCAGGAGGCCCTGACCCGCTTTCAGGCTTCTGGCGACCGGTTGATGGTCTCACGTGTGCACCATGCACTGGCCGGCTTGCAGTGGGAGGCCAGTTCTCTGAACCAGGCACTAGAACACATGACGAAGGCTTTGAGCATCAGCCAAGAGGTTGGGTACGGGCCTGGCATTGCTCATGGTCTCATTGGGCTGAGTCACATCCACGCTCAGCTCGACGAAGCGGACACAGCACGAGAGTGCTTGCAGGAAGCCATGACCTGGCTGAAACTGGTGGAGGACAGGGAAGGGCTGCGGGAAGCCCAGGCCGAGCTGGCCGCGCTGGAGCAAGGCACAGCGCATACGACACGTTTCCCGGCCAGCGTCGGCTGGGTCAAGAGCCATGTAGTTCTGGCCGAGGGGAAAGTCTACTGCGAGTTCGAGTCTCCGCTGGCCCAGAGCCGCCAATCTCGTCCCCAAGCGGCATGACACTTGGTCGGACGTTTCACCGGGTGTCTGCGCCCCCTACCCCGTGCGTTGGGTTTCGAACGGATCGGGCGGCACGTCCTCCGGCGACCAGAACCGCTGCACGTCAGGCCCCAGGCGCGCTTCGTCCAGCCAATCGCTGAGCGCCGACTGCTGGCGGCGCTGGAGGGCGGCTGCGTCCAGCGGGCGGGCCTCCGGCCCCTCCAGCAACTCGATGATGTGGTAGCCGAAGCTGGTCGCCACCGGATCACTGATCTCACCCGGCTCCAAGGCAAAGGCCGCTTCCTCAAACGGGCTCACCATCTGTCCCCGGGCGAACCAGCCCAGATCGCCTCCATCGTCCTTGGAGCCGGTGTCCTTGGAGACCTCTTGAGCAATGGCGGCAAACTCCTCCCCGGCAGCCAGTCGTTCGAGAACCGCCTGGGCTTCCTCTTCAGTTTCGACCAGGATGTGGCGGGCGTGGATCTGCTCATCCTCGGTCGGCACCTGCTGGGCCATCACCTCTTGCAGCTTCTGGCGCAACAGACTGGCCCGCGTCATCTGCCGGAACTCAGATTCCGAGATTCCCGGACCGCTCTTTAGGCTAGCTAGGAAGGTTTCGTAATCGCTCTGGAACTCATCTGCCGTGTAGGTGTGCACCGTCGGCGTGGGTGGTGGCGGACCCAGGTCGGACGGAGGGGCAGCAACCGTGTCCGTCGGCGCTGTTGTCGCCGTCAGGGTTGCCGTGGGTGACGGTATCGGCGTGGGTGTCCAGAGAGCCGCCGTTGCTGAGGCCGCGACGCCGGCGATAGCCGTGGCGGTTACATCCGTCGCAATGAGCGAGCCAGCCTGCGCCGCTAGCTGCCGCTGAATCTCCTCGTCCACATCCGCCTCGGAGACCGTGATCCCTTCGGCCTCCGCCCGCTCCTGGACGAGCAGTTCATCGATCATGTCGTCGATCACCTGGCTGGGCAAGTTGACGTAGCGCGTCTGCAACTGCTGCAGATTCTGCTCGTAGTATTGACGCAGGAAATCGGTGCTCTTGTCCGACGGGTCGAGTTGCTGCAACTGTGCTTGCAGCTGGTTGATGTAACCCTGGAGTTGGTAGCGATTGAACTGCACCCGGTGTTGGTAGCTGTCAACGCGAACTTCTTGTTTGCCCACAGCAGCGATTGGGGAAGTCGGTTCAAGGATGTATTCCCTGATCACGCCAACGCCAAAAACGAGAACTAGCAGGGCGCCAACGGCTGCCATCCCCAATAAGACCCGCCGGCGCTCTTTCTGCTCGCGCAGACTTCGCGATCGATGTTTTCGGGTCGGTCCTTTTTTTTGCGCGCGCTCCTTGCGGCGAGACCTCCTAGCCATCGCCTAACCACCGAAGATGCGAGTGTGGTCGGCAGTGTATGGCAACAGGGCCAGGTGCCGGGCATTCTTGATCGCATTGGCCAGCCGTCGCTGGTGTTTCGCGCAGGTCCCGGTCTTGCGGCGAGCGATGATCTTTGCGCGGTTGTCAACGTAGCGACGGAGCGCTTTCACGTCCTTGTAGTCAATGTGCTCGCTCTTCTCCGCACAGAAGAGACAGTATTTCCGGCGATGAGGTCTATAATGTCTTCTTGGTCTTGGTTTCTTCATTGTTGATCCTCCTCAAGCGCTGGGTCATCAGAAGAGTCTTCGCTTCCCTCTTCCGGTTCTTCTTCTTCAGCCATTTCCTGCGGTGTCGCTATTTCTTCCGGCTCCTCCGGCTCTATCGTTTCTTCCGGCTCCTCCACCTCCACCTCTTCGGCTTCGGCCTCCGGTGCTGGCTCTGGCTCGCCCTCCGCCTCGGCCGGCGATTCTGCCGGAACGATCACCTCGACCGCTTCCTCACCAGCGGTGCGTGTGACGAGGTAACGGAGCACAGTCTCGTTTAGCCGAAGGAGTTGTTCAATCTCGTTCGATTTGCCGGGCGGAAGATGGAGTTGAAAGATGACGTCGCGCCCTTCCAGCACCTTCTTGATCGCGTAGGCAAGTTTGCGGAGGTTCTTGACTTCGACATCAACGACACCGCCCTGCCGGTCGGCAACCAGGCGAGTGATCTGGTCCACGAAGTCCTGGATACCATCTTCATCCAGTTCGGGGCGCAGCACGACGTACATCTCATAGCGGCGCAAATCTCCCATTGGGGAACGCCTCCTTTCTTCGGTCTCGTTCATCGGGCTCCGGGCCTGGCGTATCAGGAGAGTTCTCCGCCTCCCCGGAACAGAAAGCGAGCGTAAGTTCGGGTATTAGTTTGAACGGCGACTACTATACCACAGGTCGCGGCATTTTGCAAATACCGATTTGACGGGATCGGCCAAATGGGTTATGATGAGTGGCCATGGAAGAAACGCTTGCTGACGAACTGCTTGCTCTGAACCGCAGCCTCTATACGACGTTTGCCGGGCCATTCGCGGCCACCCGGTTTCGGGAGCAGCCGGGCTATCACCGGCTGTTGCCCTACGTCCCAAACCCCTGCGTGCTGCTGGACATGGGCTGTGGGAACGGACGTTGGGCCACGTTCCTGGACGCCCAAGGACGGGACGTGCGCCACGTGGGCGTGGACTTTAGCCCCGAAATGATCGCCCTGGCCCGCGAGCGAGCCGGCGCGTACAAGACGGTCAAGGCGCGCTTTATCGTCGCCGACATCTTGCGGCCAGATTGGACGAAGGAGTTGCCTTCCTTGCCGTACGACGTCGTCACTGCACTGGCCACGCTCCATCACCTTCCCGGCGCCGCGCGGCGGCAAGCCCTTGTCCGCCAGGTGTGTGACCTCTTGCCGGCAGGGGGACTGTTTATCTTCAGCACGTGGCAGTTTGCTCAACCCAAGCGTATGCGCCGCAAGATCGTTCCCTGGTCGGTGATCGGTGTGAATGAGCAGGCCGTGGAGCCGGGCGACTACTTGCTGGATTGGAAGGGGGGCGGGAGCGCCCTGCGCTATTGTCATCTGATCGACGAACAGGAAGTCCACACTTTGGCTGCCGGGGCCGGCTTCACCGTCCTAGATGCGTTCCGCTCTGATGGGCGTGAGGGAGACTTGAGCCTGTACGCCGTGCTGCGTGTTTGATCGGGGAGTAGAAATCGCGCAACACGAATCACACCTAATCGATTTCCAGGAGGAACTCTTCCATGAAATATCTGCGCGCTCTTCTACCGATCGCCCTGTTCGCCATCGTGGTCGGCATCGCCGCCGGATGCGGGGGGAACGCGCAAAGCCCGGCCGCATCCGGCAGCCTCACGCTCTTCATCGAGCCGCAGGCCGGCAAGGCCCCGGTGCTCGACGCCATGCACGAGGCCAAAACGTCACTGCGCGTCGTCATGTACCAGATCACCGACCCCGATTTCATCCAGGGCATGAAAAATGCCGTGTCCCGTGGCGTGGACGTCCGCCTGATCCTGGAGATGAACCCTTATGGCGGCAGCTCGGGGAACGTGGACGTGGGCGCTGACCTACAGAGCGCCGGCGTTAAGCTGAAGTGGGATCCACGCACCATCAACTACTTGCACCAGAAGACCATCGTGGTAGACGATCGGTACGCGGTGATCACCACCGGCAACATGACATCGTCGGCTTACAGTGCGAACCGCGAGTACGGTCTGATCGTGCGCGATCAGGCCATGGTTCAAGAAATCGCGAGCGTTTTCCAGGCCGATTGGGACCGCACTCGCCCGGAGATCAGCCACCCCAACCTGGCCTGGGCCCCGCTCAATGCGCGCCAGTTCCTCGTGGCGATGATCGACAGCGCTCAGGCAGCAATCGACATGGAACAGCAGAATATGCAGGATGACGAGATTCTGGACCACCTGGGCCAGGCCGTCCGCCGAGGCGTGCGCGTGCGTCTGATTTCTTCACCCCATTACCCGCTGGAGACCGACACTGATGAGGCCGGACGCGAGAGGCTCCGGCTTGCCGGCGGGCAGGTCCGCTACCTGCAAGACCCCTATGTCCATGCCAAAGTGTTCGTCATTGACGATCAGCAGGGATTCGTCGGTTCCGAGAATCTGACCACAAACTCGCTTGATTTCAACCGCGAGCTGGGTGTGCTCTTCGATGATGCCGCCGCCGTCGCTCAGATGCGTGACCAGTTCGCCGTGGACTGGGCCGCCGGCACCATCGAGGCGTTCCCGACCAGCAGCCAGACGGTCCCCGAGAGCGGCTACATTGACCACAAGGACGCCAAGAAGTTCCTCTACCAGGAAGTGACCGTCGAGATGCCGGTGAGGGAGTTGTACAACAGCGGGCGCGTTATCTGGCTGATGCCCGACGCGGACCGCGACAGCAACTTCAAGGTGGTCATCTTCCCCAGCGATTGGGATAAGTGGCCGGAGACGCCCGACGTTTATTACCAAGGGAAGACGATCCGCGTCACCGGCCTGATCAAAACCTATCGGGGATGGCCAGAGACCATCATCAATGACCCCGGCCAGATTGAGGTGGTGCCGTAAGTTCGCTGTGGGCCGCACGGGTGGACCTGCCGGCTACAGTGCATGCACGTGACTGCGGGCGGGCTGGACAAGGAGTTGGCATGGAGTACGAAGCGCTTTCGGATCTGCTGCGCGCGGCCGGCTGGGACGTGACGGTGTACGACACGGTGGTGGGCCTGTTGGATCCAGCCCACGGACCGGGTGTTTGGACCATTGCCATCGACCGCGGGGGCCAGGTGCTGTTCCAGGCGACGTGGCCGGCCGGCGCGTCACACGGCGAACGGTTCGAGCGCGAGGGGCGCGGCTATCGCCTGCTACGCGAAGAGACACACACCGTCATCGTGACCACCGACATTTCCGCCCCCAAAGATCTGCCGGACGTGTTGGAATATCTGTCTCGACTTGCACAGGAGCACGCCGCAGGGGAACGATGAGCGCTCCCATAATCGCTTTGGAATCGAAATCCTGGGCGGTCCGCGGTCTACCCCTTATGACGCAGTTCCCCTCATTTTGTCCAAGATACGTATCATCTCAATAATCTGGGGCGTCTTGATCCGGCCTTGCTTTTTTCTGC
>CAZDTE010000013.1:0-37126 GCA_964508275.1 uncultured Ardenticatenales bacterium
GAGAACAAGTGAACGGAACAGAAGCTCGACCTATCCGCTGGTTTGTGCTGGTGATCTTTATTCTTGGCATGGTGGCTTGCCGGCCGCGAAGCACCGCCGCGCCTGGCAGCCCAACACCCGGCGGTGAACCTGCCGTCACCACCCCTACTGAGTCTGTCCAACCTACGCCCATCACGGCGAGCGCCGGTGAGGCAACCGCGGCTCCGGCTCCTACGCAGACGGCAACCGCGGCCACTGCACCAGAAGCGGCTCCTGAGACTCCAGAACCGTCCCCAACGACTGCGGCCGAAAGCGCGGAGCCGGTAAGTGTCTCTGCCGTAAGCGTCAACACGGCATTCATCCTCGATGCCTCCGGCTCGATGCTGAATGGCCTGGACGGCCGGACCCGCCTGGCTGTCGCGCAGGACGCTACCGCCAAACTTAGCGCCGGGCTGCCCGCCGGCATGAAGGCCAGCTTGTGGGTCTACGGCCACCGTGTCGAGAAAACGGATAAGTCCGCTTCCTGCCGGGATATCGAGGAAGTGATTGCACTGGGTCCGGTGGATGCCGCCCGGTTCAGCACGATGGCCCACAGTTACGCGGCCAAAGGCTACACCCCGATCACCGAGGCTCTTCGCCGGGCCGCGACCAGCCTGCCCACGGGTGAGAGGGAACGGAACACCATCGTGCTCGTTTCCGATGGCGAGGAGACGTGTGGCGGCGACCCCTGTGCCCTGGCGGCTGCCCTGGCGGCCGGCGACACCAAAGTGGTGATCCACGCCGTCGGGTTGGACGTGAATGAGACCACTCGCGCCCAGTTGAAGTGCATCGCCGACGTGACCGGCGGCACGTACCGTGATGCCGGCAGCGCCGAAGAGTTGGACCTGGCCCTGGAGGAAGCAGCCGAGGCGGCGGCCGAAGAGGCGGCCCCGTCCATGAGCGGGCTGGGCCGTCCCAGCTCGGTGGCGATCAGCCCAAACGGAGAGTACGCCTATGTGACGAGCCCCGGCGTGGATACGCTGCTCGTTCTCAAGCGGGATTCTACCACCGGGACGCTGACCTTCGTCGAGGTACACAAGAACAGGGCTGACGGCGTGGATGGCCTGAGGGGCGCCTACTCGGCGGCGGTCAGCCCCGACGGCAAGAACGTCTACGTGGCGAGTACGCATGACCAGATGGGCGTCTTCAGCAGAGACACCAGCACCGGGAAGCTGACCTTCGTCGAGGCGCACAAGGACGGCGTTGCCGGCGTTGATGGACTGTATGGAGCCTTGTCTGTGGCGGTCAGCCCCGATAGCGGGACCGTTTATGTGGCAGGCTCTGAAGATGACGCGGTGGCGGTCTTCGACCGGGACACCGCCACAGGGGCGCTGACGTTTGTCCAGGTGCTGAAGGACGGTGTAGACGGCGTGGACGGCCTGGACAGAGTCCAGGCGGTGACGGTCAGCCCCGATAGCGAGCACGTCTACACGGCGAGCAATCCGGGCCTCAAGGACGATGCGCTGGTTCACTTCAAGCGAGACCGTAGCACAGGAAAGCTGACCTTCGTCAAGGCGTATGTAGACGGTGTTGACGAGCTAGATGGCCTGCAGGGCGCTTCCTCGGTAGCGGCCAGCCTGGATAACCGGCACGTCTACGTGGCCAGCCGCACTGATGACGCGGTGGCCATCTTCGGCCGGGACCCAGATACCAAAGCGCTAACTTTCGTCGCGGCACACAAGGGCGACGTCCGGGGCAAGGCCCGCGCGCTGGCGATCAGTCCCGATGGCAAGAACGTCTACGTGGTGACCGATATTGGTGACACGATACTGGTCTTCGGGCGAGATGGCGGCACGGGGACGCTGACCTTCATCGAGGTGCACAAAGACAACGAGGACGGCGTAGATGGCTTGGAGTACGCCAACTCGGTGACGGTCAGCCCCGACAACAAGAACGTTTACGTGACCGGCCTTGATGACCGCGCCGTGGCGGTCTTCAGCCGAGACACCAGCACCGGAAGGCTAACCTTCGTCGAGGTGGTCAGGAATGCCACCTCTGGCGGGTAGGGAAACCCACTCCGGGCCTGGCCCAGGTCGGATTGAAAGCAAAGAGAAGGGAGCACTATGAGCGAAGTAGATTACACGGTCCGGCTGCCCATATTCGAAGGGCCGCTCGACCTGCTGCTGCACCTGATTCAGCGGGACGAGTTGGACATCACGGCGGTGTCGCTGGCTGCCGTGACCGATCAGTACCTGAAGTACGTGGAACAGCTCGAGGAGCTCGACCCGCGCACGCTGGCAGAGTTCTTGACCGTCGCCGCACAGTTGATGCTGATCAAGTCTCGGCAGTTGCTCCCCCAACCGGAGCCAGAGGAAATGACCGAGGAGGAGGACCCAGCCGAAGCGCTGGCTCGCCGGCTGGAGGAGTACCAGCGGTTCAAGCAGGTGGCGGCTGGCCTACGCGACCGCGAGGATAAAGGGCTTCGTGGCTATGGCCGCGTCACGCCGGCCACGACTCTTGCGCCGCGCCTCGATCTTGGCGACACCGGGCCGGCCGATCTGGCCAAGACACTCCAGGCCCTGCTCGAACAGCGCCCGCGCGTGGCCTCGGTGGACAAGATGGTGCGCCCCCTGCGCATCACCGTGGGCGAGAAGATCGAGATGCTGCGCAACGTGCTGTCCAGGCGCAAGACGGTGCGCTTTCACCAACTCATTCGGCGTGCATCATCTCGCCAGGAGGTGATCGTCACCTTTCTCGCCATGTTGGAGATGATTAAACAGCATCGCCTAGTCGTCCATCAGGAGCGGCTGTTTGGCGAGATCACGCTGGAGCGGGCCTCTTTGGACCCCACGGAATCGGTGAATGAGGAGGAGAGCGAAAGCGGCACCTAACAGATCCACCATCACGTCAAAAGGCCGGCCGTGCCGCCCCGGCACGAGGGTTTGGTGCCATTCGTCGCTCAAGGCGTAGAGAAGTGTCAGAGAGAAGCTCTGCACGCTGACCGCTGAGAGCAGCGGGGCCACGACGCGGCCACCGCGAACCGGCCCGTTACCGGTGGCGGCCGGACGGGGTTGCCGGTTGGCCAGCGCACGCCAGATCAACCCGGCCAGGACGGCATACACCAGCGCGTGAGCGCCCTTCTTGATGACGAAGTCCAGCCAGGTGGCAGGGGCCTTCGGCAGGTCTGGCTGTGACGAGAACCAGAAGATCACCGCCATCCAGGCGACGACCGGGCCCCAAAGCATGGCCGCGCGCTTTAGCCCGGATCCTGGCGGCGAGGGTTGTTCCGGGTTGTCAGCCAGCATCGCCGCTCATTTCCAGTCGGGCCCGCTCGTGCGCTGTCGCGCGAAAGACGTAGCGCAGGAGGTCTTCCTCGGTTTTGGTCATATCCACACCCCGGCGGGCCATCACCCGGCGCACAGTTTCCAGCATCTTGTCCAATCTGTACTCGATCAGGCTGGCCGCTCCGCCCCACGAGAAGCTGGGAATCCATTTGGGGGGAAAGCCGGCTCCAAACAGATTGCAGCCCACCCCGGCAACGGTTCCGGTGTTCAACATCGTGTTGATGCCGGTTTTCGTGTGTTCGCCGGCGATCAAGCCGACGAACATCGAGTGACTGTCCACCTCCACGCCGTTGATCGGAACCCTGACCGCGCTATAGTTGTTTTTCAGGTCACTGGTGTTCGTGCCCGCGCCGATGTTCGCCCAACTGCTGATGTAGCTGTGGCCCACATAGCCGTCGTGCTGCTTATTGCTGTAGCCCTGGAAGATCGATTCTTCCACTTCTCCACCGATCTTACAGACCGGGCCGATGCTCGTCCCCGCGTAGACCTTGGCTCCGGCCTTGACCTGTGAACCGTCCCCCACACAGGTCGGTCCTTCGATTGCCGATTGAGCCATGATCTGGACGTTGCGGCCGATCACGATAGGGCCTCTGCTGGCATCCAGGACGGCCCCTGGTTTGATGACGGTTCCCCGCCCGACGGCAATGTGGTGAGCGTTGAGCAGATACGCTCCACCGTACAGCTCGCCTTCCATCTGCCCCAATGTGCCTGCCCATCGCGCTTCGTTCTCGATGCGGTGAGGGTTGCGGTGGACCAGGTCCCAGGGAAAGTGTACGATCTCCGCTTCGACCTCCTGGGTCGGGATGTCGCCGAAGTCCTGCCGGTGCAGGAGGTGGCCCATCCGACGGGCCACGTGTTCCAGGTTTGGGC
The DNA here is from genome assembly GCA_964508275.1 of uncultured Ardenticatenales bacterium. Classification (GTDB taxonomy): domain Bacteria; phylum Chloroflexota; class Anaerolineae; order Ardenticatenales; family JAADHH01; genus CAZDTE01. The sequence goes on from CAZDTE010000013.1 coordinate 4,173, forward strand.
CGCTCAATCGCGCGGCCACCACGGTTTCGCCCTGCACGAAGAGACGGTCGGAGCCATCCGGCGGGATGCGTGCGGGCAGCGAGGGGTCTGCCAACAGCCGCCCGTTCAGGAAGAGAGCGCGTTCGCTCGCCAGGCGATTCACGGAACGACCGGCGCACCGCTCTGTCGTGTGGGCAGCCAGGAAATCCCGGCACGCATACACAACCTCCGTTCCCGAATAGAGGCTGATCAGCTTCTCGCCCAGCGTACTCAGGCCACAGCGCAGTTCCCACATCGGGCGGGTCCAGATGAGGGGCAGGAAGTTGCGTACCTGCGTGTCTTCAAAGAGCACCAACGAGAATGGCCTGTCGCTCATTCGCGCATCTCTCCGATTAGGCGCACAATCGGTTCCGTGTTCGAGGGCCGCACGTGCAACCACACTCCGGGCGTCTGGCCTTCACTCTCCTCGCCAATGATCTTGATGCCGTCCGTCAGGTGCACCTGCCAGCTCTCGGCCCCGGCCAAGCGCTTCAGCACGTCCGGCAACGGTTCGGTTAGCGGCCCGCTCACCGCGAAGTCGTCCGTCTGCGCCCCCTCGAGTGATAACGTCCAGCCGACCGCGTTCGGCTCCAGCCGCAGGGTGATTCCCTCGCCCTGGAGCGCGAATCCCCCAGCGCCGTTCGTGGCCGGCGACGGGGATACCGCGGGCTTTGACTGCGCCTTTCGCCAGAGGAGGGTCGCGTCGCGCAGGGCCTGGGCCTGTACGCCCGTACACTCCCAACCGGCCTTGCCCATCTGCCACTGGGGCAACTCGGCCGCAAGCTGCGAAAGCGGCTTCGCCTCCGTGGCCAGCAGGCTGAGGATCGCGCCCATGGCAGCCAGACCGTCGCGGGCCAGGTTCACGTCCGGGATGATCACGCCGCCGCTCCCCTCACCGGCCACGATCACGCGGTCCGGACCGAGTTGCAGGACGGCGGAGACGACGTTGGCCTCGCCGACCGGTGTCCGCACGACGCTGATCGGGCGGCCGGCCGCTGCTGCCAGATCGTCTATGGCGTGCGTGGTGGAGACGTTGGTCACGATGATGTCCCCCTCCGACCGGTTCAGGAGATAGCGGGCACAGAGAGCAATCGTGCTCTCCTCCCCAAGTGGATTGCCCTGCTCATCCACCAGGGCCAGGCGGTCTCCATCGGGGTCGAAAGCGAAACCAACGTTGGCCTCGGAGCGTCGAACCATATGACTCAGTGCGGTCAGGTTTTGCGGGAGGGGTTCTGGGGAGCGGGCAAATGAGCCCGAGATCTCGCCATGGATGACGATGACGCGGGAGCCGCCGCGCGAAACCAGATCAGAGGCGATCTCGCCGGCGACGCTGTTGCAGGCATCAATGATGGCGCGAATGTCTGCCTGGTTTATGGCCTCGACAGCAGTCCATTGGCCAACCGCGTTAACGTGGGCCTCCTTCGCGTCCTGGCTGCCATCTTGGGTCCAGGGAATTCGGCTCAGGTCGGCGATCTCAAAGTCGCGCTGCTCACGAAGCTCACCCAGCGCAGACCACTGCGTTGTGGGAATGAGAAAGCCCTCCGGTGTGAGGAACTTCAACCCGTTCCACTGCACCGGGTTGTGGCTGGCGGTGATCATCACACCGCCACGAAGGGCCCGATCCATGCGCACAACGAGTTGCAGGGTGGGGGTGGGGGCAATGCCAAAATCAACGACGGAGCAGCCGCAGGAAAGTAGCCCGGCAGTGACCAGTCGTTGTAGGAGGGGGGATGATCGCCGCCCGTCCCGGGCGATGGCGACTACCGGCGCCGTCCCGGTTTCGCGAACCAGCGCCGTGGCATAGGCCCGCGCCCAATCGAGCACCACATCGGGCCCCAGGATGTCGTCACGGTTCCCGTCCGTCGTCCCCCGCAATCCGGCAGTGCTGATCTTGATGGTCATGAGTGAATCCTTTTGTAACTGCGAGACGGTCATGGCGAGGAGTGTTTTCTGCGACGACGCTTTCCCCGTATGCGCCGGGGGGATGGCTCTGTCACTCCGCGACAGGATTGTACCACACCAACAAGCGATTCGCAAATGGTGAGATTTGCGCTGGGCCGGAACCTCACGTATAATGAAGCTGTGACCGCGCAATCGGCCGCCTGTCGCAGGCGCGGTGGCATGAGCGCCGCCGCTCTCATGGCGACTGCTTTGAACACAGCGTATCCACCTCGTCATGGCGAGCCGTTGCTACCGCCAGACGCAGCCCCATTCCAGGGCAGGCGTCCTTCAGAAAAGGAGCGCTTTATGAAGTTTCTGGGTGATTCCGAAGAACATGCGATGCTGCGAGACATCGCGTACGAGTTTGCCCGGACCGAAGTGCGTCCAATCATCAAGGAGTACGACCGGCGAGCAGAGTTTCCCCGCGAACTGCTGCCCAAGATGGCGGAACTGGGCCTCTTGGGCGTGTGCATCCCTGTGCGCTACGGCGGAGCCGGCATGGACTACATCGCCTTGGGCATCCTCTCCGAGGCGCTGGAGTGGGCCGACTCCTCTGTACGTGAGACAATCGCCGTCCACATCGGCCTAAACGGACTGCCGATCTTACAGTGGGGCACCGAGGCGCAGAAGCAGAAGTACCTCACGCCGCAATCGCGCGGCGAGAAGATCGCCTGCTTCGGCCTGACCGAACCGGGAGCAGGCTCCGACGTAGTCGCCCTCTCCACCCGTGCGCGACGGGCCGGTGACCGCTACATCCTCAACGGCGAGAAAATGTGGATCACCCTGGCCGATGTGGCTGATCACTCCCTCATCTTCGCGAAGACCGATCCCGCCGCCGGCCATCGGGGTATCTCTGCTTTTATCGTGGAGCGGGATTTCCCCGGCGTGACGACCGGCACGATCCACGGGAAGATGGGCGTGCGCGCCAGCAATACCGGCTGGATAGCCCTGCAAGACGCGGAGGTGCCGGCCGAAAACCTGTTGGGCGAAGAGGGGGAAGGGTTCAAAGTGGCCATGAGCGCGCTCGACTGCGCGCGCTACACTGTGGCAGCGGGGGCCGTTGGGGTGATCAAGGCTTGTCTGGAAGAGTCGGTCAGCTACGCTAATCAGCGAGAGACCTTTGGCAAAAAGATCGGGGAGCATCAGCTCGTCCAGCAACTGATCGCGCGCATGGCGCAGGCGCGTGACGTGGCCGAGTTGCTGGTCGCCAAAGTGGGCTGGCTGAAGAATCAGGGAATCCGCAACACCCGCGAGACCTCGATGGCCAAGTGGTATTGCACCGAGGCCGCCTTGGCGGCGGCAAACGATGCGGTGCAACTCCACGGTGCCTACGGCTACTCCGACGAGTACAATGTGGAGCGCTATCTGCGCAACGCCAAGAGTGCCGTCATCTACGAAGGCACAACGCAGATTCACGAGTTGTTGCAGGGCGCCTATGCCCTGGGCTACCGCGAGGACAGGCCGCTGCGCTGCGAACTGCCGGCCTACGACCCCGATTTCTGGCAGTGAGGTGAGTTGGGGGTCGGTGCGATTCAGCGGTCGCGTGCTACGAGCCGAATTTGACAGTCGCCGGCCAGTAGAGGATTGGGCCGCCGTTCACGGAGTATGTGCCCCGGCCCCTCAGCGTCGCTTGGCCGGTTCCGGAAGCCGTGAGGCTGATGTGGTGGCCGGCCAGACGGACGGTGATGTCCTCACCGGCTACCAGAGCCGAGCCGTCGAAACCGTGATAGATATACCAGTCGCCCCGCTTCTGCATCCACCCATAGCCTTGTATACGCACCACCGGGTTTTCGCCTGGGTTGGCGTTGTCATGCACAGCGAGCGTGCAAGCCACAGCCGACGCAGGACATCCCCCGGCCCAGACCTGACCGTGGCCCTGGATCGTCGCCACCCCAGAGCCCTCGGCATGCACCGTTCCACTTCCCTCCAGTTCTACGGCAAAGGCGGGAGTGGCCGCTACGCTCCCAAACAAGAACACCGTGAACACCAGGCCGACCAAGCTTTTCCTAAACATTCATCTGCCTCCTATCCAAATGTTCGGTACACATCATACTCTTTGGCTTCCGCTACTATCCTACCGTATGCGTGTTATCGTCGTATCATGGGGATGTAACAAAACTGTAAACGGTGCGCCTACCGACCGGTCGGTAGGGGGTTGACAGCACGAGAAGTTTGTGCTACAATCGGATCGTAACGCACGAAACGTCAAGTGAGAAAACCTGACGTTTAGCGTTCCACGCACACGCTTTTGCAGGATCAAAGGGAGGATCGTCTACCGCCCATCCCGGAAAGAAAGGAGGCATTTCAATGATTGATTTTTCGCTCAGTGAGGAGCAGAAAGCGTTGCAGGAAATGGCCAGGGATTTCGCCCGCGAACGGATTGCGCCGGTGGCCCAGGAACTTGATCAGCAGTCGAAGCACCCCCAGGAGTTGATCAACGAAGCGCATGCCCTGGGGCTGATGAATCTGACCGTTCCCGAGGAGTACAACGGTGGAGGGTTGGGGGCTTTTGAGGATTGCCTGATAGCCGAGGAGTTCGGTGCCGCGTGCGCCGGCGTGGCCACAACCGTGATGGGAAACTCACTGGCGTTGGCCCCGATCGTCCTGGCCGGTACGCCGGCGCAGCTGGAGCAATTCGTGGCCCCCTTCTGTGCCGGACCAAACCTGGCTGCCTTCTGCTTGACCGAAGCGGGCGCCGGCTCCGACGTGGCCAGCATACGCACAACAGTTCACCGCGAGGGGGACGAGTACGTGATCAACGGGAGCAAACGGTTCATCACGAATGGCGGCGTCTCCTCTCTCTACACCGTCTTCGCGACCCTGAACCCGGAACTGAAGCACAAGGGGATCTGCGCCTTCATCGTCCCTGGTGACACACCCGGGCTTTCGTACGGGAAGAAGGAAGACAAGATGGGCCAGCGCGCTTCGGATACGCGGGAAGTGATCTTCGACAACGTGCGCATCCCGGTGACGAACCGCCTCGGCGAGGAAGGGCAGGGCTTCCTGATCGCCATGCAGACGCTCGACCGGGCCCGCGCCGGTGTGGCAGCGCTCGCCCTCGGCGTAGCTCGCGCGGCCCTGGAAGCCTCGTTGCAGTACGCCCAACAGCGGCAACAGTTCGGCCAACCGATCGCCAAGTTTCAGGCGATCCAGTTCATGCTGGCCGACATGGCCATCAAGGTGGAGACCGCGCGCCTGATGGTTTGGAAGGCGGCCTGGATGACCGACCGTGGCCAGCCGCCCAGCCTGGAATCGTCCATCGCCAAGTGCTACGCCAGCGACATCGCCATGGAGGTGACGACTGACGCGGTGCAGATCTTCGGTGGCTACGGCTACATCAAGGAATACCCGGTCGAAAAGTACATGCGCGATGCCAAGTTGATGCAGATCTACGAAGGCACGAACCAGATTCAGCGCCTGGTCATTGCGCGCAACCTGTTCAGGAGGTAATGATCGGTGAACATCATTGTGTGCATGAAACGTACCCCAGACACGGCGACAAAGATCACCGTGAAGGACGGCCAGATCGATCCGGCCTGTCTCGATACCTGGATCATCAACCCGTACGACGAGTACGCCATCGAGGAAGCTCTACAGATTAACGAGCGGTCTGGCGGGGGGAAGATCACGCTGGTCAGCGTCGGGCCGCCGGAAGCCCAGGAGACGATTCGCAAAGGTCTGGCGATGGGCTGCGACGAAGCGGTCCACTTGGTGGATGACGCGTTCGCCGACCTCGATCCGCTGGGCGCGGCAAAGGTGCTGGCCGCTGCCATCCGTCGGCTCGACGACTTTGATCTGGTTTACACCGGCTGGAAGGGTGTGGACGAGGACCATGGCCAGACCGGCATCTACCTGGCCGAGTTCTTGGACTTGCCACACGTCTCGATGGTCGTGAAGATCGAGGAGATCGGGGATGGCTCGGCCCGCGTCGAGCGCGAGGTGGAAGGCGGCCACGAGTTGGTGCGCACCAGCCTGCCGGCCCTGTTCACCGCCCAAAAAGGGGAAAACGAACCCCGCTACCCCACCCTGCGTGGCATCATGGGCGCCAAGAAGAAGCCGTTCCAAACCTGGTCCGCTGCCGATCTCGGCCTCGACCCGGCCGATCTCCAACCGGTGCAGACGGTCATGGCTGTTTCCCTTCCGCCTCAGCGCCAGTCTGGTCGGATCGTGAGAGGCAACACCGTCCAAGAACAGGCTCGTGAGCTGGCCCGCCTGCTTCACGAAGAGGCCAAGGTAATCTAGCGGATCGCTTGCCACTGAAGAAGGAGTTTTCCATGTCCACGAACAACGTCCTGGTAGTCGCCGAGCAACGCGACGGCCAATTGAAACGGATCTCATTGGAATGTCTCACCGCCGCTTCGCAAATCGCTGATGGATTGGGCGGCAACGTGCAGGCGTTGGTCATCGGCGCTGCGCTGCCATCATCGATCGCCGAGGAATTGGGGCAGGCCGGCGCGAACCCGGTCTTCGTGGCAGATGACATGGCGCTCGATGTCTATGCGACCGAGCGGTACGCCCAGGTCGCCGCCCAGGCGATCCGGCAGGCGGACCCAGCAGTCGTCCTATTCGGGGCCACAGCGCAGGGCCGCGACTTGGCTCCCCGCACGGCGGCGAAGCTCGGCGTCGGGCTGGCCTCCGACTGCACCCGCTTCGAGCTGCGGAATGGCGATCTGGTGATCACCCGCCCGATCTACGCCGGCAAGGCGCTGGCCGAGGTCACACTGCGGAGCACGCCGCGCATGGCCACGGTCCGGCCCAACACATTCCCGCCGGCCGCCTCCGCCGGCGCCGCGTTCAAGGTCGAGCCTCTCTCCATAGATGCTGGCGACGCCGGCGCCGTGGTCGAGGCGTTTCACGCAAAGGCCGGCGAGCGTCCCGAACTCACCGAAGCGAGCACCATCGTCTCTGGCGGGCGGGGCATGGGCGGCCCGGAGAACTACGCCGTCATCGAGGCGCTGGCCGACGAGCTTGGCGCTGCGGTAGGCGCTTCGCGCGCGTCGGTGGACGCCGGGTGGCGACCGCATGCCGATCAGGTCGGCCAGACCGGCAAAACGGTCTCGCCGAATCTGTACATCGCCTGCGGCATCTCCGGTGCGATTCAGCACCTCGCCGGCATGCGCACATCAAAGGTGATCGTCGCCATCAACACGGACCCCGACGCGCCGATCTTCAAAGTCGCCGACTACGGCATCATCGGCGATCTGTTCGATGTCGTGCCCGCGCTCCGCGAGGCCATACGCGAGCTGCGCGCCTGAAAAACAGCACAAGCAGGGGCGCGCAGCCGTGCGTCCTACCTTCCCTGCCGGCGGCGCGCAGCACACGTGCGACGCCGAGCCCGCCAACATAAACGAGACAGATAGTTCGGAGAACGGATCGCCTATACACCGACAGATGATCAGACGTGCGGTAGCCGTCAGCTTGACTCTTCTCTTGACCACCGGATTGCTCGTGTGGCTGCGGCCGTTTGTCCTGGCGACCTATCACGTGCAAGCCGCGGGGCGGATCCTCACCGGCACGTTGGGGCCGGACGCCACCGGCCCACTCGACCCGTCAGAATCTCCGGCCGGTTTGCTGCCGGCTGCCGACCTGGCGCCGGTGTTCGCTCACCTGGAGGCGGCGCTGGAGGCCGACAACAGGTTCGCCCAGGCCTGGCGACTGCTTGGCCGAGCGGCTGCGCGCAGCGGGGATTACAACCGGGCCATAGACGCGTTCACCGAATGCGCCAGGCTGCGCCCTCGCGATCCCCTGATCCCGGTCGAGAAGGCCGCAGTACATCGTGTCCTGCTCGCCACCGAACCGGCGCGGGCGGCGGAAGGGCTGCGCGAGGACTGGCGCGACGCCGACCTCTCCGCACACGACTTGCTGCTTCGTGGAGAAGCGGACCGGCTGGCCGGCAGCTCGGACGACGCCCTTTTTTGGTTTGACCAGGCGCTGGCTCTCGATCCGACCTTCGGCGAGGCGTGGTTCCGTACCGGCCAGGTTTATGCCGCGCAGCAGGACTGGCGCCGGGCAGCGGAGGCGTTCCGCGAAGCCGAGCGCTCCCTGCCTGACGACGGGCAGGTGCAATTCGAGATGGGCTGGGCGCTCTACGAACAGACCAGCGATCCTGCCGCTGCCGAGCCTTATCTCCGTCGCGCGGTCGAGTTGCTGCCGGATGAGATGTGGCCCGTCTTGCGGCTGGCTGCCGTGCTCCGCGCCGCAGGCCGGCTGGCCGAGGCGTTGGACCTGGCGAGAGATGCGCAGCACGCATTCACCGACGATCCGTGGCCGCTGATCTACGAAGGCCGGATCCTCCTGGAACAGGGCGAGCCGGATGTCGCTCTCGACCCCCTGCAACGGGCTACAGCACTCACACCGCCCGAAGCCGAGGCGTTCTACCTGCTGGGCCAGACCTACATCCGACTGGGCCACTGGGAGCAGGCCATCCGCGCCAGCGAACAGGCCATCGCCCTGAAGCCGGCTCAGGACTACTACCACGTCGGGCTGGGCCAGGCCTACCGGGCGGCCGGCAGGTTGGCCGAAGCGCGCGACGTGTTTCAGAAAGCCATCCGCATCAACCCGCAGAACGAATCAGCCCAGCAGGCACTGGCAGAAATCGAGGACGCGGCTCCATGACCCCGACACCCGTGTCATCGGCATCCCTGCCGCCTGATGTCGTCGAGACGGCCGACGCGGGCACGCACTTGCACACAGTCGCCGGCGGCGCAGCCATCGCATTTTCTGGCAGCGCCGTCCGCACCGCGCTGTCCTACCTCTTCAACATTCTTGTCGCTCGTTCCATCGGGGCCGAAGCGTTTGGCCTCTTCTCCATCGGCCTATCCATCGCCAACGTGGGCGACCGCGTCGCCCTCCTGGGATTCGACAACACGCTGCTCCGCTACATCGCCATCTACGAGGGAGAACAGACCTGGGATCGCTTGCGGGACACACTGCGCCTGGCGACGCGCCTGGTGGCCGTCGGCGGGCTGGTGGTAGGGGGAGCGCTTTTCCTCTCGGCGGACTGGCTGGCTCGCTCCGCCTTCCATCAGCCGGAGTTGGGATTCGTTCTCCAGGTCTTCGCGCTGGCCTTACCCTTCTCCGCGCTGACCACGCTGTGGATCTTCTCGATCCAGTCCTTCAAGGCGATGCATTACGTAGCCATCGTCCGTGACCTGTTGCGGCCGGGGTTCCAGATCGCGCTGGCGGGAGGACTGCTCGCCATCGGGTGGGGGCTACGAGGCGTGCTGGCGGCATACGCCGCGCCTACCCTGCTGGCGGCCGCCTGCGCGCTGTACCTGCTTGGCCGGCTGGCCCGTGGTCGCCACGTCAAGCGACCGGAGCCGGACGCCCCACCGCGGCCCGTCGGTGTGGACCGCCCGGCCCTCATCGCCTTCGCCGTCCCGATGTACATGCTCAGCCTGACCAGCGCCGTAACGGCACGCACCGGGACCGTGTTATTGGGTGCGCTGTCCGTTCCTGGCCAGGCCGGCGTCTACTTCGCCGCCTTCCGAACCGTCAGTCTGGGCCTGCTCGCCCTGGAGGGATTCAACGCCATCTTTTCGCCGATCATTGCCGATCTCCACAACCGGGGCGAGCGAGATCAGCTGGCCGGGCTGTATCAGGTGGTCACGAAATGGCAGCTCACGCTCACGCTGCCGCTGTTCGTGGGGATGGCGATCCTGGCTACTCGGATCATGGCCCTCTTCGGGCACGAATTCCGGGCCGGCGGCCTGGCACTGGCGATTCTGTGCGTTGCCTTCGGTGTGCACGGCGCCGCCGGCTCCGTCAGCCCCCTGCTGGAAATGACCGGGCGCCCCGCGCTCAATCTGGTCAATGTCCTGCTCAGTTTTGGCCTGAACGTTGCCCTGACCGTGATGCTCATCCCACGCTTTGGGATCGTCGGTGCCGCTCTGGCTACCGGCGCGGCCATGATCTTCCTTGTGCTCCTGCGGTTCGTCGAAGTATTCTGGCTGATCGGCTTTCAACCCTACACCGCCGCGTTCGGCAAACCACTCCTGGCTGCCGGCCTGGCCGGGCTGACGCTGGCAACAGTCGACCGCTTCTGGTCCGGGCCGGCCGGTTTGCTGATCGGACTGTTGCTGCTATTCGCAACCTACGCCGGACTCTTGCTGATCTTGGGCCTTTCGTCAGAAGATCGCCAGGTGTTGCGATTGGCACGTGATCGTCTGGCGCGAAACCGGACGGAGAGGTGATCGTGCCAACCGCTTCCTACATCATCTGCACGCGCAACCGGCCGGACGACCTGCGTCGCTGCGTGGCGTCGCTCGCCCAGCAGGCGATCGTGCCCGAGGAGCTGATCATCGTGGACGCCAGCGACGAGGCCCGCGCCCCGCTCGTCGAACGAGCCGTCCGCGAGGTGGCGGGCGATCGTCTTCCGCTTCGCCTCCTGTTCGCCGCCCCCGGTTTGCCGAGCCAGCGGAACATCGGCGCCGAGGCGGCTCAAGGCGACATCGTCTGCTTCCTGGACGACGACGTGATCCTCGACGCCGAGTACCACCGCGAGGTCATGCGTCCGTTCAGTGATCCGCGCTGGGAGAACGTGGGCGGCGTGCAAGGCACGATCACGAACCGGCGACCCACCGCGATCTGGGTGGTCCCCTTTCGCCTGCTGTTCCTGATGCCGGTCGATCTGGCCGATGGCCGGGGGCGGCTGTTGCCATCGGGCAACGCCGTGTACCTGACGGCCCCGCGCGACATCCGGGAGGTGGACATCCTTTCCGGCTGCGCCTGCTACCGGCGGGAGATCGTCCTCGCCCTGCGCTTCGATGAGGCTCTGAGCGGCTACGCGTTCAAGGAGGATGTCGACTTTTCGTGGCGCGTCAGCCGGCGCTACCGGTTGCTGCAAACCCCGCGGGCTCGCTTTGAGCATCACCCGTCACAGATCGCCCGCGACCAGAGCCGCCGGCGCACAGAGATGCGGCTGGTCAACAACCTGTACCTGGCACGCAAGAATCTGCCATCAACCGCACGCCACCGCCTGGCTGTCGCCTGGTCGCAGGTCGGCGAGGTTGTGTGGGCCACGAGCTTCGCTCTGCGTCGCCGAGATGTGGGCTACATCCACGGCGCGCTGCGGGGACTGTGGCGCGTTGCTACCGGGCGACATGTGTTGCTGCGGGCAGTTTCCTCTCAGGCAGGAGGCGATAACCCGTGAATCGCACGGTATCACGAGTCATGCAAACGGAAGCGGGCCGGCGCTGGGGATTCGGGTTGATCGCCGGTGTGGGGGCCGTGATGCTGGCGCTGTTTGCCTACCTGGCGCTGAGCGCCGTGCGGCTCCGCCTCCTGATCCTCGGTCTGGGCGGCTCCGTGCTCCTCCCGGCGCTGCTGCTCCCCCCGATTGAAACGGCCCTGGCCTTGACGCTGACGCTCAGTCCAGGGCGAAGCCTCTCCACGCAGCCGATCATTACGCTGTTGGTCGCCGTGGTCGCCGGCCGGTGGCTGCTGGCGACCGTTCTCAAGGGCCGTTACCGCGCATTCGGGCCGCAGTGGGAATGGCGGCTGCCGAACGGCGACCTGCGGTTTGCGCCGCTGCCCTGGCTGGTCATCGCCTTCGTCGGGATTGTGCTGGCCGCCTACATCCACGTCCCAGCCGACTACAATTACAAGTACGTCGTCAGCGTGACGAAGGTGATCACGTTCGTTATCTTCTTCGTCCTGGTGGTCACCACGGTGGATGACGAAGCGAAGTTCCACCGTGTGCTGCAAGGGGTGATGGCGGTGGGCGTCATCGTCGTGATCGTCGGCGTATTGCAGCTCCTGTTCCCGGCGCTGGAGCTGAATCCGGCACTCTTCCCCGACAAGTTCCAAAGCACCGGCGAGACGTTCTGGGTCAGCTTTCGGCAACTGGGCAACGTATCTTTCTTTCGCATCTCGTCGCTATTCACGTACGTGAACAGCTTCGCCGGCGCGCTGGCTCTCCTGATTCCGCTGCAAGGCTACTACCTCTTCTGCGCGAGGTCAGTTCGCCGTCGGGCGCTCTATGGCGTGCTGATCGTGGCCTCCCTGGTCTGCTTCGTCGCCACGATTGACCGCAGCGCCTGGTTGTCGTTCGGTATCGGCATGATCTACTTCCTGTTCCGCAGCCGGCTGATCACCCCTTCGCGTCGCGCCCTCCTGTTCAGCACGCTGGGGGCCACGATTGTCCTACTCGGCTTCGGAGCAAGCCGCCTGCTCGGTACCGGCTATCTGGTAGCCCGGTTCGCGGAGCTGCTGAATCCGGAACAGCTGAGCAGCGTGATGACACGGGCCACCACCTACCAGTACACCCTGAAGTCCTGGGTCGAGCATCCGTTCCTGGGCCACGGCGTTCCCCAGATGATGAAGGCGTGGCCCTTTGCGCCGCTGCCCCTCGGTTCCCACAGCGTGTACCTCTACCACCTGTACTGCCAGGGGCTGATTGGCCTGTTCCTGTTCGTCGCCATCCTCTGGGTAGTGTGGCGAGAGGCCGGGTTTGGCCGCCCACGCTCGCCCTCCGTCGCCACGTTCCACGGCCTGCGGGAGATCATCTTTCTGGATGTCGTCATCTTCACCGCCCACAGCCTGCTGATCAGCTATGAGGCCGGCCAGGGCCTATACGGCCTTTTGGTTTGGACTATCCTGGGCCTCGCGATCGCCGGCGGCACCATCACTCGACGGCGGGCAGCGGCATGAGCGAGCCGCGGCGTCCAAAGGTGTTGATGGTCGGGCCGCTACTCGATCATTACGGGGGCGTCTCCGTCGTCACCAGCCTGCTGATGCGCTCCCCCGACCTGACCAGGCGGGCCGACGTGACCTACATCGCCTCGGCCAACAAGCACGCCATCCTCCGCAAGGTCGGCCGGTTTGCCCTGGCCTTTGCCGAAACCGTGCGGATTCTGCAAGGCCCAGACGCACCGGACATCGTACACCTGCACGCTTCGGCGGGCCCCAGCTTTTACCGGAAAGCTATCCTGGCCGCCGTGGCCCGGCGCTTCCGCAAGCGGGTCATCTTCCAGGTGCACAGCGGACGCTTCGTGGACTTCTACGACGACGGGCCGGCGGTGCTCCGGCGCGCGATCGCATCCACGCTCGACTCCGCCGACGTGATCATCGTGCTGGCCCAGGTGTGGAAAGCGCGGTTCGCCAGCCTGACCCGCAATCCGCGCATCACGGTCCTGCCCAACCCTGTGGACTGTGCGGCGTTCGCCGCCGAACCCGGGCAGCACGACGGCGCGACCCTGCTCTATCTGGGAGACATCGCACCACACAAAGGCGTCTTCGATCTACTCGCCGCGCTCGCCATCATCCGCGGCCGGCAGCCAGAGGCACGTCTGGTGCTTTGCGGTCGCGGCCCGACGGACAGAATCTGGCGCCAGGCCCGCCGCTTGCAGATCACCAACCGGCTGGAATGTCCGGGTTACGTCAGCGGGGGGAGCAAACAGCGTTTGCTGCGCGAAGCCGCGATCTATGTTCACCCGGCCTACGTGGAGGCGTTGGGCGTATCGTTGCTGGAAGCGCTGGCGGCAGGGTTGCCGATCGTGGCCACGCGGACCGGTGGCATCCCGGACGTGGTGGAAGACGGAGTGAACGGCCTCCTGGTCGCCCCAGGGGACGTGGAAGCCCTTGCCCGCTCCGTGATCGACCTGCTGAATCGGCCAGACCGACGTGCCGAGATCGCGCGCCGAAATCGCGACAAGGCTGTGCGGCACTTTGACTTGCCGATCGTCGCCGGGCGGCTGGCGACGTTGTACACAGCGGTACGTTCGCGAGAGACCACACGAATCACGCACCCGGCGAAGCGGGCGGAGAACAGGTAGGCGAAGCGCAGTGGCTGCGTTACGAAGTGGGCTGGCACGTCTCTCGCGAGCGTGGCGCAACGAATCCAGAAGGCGCAAGATAGCGTGTTTTCTGGAAACGATGCAGCCTGGGCCCGACGACACGATGCTGGACATCGGGGTGAGTCACTTGGAACCAGGACAGCTCACCCTGGAGGCGATGTACCCGTACCGCCACCGGATCGTCGGCGGTGGGCTGGACACAATGCCAGGGGAAGTCGCCCGCGCGAGAACGGTCTACCCGGAAATCCAGGCGCTGATCTTTGATGGGTGCGCGTTGCCGTTCGACGATGGCGCCTTCGACCTCGTGTTCTCCAACGCGGTCATCGAACATGTCGGCCCGTCGAGCGTCCAAGAGCAGTTTGCGCGTGAGGTCATGCGCGTGGGGCGGCGCTGGTTCGTGACCACACCGAACGCACGGTTCCCGGTGGAGTTGCACTACCAACTGCCGCTGATCCACTGGCTACCCGCAACCTGGAAGCACGGCATCGTCCGCCGGCTGCTCGGACGGGACGACGAAATCCATCTGCTGACAGCGAACCGGCTGCGGCGGCTGTTTCCGGGCGCGGTTGTGCTACAGCAGCGAGTCACCTTTTGGCCGGAAACCCTGATCGCCTACAAGGCCAATGCGTAGGCCAGAGGTAAGCGTTCAGGAGCTACCCCGCCTACAACAATGCAGGGCAGCGCCGACAATTCCCCACAGTTCTGCGCTATTCCCCAACGCCCTGCGCTTCTTGACGAGTTGCGCTATTTGTGGTATCATGAATAAACCCTAGACCACTCAGAAGGAGGTAAGAAAGATGAAAAGAAGGTTCCCGTCGTCCAGATGGTTGGCCCTGTTTCTGTCCCTTCTGCTAGTAACCGCAACAGCATGCGTCCGTAGCAAGCCCAGTCCCACGCCGATCCCGACGGAGACGCCCGTCCCAGTCGTAGAATCTGACATCACGCCTGCCGGGGGCCCTTCGACTGTGGTGGCCGTGGGAACCACGCCACAAGCGGAAACCTCTCCCACGGACGAGACGGCTACCACGGTGGAAGCGACTCCTGTGGTGTCCGACACTGTCGCTGTTGCGACGCCTCCGACTCCGGTCCCCTCACCGCCGCCGGAAGCGGCCGCCGGGCCGTCCGGCGGGCAGGTCACATCGTACACGGTGGCGAGGGGTGACACCGTCTATTCCATCGCCCGGCGGTTCAACACAACGCCGGCGGCCATCATCCAACTGAACAACCTGGCGAATCCGGACCAGCTGGTTGTGGGCCAGACCTTGCTCATCCCCGGCGCACAGGCCGGCGGGGCCGGCGCCCAACCCGTGGCACCATCGGGCGGCACGACGTACATCGTGCAAGTCGGCGACACTATGTTCTCCATCGCCCAGCGTTACGGGACTACGGTGGACGCCATCGCCCAGGCAAACAACATCTTCAACCCGTGGTACATCTACGTTGGGCAGCAACTGATCATCCCAGCGGGCACGGGGGAAAGCGCGCCTTCCGGTGAAGGCACTGCCCCCTCCGGCCCGGAGCAGGGCAGCACGTACACCGTCCAGCAGGGAGACACCTTGTACGCCATTGCTCTGCGGTTCGACACAACGGTGCAGGCGCTCATCGCCCTGAACAACCTGTCCAGCTTCGGCGTCATCTACCCAGGCCAGGTACTGCGGTTGCCGTAGCTAGCGAATGGCTCACGAGGAAGTGTTGGCCAGCCAGCAGGTGTACGCCGGCCGCATCGTCACGCTGCGGCTGGATACGGTGCGCCTGGATGGCGGCTACACCACCCGGCGCGAGATCGTCGAACATCCCGGCTCCGTCGTCATCGTCCCGTTCGATGAGCAAGGCTGCGTGATGCTGGTGCGCCAGTTTCGCCTGGCTGTAGAGCGTGAACTGCTGGAGATTCCGGCCGGCACCCGTGAGCCGGGCGAGGACGCCGACTCGTGCGCCCAACGCGAACTCCAGGAAGAGATCGGCTTTCGCGCGGGTCGGCTGGATCTGTTGGGTGAGGTCTTTCCCACCCCCGGCTACTCCACGGAGCGGTTCTCGCTGTACGTCGCCACCGCGCTCATCCCCTCGCAGCGCGACCTGGAGGCGGATGAACGGATCGAAGTGGTGCCACTGCCGGTTGACGACCTGCTGCGCCGCATTGATGCCGGCGAAATCCAGGACGGCAAGACGATCCTGGGAACGCTTTGGGCTCTGCGGCAACTCGGTAACGATGTCTAGCGCCGCGTTCCGAAACCACGCACATTTCGCCCGGACCGCCGGCCGCCGGCAGGCCCAGCGGCGAATCGAGGAGTGAACGTGAGCGAAGCAAGTTCTGCGCTGGTGAAGAAACTACGACTCATGCCTGGACAACGGGCACTCATTCTGAATCCACCGGAAGTGTATCTGGACGAACTTGGCGATCTTCCGGAAGGCATCGAGCTGGTTGAGCAGCCGGAGGACAAGGTCGACTTCGTGCAGGTGTTCGTCAAGAATTCGGAAGAACTGGACGCCCTGGCCCCACAGGCAATTGAGGCGGGCAAATACGACGGGTTGTTGTGGGTTTCTTACCCCAAGAAAAGCTCCAAAGTGAAGACCGACCTTTCGCGCGACATCCTGTGGGAGCTGCTGAAACCGACCGGCCTGCGGCCGGTGACGCAAGTCTCGATAGACAAGGTTTGGTCGGCGCTCCGCTTCCGGCCGGCCGAACGCGTCGGGCGTTAGCGCGGACCGCAACGCTGCCTGCCGGAGAGTTAACCGCATGACGAAGGGAAGCCATCGCCGTCGCCAGCGCCTTACGCCGGCCCTGGCGCTGCTGGCTGCCCTCCTGCTGCTGCCCCTGGCCGGCGGGGCACGCGCCCAGGGACCACCAGGCGTCCGCAGCCTGACGGACGACGGCCTCTCCTACCCGGTGAGTTGGCGACCGGATGGCTCAAGTTTGCTGATCACCCGCCTGAGCGGCAAGGTTCAGATCGCCACCGGCTGGCAGTTGCTGACCGACCTCTGGCAGGTGGACATGTCGGGCCACCAGACACTTCTGGCCCAGAACGCCTCCTACCCGGTCCTTTCGCCGGACGGCTCGACCGTGGCCTATCTCTCCTTCAACGGCAGCGATCGGGCCGACCTGCACCTGCTCGACCTCAACACGGGGCGTTCCCGGCAGATCGCGCAGGCCGACTGGGGCCGCCCGTTGCAATGGAGTCCTATCGGCCAGGGGATTATCTTCGTGCGCAATGGCCGGCCACGCATCATTGGACGCGATGGTGGCGATTCGCGCCTGCTCGCCGGCGATCTGTCCGGGGCATCCTTCCAGTTTTCACCGGCCGGCGACCGCTGGGCCGTCAAGGCGGATGACGGCTTGCGGCTGATCCGGCCGGACCAACCGGCAATCATTCTCGCTCCCGGACAGACCGTGAGTAGCTTTGCCTGGTCGCCCTCCGGCGATCTGCTGGCCTACGTGGTCGAAGGCCAGATGTGGACCGCCTCTGCGGACGGCCTGGCCCAACGCAAGTTGCTGGAAGCAGGCGGGGAATACCTGGGCGTGCCGCGTTGGTCTCCGGACGGCAGCCAGATCGCGCTCGTGCGCGCCTCGCTGAGCGACGGAATCCCAGGGGGGAGCCGGTTGTGGATCCTCTCCGCGGATGGCGGGGATGGTCGAGGGTTGGCGGCGGACATTCCCGTGGACGATTCGCCGCTCTGGTCACCCGACGGACGCTGGTTGGCGATTGCCAGCCAAGGCAACGTGGTCCTCGTGGACGTGGATGCACCGTCCACGGGGCCCGACAGCGCCGCCGTGCCCGCAGGCTCGCAAATCCCGCCGCCTCTGCCCGCCGCCGGTCCGGCCGCGCTGGCGCTGGGGCAACAACTTACGCCGCCGCCCACCATCCGCGTGCTCCACCACCCCAATAACAAATGCCGTGATGTTCCGGCCTGGCAGGTGGACGTGATCGATTTCGAAACCTACGTCAAGCGGGTGGTCCCGCGGGAGATGCCGGCCGGATGGGCGCCGGAAGCGCTGCGCGCACAGGCCGTGGCTGCCCGCACGTATGCCTGGTACTTCATCCTGCAGGATCGCCCGAACTACGACGTCAACGACACGACCGCCTACCAACTGATGTGCGACACCCAAGACCCACACACCGACGCGGCGGTCGAGGACACGCGCGGCCAGTATGTCGCCTACGAAGGCCGGCCGATCCTGGCTGAGTTCTCCAGCGAAGGAAGCAGCCCTACCATGGGCCGCCCCGGTTATCCCTACTTGCAGGCGGTGGACGACCCGGTTAGCTTCGGCCAAACGCGTACCCCCTACCACGGACGCGGGATGGGTCAGTGGGGCGCCTTCCGCTGGGCGGGGGACCCGTTCGGCTGGGGCTACCAGCAGATTCTGGGGCACTACTACACCGGCGTTTCGGTCGAAGCTTCTGCCGGTCCGCCCGGTGACACGACGGCGCCCATCGGCGCTCTGACCCTGCCCTGGCCCGGCTACTACCTGACGAGCAATCGCGCCTTGATCCGCGCCAACGCGAGCGACGAGTCAAGTGGCATCGCCCAAGCAGACTTTTCGGCGCGCTTCTGGGATGGCACGACGTACCGCACCGAGCTGCTACAGCGCGACACCGATGGAGGCGACGGCTGGCAAACCGTTTGGGACCTGAGCGGCCTGCCGGATCAACCCCTGACCGAGGATAGCATCGCCCTCAGCCTCACCCTGCGAGATGCCACCGGCAACACCGCGGCCGATCTGCCGGGCGCGCGCGTGGGACTGGATCGCGTGCCACCAACCGGCGCGCTCGACATCCCCGTGGCTGCCAGCCAGACCGTCTCGGTGCCCTTGACGCTCAGCGGGAGCGACGCCGCCGGCGGCAGCGGTCTCGCCGCGATGGGCTTCAGCAATGACTGGCTCTGGGAAGAGGACGCCCTCTACCGCGAGCTGATCGGGGGCGTTACCCGTGTCGGCCAGGTGATCGCCGACGGCGATGCGCTCAACGGGGCGGCTCTCTGTGGCCAGGCCGGCGTGGACCCGCCCGGTGCCTGGTACGGTCCGTACACCACGGATTTGCCGCCGGGCCACGCCTATCGCGCCTACTTCCGGCTGAAGACGAGCGTAGTGACGACTGCCGAGGAAGTGGCCTACCTCGACGTGGTGGATGATTTGGGCGCCACCGTCTTGGGTGTCCGCCGGCTTCGCGGCCTTGACTTCCGGCAGGCCGACAAGTACCAGGAATTCGGTGTGGACTTCGACTATCGCGAGGCCGGATCGGCCGGCCTGGAGTTCCGCACGGCCTTCCGCGGTGTGGCCGATCTCTGTCTCGACCGGGTGCTGATCGTCAGCTACCCGCAGCCGTTTGCCAGCTCGACGAACTGGGCAGTGAGAGACGAGCCGGGGTGGCGGGACGTCATCGGCAAGTTGGTGGACGGCGCGGGTAACGTGTCTGACGATTTGCGCGACCGGGTGTACTACTTGCCGCCCTCTATCGCCTGGGACAGCTTCCAGCCGGCCGGCTGGGTAACGGACACGCTGACGCCGACAGCCCAAGTTTTCGCCAGGGCTTCCGCCGGCCTCGACCTGAGCACAGCAGGCTACCGGTTCTCGCGCGATGCCGGCCAGACTTGGGACTCGTGGCGACCGGCTTCTACCGTGGCTGCGCACAATCTTCCGGACGGCCACGTGCTGGTAGCACCGGGCGTCCCGTTTGGGCAGGAGAGCATTTCGGCAAACTGGATGCAGTTCCGCGTCACCGACTTGCAAGGCAAAATCGGTTTCAGTCCAGGATACAAGGTGGCCATCGACACCCGCCCGCCAACGGTCAGTTTGCAGTCGCCGCCCCTGGTGACGAAGCCGGTCTTCACCGTCACCTGGCAGGGCGTGGACGAGACATCCGGTCTGGTCGCTTATGACGTGCAGGTGCGCGTGGGCGTGGACGGGGTATGGCAAGATTGGCTGCTGGACACGACCAGCGTGGCGGCCGCGTTCTCCGGCGAGCGCGGGCAGCGCTACTACTTCCGGGCGCGTGCGCGGGACGTGGCGGGGAACGAAAGTGCGTTTGCTCCCGGCCTCGGCCAATCCTCTACGCTGGTTTCCGGCCAGCCGGACATCCGTCTGCCTGTTGTGGCGGCCAGCGCTACGATCCCCAACCCCTATCCCTATCCGAGGCCGCGAACAGACAATCGGTAAGGCAAGGCGCCGGGCGCCGGGCGAAAACGGCAGGTATCCATGCCGTCAGGCAGGGCCCGGTCGGGAGACCACCTGCCTGTTCAGGCAGGCCTTCGCCCAGTCGTGGCCACGTGGAGCGGCCACCCACGCTAGTTCAACTCATCGAGCGTCAGCGAGAAGCTGGGCACGAATTGCTCAATGAAAACCGCAACCTCCGGGACGTCCATGCGAGCGAGTTCCGCCCGAATCGTTTTCTCCGCCCTGGAGAACTCCTGGTTCCCGGCTTTCATTTCCTCCGCGCACTTGAGATAGGCACAAATCTTGTCCGCTACTTTGACAAGTTGCCAGCACTCAAGATCGGCCTCGGTCGGGAAGAAGAGGGACTCGTAATCCGGCATCAGATCCTCCGGCAGCATGTCGAAGAGCCGTTGCCTGGCAATGACGTCAATCTCATTGTAGGCGGTCTTGATCTTCGGGTTGAAGTACTTGATCGGCGTGGCCAGGTCGCCCGTAATCACCTCGCCAACGTCGTGAAAAAGCGCCAGCGTGGCCGTTCTCTCCGGATCGACACTGCCGTTGAAGAGCCGGTTCCTGATGACGGCCAGACCGTGGGCGATGATGGCTACCTGCAGGCTGTGCTCCTGGATGTTCTCCGGATTGGTGTTGCGCATAAGCCCCCAGCGGTTGATAAACTTCATCCTCGCCAGGTAGGCAAAGAAGTGACTCACGCCTGGCCCTCCCTAAGTCTGGTCATCCAGTATTTCGACCCGATCCTCGGGGCTGTTGGGGATGACGCAGAGGAATTCGAACGGCTCGTCCGCGGCGGCCCGATACCAGTGAGGCACCTCGGCCGGAATGAACACTACATCGCCCTGTTTGACCTCGAATACCTCGTCTCCAATGCCGACCTTCGCGCGACCGCGGAGCACGTATTGTTCGTGCTCCACCGTGTTCGTGTGGTTTGGCATGCCGCCGCCCGGCCCCATGATGAAGCGCCGCATGGCGAAATTCGGACCCTCGTCCGGCCCGATTAAGACCTGGCGGCCCGTTTCCTGCCCCGCCGGGACCTCAGCAACAGCGACGCTGTCTACATGTTTCACCGACATTATTGTTGAACCCTCCCTTTTCACTCAAATCCGCTCTTGGAACTCGACCAACCCTCACCCCACCAGCAGGCCCGCCGAGCCCAGCCACAACTGATACACGCCGAATCCGGCCAGGGCAACCGCCGAAACGCCCAGCATCGCCCGGTTGACCTTTGGACCGATTCGCCGGCTCATTCCGAAGACTAAGACGATCGTGCTCAAACTGGCAACAAGGGCTACGTAGAAGAATGTCAGGAACCCCAACCCGTACGCCGGCGCCACGCGCCAGCCGGCCAGCAGAATCGGGCCGGCGACCAGGCCCCAGAACAGATAGGGTCCGGGGTTGAGCACGTTTACCAGCGCTGCCTCGATGACCGTTTGGGCGTCAGAGCGTCCTGCCGCGGGCGCCGATTCGTCGAACCGTTGCCATTCTCTAAACGTATTCGTGGCCAGGTAGAGCAGGAACAATCCGCCAGCGGCGTAGAGGACTTGCTGAATCCAGGCTGGGATGCTGACGAGCACCAAGAACACCAGCGCGATGATCGGTCCATCGGTGATCAGAGGCGCAAAAGCGGCAGGCAACGCACGTCGCCACCCGTGGTTCAGTGTCTGGGTTACGATGTAGGCCTGAAACGGACCGGGCTGCGCGGCAGCCGCAAAACCGAACACGATGCCCTTGATTGCCACGGCAGCCATCATCTGCTGACGCTCTTTTCCTCAACCCTCATAGTCCCAAGCCGCTCCTGGCTCCGGCCAGGATCATCAAGCCCACGGCCCAAACGCCGTAACCGATGGCGATCAT
Source organism: uncultured Ardenticatenales bacterium (assembly GCA_964508275.1). GTDB lineage: Bacteria > Chloroflexota > Anaerolineae > Ardenticatenales > JAADHH01 > CAZDTE01. The sequence continues at coordinate 25,941 of CAZDTE010000013.1, forward strand.
GGGCGCTAACTTCATCCCGGATCGGGCTGCCAACCAGACGGCGCCCAGAAATGCCACTGTCGGCAGAATGCCCACCAACATCCCGAGGCTAAACTGCGCCGTGGCCGCGCGATCCCCGTTGGCGGAGGAGTAGACAATCCACAGCGCCAGCGGGGCCGTGAGCGGCATCACCGCCGTGACCGCAGCGACTGTGCGGCTCTGCTTTTCCAGAATGGCGACGACGACGATAATGGCGATCGAAAGTACGACCGGTATGATGTCTTGTGATTTCATCCGTGGGACTCCAACTTGCAAGGCCAGTTAGTTCGGCCAATTATACCGTTCCATCTCACCTGTGTCAAACCACCGCTCCCCCGTCCGTTGCGGGAAACGAGTGCTGGCCGGGCTGGGCGGCGCCATGGTCGCTGCCCGATGGGCCGCTGCTCCGGCGCACCGCTGCCGTGATCGCGCCGGCTGCCACCAGCCTGCGCACCGCCTCGATGTGTTCGTACATCACCGTGTCTTGCTCGATGAAGGGGACGTACTCCCGAATGAGGGCATACGCTCCTTGAGTCCCCTTCCCCAAGCGCGCCTCGGCCCCGATCTCCTGCTGGCGAAAGTCGATCCCCTGTGCGGCAGCCATCAGCTCGATCGCCAGGATGCACTCAACGTTGCTCAAGATCTGGCGCAGCTTTACCGCCGCCGTGCAGCCCATGCTCACGTAGTCCTCCACGTTCGCCGAGGTGGGGATCGTGTCCACACTGGCCGGGTGGGCGAGCACCTTGTTCTCTGTGGCCAGCGCGGCCGCCGTGTACTGCACGATCATGAAGCCAGAGTTCAGGCCACCATCGCGGGTGAGAAACGCCGGCAACACGTGCGTGTTAGAGGCTTCGTCTGTGAGGCGCATGACCCGTCGCTCTGAGATGTTGCCTAACTCGCTCACCGCCAGGCTCAGGTAATCGAGGGCGATGGCCAACGGCGCGCCGTGGAAATTCCCGCCGGAGAGGACGGTCACGTCGCCAGTACCATCGTCCACAAAGAGCAGCGGGTTGTCGGTGACGGCGTTCAACTCGATTTCAAACACCCAGCGGGCGTAGGCGATCGCCTCTCGCGCCGCGCCATGCACCTGGGGAATGCAGCGCAGGGAGTAGGCGTCCTGGACGTTCGCAGGATCAAAGCTGCGCGTGAACTGGCTGCCGACCAGCAGGTGCTTCAGGTACCGGGCACATTCCTGCTGGCGCGGGAACGGTCGCAGGCTGTGGATGCGTTCATCGAACGCCAGGTCCGTGCCGTGCAACGCTTCCAGGCTGAGGCAGCCGGCGATGTCGGCTGTGCGGCCCAGGCACTCGGCTCGCGCGGTTTGCAGCACACCGAGGGCACACATCACCGCCGTGCCGTTCGTCAGAGCCAAACCCTCCTTCGCCGCCAGACTGACCGGCTGCAACCCGGCCAGCCGCAACGCTTCCGCCCCCGGAAGGACTTCGCCATGGTATTCGGCCTCGCCCTTGCCAACCATCGGCAGGCTCATGTGTGCCAGCGGGGCCAGATCGCCGCTCGCCCCCAGCGAACCTTTTTCTGGGATGATCGGATGCACGCCGGCGTTGAGCATGTCCGGCAGCAGCTGGAGCGTCGGCAGCCGGATGCCAGAGTAGCCACGCGCCAACGTGTTCGCGCGGATCAGCATGATGGCCCGCGTGGTTGGGATGTCGAATGGGTCGCCGACCCCCGCAGCGTGGCTGGCCAGGATGTTCTGCTGCAACTGTTCGACTTGTTCCGGCGCGATAACCCGATCTTTGAAAGCCCCGAAGCCGGTGGTGATGCCGTAGGCGATCTCGCCCCGGTCCAACAACTGCTGCACCGCCTCGGCGGCGCGGTTAACGCGGGTCGCGGCCATGTCGCTCAACGCGACGCGCGGGCGACCCGGCTCCCCATACGCCACGGCCAACACCTGATCGAAGGCCAAGCTTTCGCCGTCTAGAATGCAACCGCTGGATGACATGTGCGTTCCCCTAAAGTCGATTGTCAGCAAGCATGGGCGTCAAACGTGGTGCGTGCTGCGTGGTGCGTTTTCACACTTCACGTCCTCAGGCTTCACGTTTCACTCCATTCATCATTCCGCATTCGTTATCATCCCCCCGCTTGATGACACACTCCACCAGGTTGTGCCCAAACTGGTAGGCCAGGTGGCGATAATCTGGCGAATCTACGATCAGGATGTCTGCCTGTTTTCCCACTTCCAGGGAGCCGACCCGCCCGGCCATGCCGGTAGCGTGCGCGGCGTTGATCGTGGCAGCGTTCAACACTTCGGCGGGCAGCAGGTGCTGATAGCGGCAGGCGATCGCCATCACCAGCGGCATCGAAGGGCACGGAGCAGATCCCGGGTTGATGTCGGTCGTCAAGGCGACTGCTGCCCCAGCGTCGATCATGCCGCGAGCGTCGGCGAAGTGCGTGCTGCCCAGGTTGAAGTTCACCGCCGGGATGACCACGCCGATCGCATCGGATGCCGCGAGCCGCGCAACGTCCCCATCACCGGTTACATCGAGGTGATCGACGGACACGGCCCCCAGCTCCAGCGCCACCGTCACCCCGCCGAGCGACGTGAACTCGTCCACGTGGGCTTTAGGCTTCATGTCCAGCGCCACCCCTGCCTCCAACACCTGTCGCGACTGCCTGACGTCGAACGCATTGCGCTCGCAGAACACGTCTACGAACAGCGGCACGCCGCGCGCGGCGAAATGGGAATCACGATACCATCTGGCCGCGGCCGGCAACATCTCCTCGATCAGGAAGGCCACGTAATCGTCCGTGCGTCCGGCGAATTCCGGCGGGACGGCGTGCGCGCCCAGAAACGTGGGCACCAGATCGATGGGGTGCGTGCGATCCAGCTCGGCGATGGCCTCCAGCATGCGCAGTTCCGCCGCCAGCTCCAGGCCGTAGCCGGTTTTCACCTCGGCGATCGTTGTGCCCAGCGCGAACATGGCATCCAGGCGGGGGCGCGTTTCGGCCAGCAACTCTTCCAGCGTGGCGGCGCGAGTGACGGCCATCGTCGCCGCGATTCCGCCGCCGGCCTCCATGATGTCCATGTACGTCGCGCCCCGGATGCGCAATTCGAACTCCTGGACGCGGTCGCCGGCGAACAGGACGTGCGTGTGCGGGTCCACGAAGCCCGGGCACACGACCTTGCCAGTGGCGTCCATCGTTCGCGCTGCCGTGTGCCGGGCGCGCACCTCCGCCGTCTGGCCGACGGCGACGATCCGCTCGCCGGCGATAGCGACCGCGCCGTCCTCGATCAAGCCGATGTCGCGCATGGCGGCCCCCCGCTTCGGCCCGTCCGGCGCCGCGCAGGTGATGAGTTGTGTAGCGCTGTGAATCAGCAAATCTACGTTCATTTTTGAATCAACGAATCAGCGAATCAATGTGAAAACGTTTCAACGTGCTAACGCACCACGCATCACGCATTATGCCCAAACCTCTCGCCTCAGTCAGGAGACCTTCAGCGAGCTTGAAGGAGCACGCATCACGTGACACCTGACACATGACACCCGACACTCACCCCAGCATCGGAATCTGGATCCCGTGCGTCTTCGCGAACTCAATCGCCTCCGGATACCCCGCGTCTGCGTGCCGGACCACGCCGGTTCCGGGATCGGTGGTCAGCACCCGTTCCAACCTCGTGGCCGCTTCGGGCGTGCCGTCGGCGACGGTGACCTGCCCGGCGTGGATGCTGTAGCCGATGCCCACACCCCCACCGTGATGGATGCTCACCCAGGTTGCCCCGCCTGCGGTGTTGATCAGCGCGTTCAGCAACGGCCAATCGGAGATGGCGTCGGAACCGTCGAGCATCCCCTCGGTCTCACGGTTCGGGCTGGCCACAGAGCCGCTGTCGAGATGGTCACGTCCGATGACGATCGGAGCACGCACTTCACCGTTAGCCACCATCTCGTTGAAGCGCAGCCCGGCGCGGGCGCGCTCGCCATAGCCCAGCCAGCAGATGCGCGCGGGCAACCCCTGGAACTCGACCTTCTCAGCAGCCAGCTTTAACCAGCGATGCAGGTGTTCGTCGTGCGGGAACAGCTCCATGATGGCGCGGTCGGTGGCGTAAATGTCCTCCGGTTCGCCGGACAGGGCCACCCAGCGGAACGGCCCTTTCCCTTCGCAAAAGAGTGGCCGGATGTAGGCCGGCACGAAGCCGGGATAGGCGAAGGCATCCTCCACGCCGGCGTCGAAGCCCCGTTGCCGCAGGTTGTTGCCGTAATCGAAGACGACGCTCCCTTGCTTTTGCCAGCCGAGCATCGTCTCCACGTGCCGGGCCATGGACTCCATCGCGCGGCGCTCGTACTCCTGTGCGTCGCGTTCCCGCAGGTCCGCTGCTTCGTCCAGCGCAAGGCCGGCGGGGATGTAACCATACATCACGTCGTGTGCCGAGGTCTGATCGGTGACCACATCGGGCACGACGCCGTGTTCCTGGAGTTGGGGCAACACCTCAGCCGCGTTGCCAATCAGCCCGATCGACTGTGGCATTTCGCGGGCCAGAGCTTCTTCGGCCCACGTCATCGCCTCCTCCAGGTTGTCGGTGATCGTGTCGATCTGGCGCAAGGCCAGGCGACGTTCGGCACGTTTCGGGTCCACTTCGATGAGGACGCCAACGCCCTTGTTCATGGTGATAGCCAGCGGCTGCGCGCCGCCCATCTCGCCCAGCCCAGCGGTGACCACCAGCTTGCCTTTCAGGTTACCCCAACCCTGCTGACGCGCCACTGCCCCTAAGGTTTCGTAGGTGCCCTGCAAGATGCCTTGCGTGCCGATGTAGATCCAACTCCCTGCCGTCATCTGCCCGTACATGATCAGGCCCTCGCGTTCCCAGCGATCGAAGTTCGCTTGCGTGGCCCATTTCGGGACGATGTTGCTGTTGGCGATGAGAACGCGCGGGGCATCCGGATGGGTTTGGAACACGGCCACCGGCTTGCCCGACTGCACGAGCAACGTTTCGTCCGGTTCAAGGTTGCGCAACGATTCGAGAATGGCGTCGAACGCGTCCCAGTTGCGGGCCGCTTTGCCACGCCCGCCGTACACGATCAGGTTTTCGGGGTCGCCGGCGACTTGCGGGTCAAGGTTGTTTTGGATCATGCGGTAGGGCGCTTCGATGAGCCAATTCTTGCAGGTCAGTTCAGTACCCCGTGGGGCGCGTACCACTCGTTTCATGTTTGTCCTCCGAAAGAACCGCGAACGTGGGGCGCGATGCGTAATGCGTAACCCGTATTGCGTGTTGCGTTTGCGCGTTGGTACGTATCACGTCTTCACGCTATCCGCCACGCATCATTGCCCATTGACACAAGAACATGCCAGATCGCCACAGCCGTCAGGCGGCAGGTGCGCTGGTCTATGTCGTAATTCGGGTTGACCTCGCAGAATTCGACGATGCGCGTGCGCGGGTCGGCGCCGGCCAGCCCGGCGAGTTGGCACAGCTCGTCGCCGCTAAGCCCAACCGGGGTGGGCGCGCTCACCCCCGGCGCATCGGACGCCCGCACGGCATCCAGGTCGAAGCCCCAGAAGATGGCGGCGGCCGGGGTTTCCAGCACGCTGCGGAATGTCTTCACCAGGCCTTGTTCGCGCAGATCGGCCAGGCTGTGTGCGTGTACGCCACGCTCGCGCAGGTACCGGACGTAGGTTGCCGAGTTCGCGAACGGCTGGTAGGCCATTTCGTAGAAGCGTTCCGGCCGGATGTAGCCCTCTTCGAGCAACTGGCGGTACGGCGTGCCGCTGTTGCGCATGGCGTCGGTGCGGACATCGAAATGGGCGTCCATGTTGAAGGCGAGCACGTCGCCCGCGACGGAGGCCAGCGCAGCGCAGTCGGGATACGAGATGTCGTTGCCGCCGCCGAGCGAGATCAGCCGCTTGCCGTCGCGGATCACCTGCTCGACGATCGCCTGCTGCAAGGCATGGGTCTCTTCGAGCGTTGGCTGGATCGTCGTGTCGCCCAGGTCGACGATGGCCAGACCGCCCAGGCCGGCGGTGGTCAGCCGGTACAGGCAACGGCGAATCTCGTCGGGCGCCAGCGCCGCGCCGGCCCGCCCACGATTGCGCCGCACGCCCTCATCCTGGGGGCAGCCCAGGATCACAACCGGCGCGTCGGCGTACCCGGTCTCGCCCAGGCACACCACCTCGCCCAGGCGCAGGTCATTTGGGTCATCGCGCCGGTAGAACAGGCCTTCATCGGGTCGTCGCGTGTGTCGCGTGTCGAAGATGTCCAATGCGCTGCTACTTCTGGTGGACCATGTTATTGGTGACGAACGTGTCGCCGCACACCGGGCAGACCCACAGATCCATCAGCTTCGGTTCCGGCTTCCCTGCAACCACTGCCGGGCCCATTCATGATAGTCGCTCCACGCCTTCCAGACCGATGTGGCCCAGCGGCGTGTTCGTTCCGCATGCTCCTGCGTGGTTTTCGCGCCGTGGACCTCGGCGATCGTCACCGTGCCGCGATCCGCGGGCGGTTCCAGGTACGGCACGGCGCGGTCATTTTCCAGTCGCACCTGCAGCCAGCGATACTGCCGGCCGATCCCGGCATCGGCGCCGTGCTCCAGAAACATGCACAGCCGTGCCAGGTGGAACGCGTTCGACCGGGGCCTGTGCTCCTCGCAGTGTTGGAGGGCGTAGGCGTCGACCGTAAGCTGGTGGACAGCGCCGAACCCTGGACTGCCGTATTCGAAGGTGAGCACCTCCTCGAACAGTCGCCGGCAGGCACCGCCGGCGACGGCAGCGCCACACAAAGGACACGACTCGGCGACCTCGGCCTGTCGGCCGGCCGCCTGGTTCGAGACGCTCATTTCATACGGGCCTGCAGATCACGCATGTGCAGCAGTTGGTGTCCGTACAGCGAGAGGATCATCGTCTCCAGGTTGACACCGCCGAGCCCAGGATGCCGGCCGGTGTTGTGCAGTTGTCCATCGTCGAGGGTGCGCACCAAAACCAGCGTGCGCTGGCGAGCTTGATCGAGATCGGCAAGCAGTTGTTGCGGCGACCGGTCGGCAAGTTGCGCGCGCGCCCTCTCGTTGATGGCATCGAGATCGAAGTCCTGGGGAGCACCTGGCCCGCCCGCTGCTACGTTCTGGGCAACATCGCGCAGGTAGTTTTCCGCGGCTACGAAGTGCGCCAGCAGGTCTTGCACGGTCCAATCCTGCTCGTGATAGATGATCTGCTGCCACCCTTCCGGGCTCAACTGACTCAGGGTTTCCAGCGTCTTGCGGTGGCCCTTTTCCAGGCGAGCGATCAATGTTTCCAGTCTGGGCGATGACACGGTACGTCTCCTTAATCAAGCTGCGCTGACAGCGTTCGTTCGCGAGCCCGACGGGCTCGATCTTCCGCGCCGAGGTGCAAGCCCATTGTACACCACATTCGCCGCCAGGTCAAGGTGGTTTCTGTCGGTAGGGGCGAGGCATTCCTCTCTACGTGGAGTCTTCCCAACTCTGAGGGGCAGGCCAAAGGAGTTTGCCCCTCTCAGGGTGCGGCAGGAATGCCTCGCCCCTACCCCCGTTTGACCGGAAGGCGCAGGCGTGTTAGAATGAGCCAATTTCCAAAGGAACAGCCAGCGCAAAAGAGTCCCGGCGCCGGCAGTAGGGAGGCTTCAGAGAGATGCGATCGGTCCGCGTTCCAGTACCGTCTCCGAGTCTGATTGCGCAGGCAGTGGGCCGGCATCAGCGCGCGACCGGTGTCGCATTTGTTGTCATATCGGCTGCGGCGTTTGGGGCTTTGCCGATCTTCGCCCGCCTGGCCTATGCCGCCGGCTCCGATCCGGTGACGGTGTTGTTCCTGCGCTTCTCCATTGCGTCCGTCGTGATGGCCGGCATCATGGCGCTCACGCAGCGTCCCTGGCCGGAGGGACGAACGCTGCTCGCGCTCGTGGCCATGGGCGGGCTCGGCTATTTTAGCGTGTCGTTCGCTTACTTCACCGCTCTCACTCTGGCGGCTGCCGGCCTGGTCGCGTTGCTGCAGTACCTGTACCCCGTCTTTGTCACCGTTCTCTCGGCGGTTGTCTTTCGCGAACGTCTGTCTCCGGTCAAGATCGGCGCACTCGCGCTGGCGCTGGTGGGGACAGTGCTGACAATCGGCCCGACCGGCGGCGGGCAGCCCTTGGGGATCGCGCTGGCCGTCGCTGCCGGCGCGATCTACGCGGTGTACATCGTCGTCGGGGGCCGAGTCATGCGACAGGCCGGGGCGATCCCGGCCTCGGCGGTCGTGATGATCTCGGCTGCGGCGGTGTTTGCCGTGACGCTGGCTCTACGCCCGCCGGTGTTCCCCACCAACATGGGTGGATGGGCGGCAATCGTGGCCATCGCGCTCGTGTCCACGGTCTTGCCGATCATTGCCTTCTTCGCCGGCCTGAAGCGGGTCGGGCCGGTGGACACAGCTACGCTGTCCACGCTAGAGCCGGTTGTGGTCGTGGTCCTGGCCGCGCTGGTTCTGAACGAAAATATCGGCACGATCCAGGTTGTAGGTGGGGCCACGATCCTCGGCGCTGTGATCTTGCTGGCCCGGGCCAGTGAGTAGCGTTCCTTCTTGCCCCTGATGCCGATCCGTGCTATACTGAGCGCACGAGAAAGCGCTCGACAGCAAACGGAACTACCCATGCGGCTCGCGCTGGAGCAATGCCGAAATGAAGAACGACCGCCCGTGGGTCACGATGAACGTGGCCATGACGGCCGACGGGAAGATCGACACGGTTGCCCGGCAAGGTGCCGCGATCTCATCGCCTGACGACTGGGAGCGGGTGGATCGACTGCGCGCCGCGAGTGACGCCGTTATGGTCGGCGGCCGGACTCTGCTGGGCGAGGACCCCCGTCTCACGGTGAAATCGGCGGCGCTGCGGGAGTGGCGGCGGTCGCGCGGGTTGGATGAGAATCCGGCCAAGGTGGGGATCGTGTCGGAAGCGACCCTAGCGCCGAGCAGCCGGTTCCTTACGCATGGCCCGGCCCGCATCCTGGTTTTCACGACTGGCCGCACCGACCCGGCGCAAATCGCCCGGCTGCGCGCCCAGGGCGTGGAGGTGTTCGTGATGGGGGAGCGTCGCGTTGACCTGCCGGACGTCATGCGATCGCTGCACAAGCACGGCATCGGGCGTGTGCTTGTCGAGGGGGGCGGCACACTGAATGCGGCCCTCTTGCAGGCAGGCCTGGTGGACGAGCTGTTTGTGTACGTGGCCCCCCTGATCTTCGGCGGCGCGGATGCACCCACGTTGGCCGACGGCACAGGGCTGGCGCGAGAGCAAGCGATCTGCCTGCGGTTAGAATCGGTCGAGGAGGCGAATGCCGGCGGGCTGGTCGCACACTACCATGTGCTCCGGGATGACATGTGACGGGAGGTTACTGCTCAGGCACGCAGCGAGAACAGCCTCAGCAGCGGTAGGGAGCCCCCCAGCCCCCCAATCCTGGGGGGGAAGTGATCTGCTCCCCCCAGGATTGGGGGGTTAGGGGGGCCGGCCTGAGCAGTGACAACAAGCGAAAGGAGTCTGTATTCATGACGCTGTTGCCGATGACGATCAGGGAACTGCTCGACGAGGGACTTAAGCATGACTGCGAAGGTTATGGGCGCCACCGGGTCTGTGTGCGAATTGCCGCCATCGCGGAGTTGCCGACCCGTTTCGGCTCCTTCAAGGTTGTCGCTTTCTACAACAATCGCGATGACAAAGAGCACGCGGCGTTCGTCCATGGAGACGTGGTTGGCGCCGAGGACGTCCCCGTGCGGCTGCACTCCGAATGCCTGACCGGGGATGCCATCGGTTCTCTGCGTTGCGACTGCCGTGACCAACTGGAATCCGCCCTCCGGAGGATCGGCGAAATGGAAAAGGGCATACTGCTGTACATGCGGCAGGAGGGTCGGGGCATTGGCTTCATCAACAAGGCTCGCGCCTACGGGCTCCAGGACTATGGGTTCGACACGGTGGAGGCGAATGTCGCGCTGGGTTTCCGTGACGATGAGCGCGAGTACAGCGTCGCCGCCCACATGCTCGATTCGCTGCGGGTCAAGAGCATTCGCTTGATGACGAACAACCCCCACAAGATCGCCGATCTCACCCAACACGGCATTGTCGTCACCGAGCGAATACCGCACGTCATTCCGCCCAACCCCTACAACCGGTTCTACCTGGAAACGAAGGCCACGAAATCAGGCCACCTCATCGACTTCAACGAAAAGGAACACCTTTTGGAGCAAGACGATCGCCCTATCGTGGAAGGAATGACGGCGGAGCAGGTGGCTGCTCTCCAAGATCTGTGACGGACGAGAGACGGATGTGAACCGGCGGCAGGTTTGGCCGAGGATGAGGCTGCGCGAACGAAATGAAAGGGCTGCAAAATGACGCTGAAAGACCGTGTGGTTGTGGTGACCGGTGCGGCGGGCGGGCTGGGGCAAACCGTGACGCGAAGTCTGGCGGAACAGGGCTTCAGGCTGGCGCTCCTCGGTCGCCGGGCGGACCGGCTGGAGAGCTTGGCGCGCGAGCTGCGCCTGGAGGATGACCGTTACCTGGCACACGCCGTTGATCTGGGCGACCCAGGTTCGGCGCAAGCCGCAGCAGAGACCGTGATAGAGCGGTTTGGGCGCGCAGAAATCCTCCTGCACTTGGTGGGCGGCTGGACCGGCGGGCAGACGATTGACGAGGTGACCGCTGGTGAAGTAGCCAACATGATTGATCAGCATTTGTGGACGACGTTTTACCTGGCGCAAGCGTTTGTCCCGCACCTGGTGGCCAACGGATGGGGCCGCGCGATTGTGGTCTCTTCGCCGTTCGCGTCGCAGCCTCAGGCAAAGGGTGGCCCGTATGCGATCGGCAAAGCCGCGCAGGAGACTCTGATGATCACGCTGGCCCAAGAACTGAAGGGTTCAGGCGTAACGGCCAATGTCCTGCTCGTACGCACGATTGACGTAAAACACGAACGTATCCGCGAACCGAAGCCGCAAAACGCATCGTGGACCACGCCGGACGAGATCGCCTCGGCCGTCCTGTTTCTCTGTTCCGGCGCGGCAAACATGGTCAACGGCGCGCGGATTCCGTTGTACGGCGGCCCGTGGCCCTCGTGAGCGTCGCCTGCGGCATGGACATTTGAAACCGTCTCGCTTCTCGCGCGTATGGCGCAGAATCGTCGGGTTTTGTCGTATTCCCCTGTATCATCTCAATAACTTGGGGAACGCCCCCCGGCCCCGCCCCCCTAGCCCCC
>CAZDTE010000014.1:0-37027 GCA_964508275.1 uncultured Ardenticatenales bacterium
AGTTCTCCCAAACAGATTCTCGATGCAGCCCACCAATACTTCGAAAAAGCAATCTGCAAGGGAGTTCCTTGGGCTTTTCCACCTCGTTTGAAGACATTTCGCGAATTCTAACAGGCTTCGTGATATCTGTCTGGCAGGTTTACTTCTCTGGAAAAGCCTAACAGCAGTGGCCTAGATTCCCCAATCCTGCAACCGTTCGGCCATGTGCGCCCAATGGGTTCCCCGCCAATAGACCCGGCCGCAGGTTGAGCACTGCCCGAACACCACCTGCGTGCGATAGACGTAAGCGGGCACCAGTGGCCGGGCCCGCACACGCGGAATGTTCTCGATCGGTGTGTTGCAGACAACACAGCGGCGAAAGGAATGCCGGATGTCCAGGTCCAACGTCGCAACCACCTGCCGGATCTGCTCATCCAGGTCCGTACTGACCACCCACAACGCTTGCACACCCCGCCGGCGGCAGAGTTCTCGATCCCGCGTCAAGATGACCCGTCCTTCGGCGCGTGCCAGCCGGATGACCTCCTCGTCCGGCATATCGCGCAGGTAACGGGTGTCGTAGCCCAGAATCCGTAGCCAGCGAGCCAGGCGACCGAGCATCGCATCGGCCAGGAAACGGGGGACAGGATCGTCGGCTGCCGGCCCGGCGTCGGCTGCCGGCTCACGCATCTTCCGGCGACCAGCGCTCCACGAACACGTCCATGATCCCACCGCACACCCCCAGAGACTGCATGGAGATGTCCTCGGTGAGGTCCGCACGCACGATCAGTGGTCGCCCGGTGCGGATCGTTTCCAGCCCCGCGCGAATCACGTCCGCCTCGCCACAGCCGCCCCCGATCGTGCCCACGTGTCGGCCCAGCGGGTGTACAATCATTTTCGTCCCCACCTCGCGGGGCACGGAACCTCTCACGCGGACGATCGTCGCCACGGCCACTCGCTCTCCGTCCGCCAGCAAACGGGCCAACTGGTCGTACAGATCACTCACGTCAACTGGCTCCTACAGCGGCGGCTTGATGACCACCGGCTCGTTGTGCTGCGAAAGTTTGATCAAGCCGTCGAACTGCAGCGACATGCCCGAAGCTTCCTGGTCCCCTTCCGCCGGCGCGGCGAAGCTGGCACCGAAGACCAGTTTCTCCTGACGCAGCCACAGTTGTGCCTGATCGGCCCAGATCTCCACCTCAAAGGTGAAGTCTTGGAACAGCGCCATCAACATGCTGGCGTCAAACTGATCGCTGTTCAGTTCCTCCGATTGGAGAAAGGCGCGGGGGTCCACGGAGAAGCGATAATGGACCGTGGGCACACCGTCCACGGTCTCGTCGGGAAGGCGCTCAACCGTACCCATCGCTTGTAGGCCCAGGAACATGGAGACCGGGTCTGTCATTACATCGCCACCGCTGGCGATATCTTGCTCGAACTCTTCGTTCTCCTCCCACACGCCGTCCACGTTGGCCCACTGCCGCCCGTCGACCTGCACCAGCTCGACGGTGTGCGACTCGCCCTCGGCCTGCATGCGCACCGTCATGTGCAAATCGGGCACCTCGTTGGGACCGTTGTTCACGAAGTCCCCCTCCGCTGCGATCTTAATGTCTTCTGGGAACGGCATCACGCCCAGGCCGCCTTCACCCGGGTCTGGAGTCACGTGGATTTGCACCCTGAAGTCCATCACCATGTGAGCGGACTGGAGGGCAGTGGCTTGCCCCTGGATCAGTTCGGTTGCTTTCAGCGGATCGTCCGGCAGGTCACCGGTGAACGCGCTTGTGCCGGTGACCGGTGTCGCCGGCCGCTCCGCTCCCTCGCCGGCCTGCGTGCCCTGTTCCGCGGCTGTCGGCGGTGGGGCTGGAGCATCACGCTCGGCCTGTGCGGTTGCCTCGGGAGAACCGGCCGCCGGTGCGAGGGTAGGCGCGGCGCTGAGCCTACTAACTCCACTTCTCATATCGCGCACCACCAAGAACCCAAGCGTGCCGCACACGCACAACACCGCAACCGCCAGCGTGCCCAGTATGGTCCATTCTCTTCTTTGCATCGCTATTGCCCTCCCAAGCAACAATCCGCGAGAGATCGGCACCGGGGCGCACTGACCCCGGGAATCTCGCGCGGCCTCATCACACGCGCTCGACAATCAGACTGCCACCCTGCCCGCCGCCGACGCACATCGTGGCCAAGCCGACCGCCCTGTCCTCGCGCTCCATCTCGTGCATGAGCGTGACGACCAGGCGCGAGCCGGTGCAGCCGACCGGATGCCCCAGAGCGATCGCCCCGCCATTCGGGTTCACCCGCTCCCAGTCCCACCCGGCATCCTCCAACTCACGCCCCACAGCCAGCACCTGCACAGCGAACGCTTCGTTCAACTCAACCAGGTCGATGTCTGTGATGGCCATGCCGGCCCGTGCGAGCGCCTTCGGCGTGGAGCGTGCCGGGCCGATGCCCATGATGTGGGGCGGCACTCCGGCATAGGCATAGCCGCGCACGACGGCGCGTGGCTTCATTCCCAACTCGTCCGCCTTCTCCCTGCTCATCACCAGCACCGCCGCCGCCCCGTCGCTGATCGGGCAGGAGTTCGCCGGTGTTACCGTGCCGCCTTCCTTCTTAAAGATCGTCGGATAGAGTGCCGCTTTCTGTGGGGTCAGAGCCGGGTTGATACACTCATCTTGCGAGACGATGTCGGGCGGCACCTCCTGCCCGGCGACGAACTTTGGCACCTCCACCGGCACAATCTCGTCCTTGAACAGACCCATGCGCGTGGCCCGGAACGCTTTCTTGTGCGACTGCACGGCGAACTTGTCCTGCTCCTCCCGACTGATCGCATACTCGGCGGCCAGGTTCTCGGCCGTGAGGCCCATGATCTGTCCACACACCGGGTCGGTCAGCCCTTCCCATAAACTGTCGATGAACGTGCTGTGACGCAGCTTCAACCCCCAACGCGCGCCGCGCACCACGTACGGGAAGTTCGACATGCTCTCCGTGCCCCCGACGAGGAACACGTCGCCATCGCCCGCTTTGATCGCCTGACACGCCGACGTGATCGCCTCCAGGCCAGACGCGCAGTTGCGCTGGACGGTGTAGCCCGGCGTTTCCACCGGGATGCCGGCCATCAGCGCAGCCACTCGGGCCAGGTTCGGCGCATCGCTCATCTGCCCTCCGCAGCCGAAGATGACCTCATCTATGAGCTGCGCGTCCAAGCCGGTGCGTTGTAGGAGCTCCCGGATCACGATCTCGGCCAGCTTTTGGGCGGTCACATCCTTCAGCCCGCCGCCATGACTGCCGATTGGCGTACGCACGCCGTCAACGATGACCACTTCTTTCATCAACCGCTCCTTTCTCAGTAGCCCTGCCAGGCCTCCGACTCGCCGGACATCGTCATCGCGATCTGGCCACAGCCGACACGCTCGCCCCCGGCGCAAGCCCCACAGCGTAAGTTTACACCATCAATAGAATGTCGTCAACGTGCGGTGGTGTGGTTGGGCCTGATAGGCCGGGTCCTTGCTCAAGTTCCACAAGATCCAGTCCAACTCGACGGCCGTCAGCGAGTGCCCCCGCGAAGCGAGTTCGCGGATCAGCAGTTCGACAGCCCAGACGGTGCAAGCGCGAATTTCGACCTCGGCTTCGCTGCCCTGGTCGATCAGCTTACGGCGGTCCACGCGGTCGGCCAGCTCGGCGCTGTAGCGCAGCACGCCCAATGCTCGCAGCACGCGCGGCACCTGGTAGTCGGCAAACGTCGTGAGCCGCTCGAGGTCATGAAATGCCCCCCACTGCCGGCCCTCGAAGGCGCCGTGCAGGTCGGCGACGAAGATCTGGGCGCGTTTGTAGAAGGCGACCGGTCGGTCGTGGTATGTCGCTTCGTCCCGGAAGTTGGGGAAGTCGCGTACCAGCAGGCCGACCAGCTTTGGCGCCGACCCTTGCGCCGCGGCGACGAGGTTGGTAGCCTGGCCCTGGTACGTGTCCAGCAGGACCTGCCCGACCTCGTGCAAGATACGCCAGCGTGCCTCCAGCAGCGGGATGGAGCGATTGCCGGTGAGCGCCTTGTCCACTGCCGCCAGGCTCACATCGGCCAGGAAGGCAGCGTCCAGCCAATTCGGGTCCGACTCCACGGCCAGCTTGAGGGCGGTGGACAGGCTGTAGTACCCGCCGAGCGCTTTTCCCCCAAAGGTGACATGCCATTTGGGCGGCGGCCAAAAGCAAAAGTTCAGGCTATCGAGGATGAACAGGTACTGGACTGTGCGCGGCGAGCCGTCGTGGAAGTGGTGTACGCGGTCCCACGGCGGTGGCGAATTGGTCACGCGGAGCAGCCTGTCGCAGGCAGCGGGAATTGACCGGTGCACGATCTGCACCTGTTGGCCGCTTTCGGCCGGCGATTTTGTCGTGTCAAGGACTGGGATCATGGTGACAGTTCTAGTATCTGCTCAATATTTCGGGGTGAGCCTGTCTGCTACAGGCAGGCAGAACGCCAGGCCCCCCTAACACCCCCCAACTTTGGGGGGAATGTACTCCCCCAGAATCGGGGGCCGGGGGGCGTTCCCCAAGTGATAGAGATGATACCAATTTTACACGAAAAAGGGCCGGAAGGCAACCCTTCCGGCCCGATGGTGGTGAATCAACGAGATCTCACTTGTAGTGGCCGCTCTCGCCTGGCGAGGTGTGCGGTTTTATGAAGCGTTCTGGCCACTTGACCCAAGCGGTTCTACATGTTGTTGACGATAGCCTGGGCGAACTCCGAGCACTTCACCTTGGTAGCTCCGGTCATCTGGCGCTCGAGGTCGTAGGTGACAACCTTCTGCTGGATCGTCTTGGTCATGGCTTTCTTGATCAAGTCGGCGGCCTCGCGCCAGTTCATGTATTCGAGCATCATGACACCGGAGAGAATGACCGAGCCCGGATTGACCTTGTCCTGGCCGGTGTACTTGGGAGCGGAACCATGGGTGGCCTCGAAGAGTCCTAGGTAGTCACCGATGTTGGCACCGGGGGCGACACCGAGCCCACCGATCTGGGCAGCGCAGGCGTCGGATAGGAAGTCGCCGTTCAGGTTCGGTGTGGCCAAGATGTCGTATTCGTCGGTGCGGGTGAGCACCTGCTGGAAGATGCTGTCGGCGATGCGGTCTTTGATCAGGATCTTGCCTTCGGGCATCTTGCCGCCGAACTTGTCCCAGAGTTCATCTTCGCTAATGGTCACGTAGCCGAACTCTTCCCGTGCCAGCTCGTAACCCCAATCGCGGAAGGCGCCTTCGGTGAACTTCATGATGTTGCCCTTGTGTACCAAGGTCACAGTAGGTAGCCCCTCTTCGATGGCGTATTGGATCGCTTTGCGGATGAGGCGCTTGCTGCCCTCTTCACTGATCGGTTTGATGCCCACGCCGGTGGCCTGGGGGTACTTGAGGTTGGTGCCAAAATCGCTGTTCAGGATGTTGACCATCCGAACCGCTTCTTCGCTGCCGGCCTGCCACTCAATGCCGGCGTACACGTCCTCCGTATTCTCGCGGAAGATCACCATATCCATCTTCTCTGGATGTTTCACCGGGCTGGGCACACCTTCGAGCCAGTAGACGGGGCGCACGCAGGCATAAAGGTCGAGCACCTTGCGCAGGGTGACGTTCAAACTGCGGAATCCGCCGCCGACGGGCGTAGTGAGGGGGCCTTTTATCGAGACGATGAATTCGCGGATCGCCTCAAATGTGTCCTCAGGCATCCACTCTCCGTATACTCCGTGGGCCTTCTCACCCGCGTAGATCTCCATCCAGGAGATGCGTCGGTTGCCGCCATAGGCTGCAGCGACGGCACCATCGAGAACGTTGACCATGGCTGGGGTGATGTCCATGCCAATGCCATCTCCCTCGATGTAGGGAATGATGGGATCGTTAGGGATGTTCAGCTTACCTTCTTCGATCGTGATCTTCGTTCCTTCTGTGGGCACTTCCAGTTTGTCAAAGGTCATCTTGTTCTACTCCTTTTGGAATCTTTCCGGGCGGACCACCCGCCCGCATACTTACTTAGGCTTGCTGAGCAGACCAGGGAACTGTCTTCACCTCGCGCTCAAGTTCCACATCTTCAAGGCCCTCCAGAACGAGGACACGTTTCAGGGCAGCGACGGCAACTTCGATCATGCTGTCGTCCGGCGAGCGAGTGGTCAGGTGTTGCAGCTTCAGGCCGGGCAAGACAAAAAGGCGCACGAGTGGGTTGTCCAGGTGTGCTGCACTGAACTTTATGAACTCGTAGGCCAGCATGGCGATCACCGGAACCAACAACACGCGAGAGAGGATGCGAATCGGCAGCCACGGACGGCCCAGCAAGGAAAAGACAAACACAGAGAGGACAACCACGATCAGGAGAAAGCCGGTACCGCAGCGCGGATGGAGCGTTGTGCAACTCTGTACTGATTCCACATCCAATGGCAGGCCGACTTCGTAGGCGTTGATTGTCTTGTGTTCGGCGCCGTGGTAGGCGAAGACTCGTCGTATCTCCGGGATAAGCCCCATCAGCAAAAGATAAGCCAAAAAGAAAGCCAGGCGGATGCCCCCTTCGAGCAGGTTGCTGAGGAGATCCGAGGTGATGTGACGATCCATCAGGCCAACGATCAGCAGCGGGGTAACGAAGAACAGACCGATGCCAAGGATTAACGAGAGAGCAATGGTTCCCCAGGTGACCAAGCCATCGAACTGCACGTCCTCCTCCTCGGCAAGCGCCACGTCTGCGGAGAAGAACAGGCTGCGCATCCCCAGCCCCAACGCATCCCACAACAAGGTCAATCCGCGCAAGAAGGGGAATCTGCTAATCATGCCGCCGTACACGGAAGCAGAAAGGGGTTCCGTATGGAGAACGATGCTCCCGTTGGGGTGACGGACCGCCACGGCCATATGCCTCGACCCGCGCATCATTACCCCTTCGATGACGGCCTGTCCCCCGTAGTTGAACTTCTCTTCAGTACTCATGTACCTCAGTGCAGTGGGACGAAATTCGCCAGACGTAATGGCCGCACGAAACGCGTCCTTTCTTGCTGGTGGTGACCGAAACCCGCGGTGTGCCCAGTTTCGGGAAAGCCCTAGCCTGCGTCCTCCAGTGGTCTATCCGACACTTCTGCTGGCACCGTGTCCGGCTGACCAATGACCTCATGACAGTGGCGACAACGGGCTTCATAGACTTCTTCAGCTCCCACCAAGATGACAGGGCCGTTGGGCGTTGCCGGCTCACCGTTGATGAGGCGTTGGGTTCGGCTGGCCGGAGCGCCGCAAGTAACACAGATCGCCCTGAGCTTCTCTACATGCTCGGCCTCGGCCATGAGGAGTGGCAGGGGGCCAAACGGCTCGCCGCGAAAGTCCATGTCCAGCCCCGCCGCAATCACCCGCACGCCACGATCCGCCAATTGGTTGCAGACTTCCGAAACCCGCCAGTCGAAGAATTGCACCTCATCAATGGCTACGACGCTGGTGTCGGGTTCGGTCAAATCTAGGATATCCCGGGCGTCACTGACTGTCGCGGCTTCGATCCCCAGGCCGTTGTGGGACATGATCTTCTCGGGCGCGTAGCGATCGTCGATAAGCGGTTTGAACACCTGCACCTTTTGGCGGGCAATCTGTGCACGCCTGACCCGCCGAATCAACTCCTCTGTTTTGCCACTGAACATGCTGCCACAGATGAGCTCGATCCGACCTTCCGAATGATGTCTCCGCAACGAACTGTTTACCTCTCGCAGAAGCCAGCAGCCAGCCGTCAGCAATCTGTTATGAAAATAGAAGGTTGAAGGTTGCCAACTTTCCAAAAGTTGGCAACCTTTCCGCCGTTTTCATCCTTGGTGGCGAGTAAGCACTCGTGGGCACTGCCTTGAAAATAGCAACCCTCATGACTGGTAGTCCGTCAGGGCTCCTATTCATCGAGATCAGCAGCCCCAGCCATGGCATCCTTCAACAATTCTGCCTCAGATCGTGCCTTCTCGGT
The DNA here is from genome assembly GCA_964508275.1 of uncultured Ardenticatenales bacterium. Taxonomy (GTDB): domain Bacteria; phylum Chloroflexota; class Anaerolineae; order Ardenticatenales; family JAADHH01; genus CAZDTE01. Next base: position 7,921 of record CAZDTE010000014.1, read on the forward strand.
CTCGATTACCTTCTTGTGTTTCGCCGAGCGTCGTCGCTTCCGACCGGATTTCTCGTCGTCGCGCTGTTCCAGCCGGCGCATGAATCGCTCAACCTGGCCGGCCGTGTCAACAATCCTGTGTTCGCCGGTGTAGAATGGATGGCACGCAGAACAAACGTCCGTGCGAATCTCGGGTGCGGTGGAACCGGTAGTGAATGTGTTGCCGCAACCACAGACTACACGGGCTTCAGGGTAATATTTCGGATGAATCTTGGGCTTCAAGGGGTCAACTCCTGTGGAGGATAGACGCTGATCCGCTTCTTGCGCCGGGTAATGTGTTCAAACTTCACGAAACCGTCTATCTTCGCGAAGATGGTATAGTCACTGCCCATTCCAACATTTCGTCCTGGATGGAACTGCGTTCCCCGCTGCCGTACGATGATGTTGCCCACGACAACGCGTTCCCCGCCATATTTCTTGACGCCACGACGTTGTGCATTGCTGTCGCGGCCATTACGGCTACTGCCGCCACCTTTCTTGTGTGCCACCTGACCTCTCCTTATGCGCCTATAAAAACCCGGCTACGCCAGTATCTTATCAACGCGGATTCGCGTGAAGTACTGTCGGTGGCCTTGTTTCTTACGGTACCTGTTCTTCGGCTTGTATTTCAAAACCGTAATCTTGGGTTTCCTGTCCTGAGCCACAATCGTCGCCCGAACCTTGGCTCCCTCAATGACAGGATGCCCCACCTTCACGCCTTCGTCGCGTAGCAGGAGCACGCGATCTAACTCAATCGTGTCCCCTACCTCGGCATCCAGACGCTCAATGTCTACGGTCGTTCCTTCTGACACCTCGTATTGTTTGCCACCCGTCTCCACTACCGCGTACATGTCTCTCTCCTGAAAGGAATCGTCGAAAAAACCTCCAGCCTCCGCGCGGCCCAATCGTCAAATGCGGGGCGGGAACCCCAAGCCGGTGCCGAAACCAACATGCTGCCAACCGACTAGGGCCAAGAAAAGATTATATCAGGGCTCTTGCGTTTTGTCAAATCATTCACGGATCGGTAGGGATCGAAACCTTGCCCCTGCCGACGATCTATGCTATACTTCGGTCATGACCATACCCGAAGGATTCTCAGGTCGTGAGCCCTGCCCCATGCGCCACTGCCCTTACTGCGCTCATGAACTGGCGCGGCAGAACGTAGACGGGCGGGTGCGCCCGGTTTGCCCTTCCTGCCGCACTATCCTCTACCGTGACCCCAAACTTGCCGCGGCCGTGCTAGTCGAATCCGGCGGGCGGCTATTGCTTGTGCGGCGCGGCGTGGGACCACGGCTGGGCGATTGGTGCCTCCCCTCCGGCTTTGTCGAGGAAGATGAGTCGCCGAGTGCGGCGGCCGTCCGGGAGTGCCGCGAGGAGACTGGCCTGGAGATCGAGATCGGGGACTTGCTGGACGTGATCAGCTTCGACGATCGGACACGCCGCAAGAAGGGCGCGCTGATCCTGTACTCCGCGCATCCGGTCGGCGGCCGTTTGACGCCTGGCGACGATGCCTCCGACGCCGCACTTTTCGCCCCAGAGGAGTTGCCCTCCAACATCGCCTTCGATGGTCACCGTCGAGCCATCAAGGCCTGGCAAGCACAGCGCGCCCGGCCCGACTGAGCCCCACACATCCGGACGAAATGGCCCGCCTGCTCCGATCATCAACCCGCAAGTCGCGTTCACTGGCCACCGTGCTGCTCTGGTTGCTCATCATCCTCTACGCCGTGCACTTTGGCGCGCTCTCCACAACCATGCACGATTCCTTTCTCACCCACGCCGCCGACCTGGGCAACATGGACCAGCCGATCTGGAACACGCTTCACGGTCACTGGTTGCAGGAAACGAAAAAAGATGGCTCCGAAGGGACGCGCCTCTCCGATCACTTCGAGCCGATCTTCTTGCCGGTATCGTTGGTCTTCCTCGTGTGGGATGATGTGCGTGCCCTGCTGTGGCTCCAAACTCTGGCCCTGGCCCTCGGCGCCATCCCCGTCTACTGGATCGCCAAAGATGCCTTCGCTCGCGCCGGGCTGATCGGGATGGGGGCCGAGCTTTGGGGACTCGGTTTCGCCGCCGTCTACCTCCTCTTCCCGGCGCTGGAGTGGGCCAACATCACCGAGTTCCATGCCGTGCCGCTGGCGGTCACGCCCCTCTTGCTCGCCCTCCATTTCGCCCACCGGAGACGAGATCGTTGGATGTGGCTCTTCAGCATCCTGGCGATGAGCACCCAAGAGCACATCCCCTTGCTGACGTTGATGCTGGGCCTGTACATTGCCCTGGCGCAACGCCGGCCGAGGGTCGGCCTGCCCCTGGCCCTCGTCAGCCTGGCCTGGTTTGGCGTGGCCACTTTCCTGATCATCCCCCGCTATGCCGCGCAAGCCTACCACGGACAGGCGACCTCGGTCTATTTCCGGCGCTTCGGCGAGCTGGGGAACAGCCCGGCAGACATCGCCCGCTCGCTGCTGACGAACCCGGCCCTGGCCTTGCGCATCGCCATCCAGCCGGCACGCCTGACCTACCTCACCGGCTTGCTCACCTCGGTCGGCTTCGTCGCCCTCCTGGATCCACTCACCCTGCTCATCGCCGCGCCCACGTTGGGCATCAACGTGCTCAGTGCCTACTACGCGCAATTCTCCGGCCGTTTCCACTACTCGGCACCCATCGTACCCATCTTCATCGTCGCCGCCACCTTTGGGGCACTGCGCCTCGCCGGCTGGTTAGCCGCTCGCAGCCCGTCCTTCCGGAAGCAGGCGCCGCGCGTTGTCCTGGGCGTTGTGCTGATGTCCAGCCTGGCCTATCACCACCGCGCCGGCGTCACGCCGCTCGCCGCATCGTTCCGCCGGCCCCAGGTGACAGAGCATCACCGGCTGCTCGCCCGTTTCGCCGGTCAGATCCCAGCGTCGGCACCGCTATCGGCCACCGCACAACTATTCCCCCACTTCACCCACCGCCAACGCATCCACATCTTCCCCACCGTCGCCGACGCCGAGTACGTCTTGCTGGATGTCACCGGCATGAACGAGATGCACCCGGCCGATCTGCAACGGGAATACGAGGCGCTAGTGGATGGTGGGGCATTCGGAATCCTCGACGCGGCGGACGGCTACATCCTCCTCCAACGTCGCCAGACGGGCCGCGACACGCTGCCCGACGCATTTTTCGACTTCGCGCGCGCCCAATCCCGCGTGCCCCAGTACGTGACGAACGTGACGTTTGGTGATTCGGTCCGCCTCCTCGGCTTCGACGCCGACGTGGACCCGTGGGGCCGGGCGTACACACGCACCTACTGGCAGGCTCTGCGGCCCCTTGCCCCTACCGACCGGCCCTGGCCTTTCCTCGTGGACGACACGAACGCCGTGCTAGAAGACACCTCCCGCCGGCCGCCGGTCGCCACCACCTGGTATCCCCCGGAGGTGTGGCAGACGGGCGAAACCGTCGTCGTCGAGACCTTGCCCTGGGACGCCGGCGACCGGCTGTGGGTTGCCGCCGGCTTCCTGCACGGCGATAGTTGGGAAGCCGAGGCGCAACGCCTCCCGGTCCGCGACGTGGAACCGGGGAGCCTGGCCATTCGCCGTTTCGATGGCGACACGTGGGTGCGGCTGGCCCTGTTCGTCCGCCGGGACAACCGGCTGCAGATCGATGGGGAGCTGAGGCTGTGGGACCTGCCGGCCGGCGCCCAACCGCTCGACGCGCAATTAGGCGACGCCGTCGCCGTGCGTGGCTTCGAGGTGCGCTGCACCCGAAATGACTGCACGCCGGGCAACACCATGTACCTGACCGTCTACTGGCAGGCTCTGCGCCGGATGGACGCGAACTACACCGTCTTCGCGCACTTGGTCACCCCGGACGGGCAAATCATCATCGCCCAGGCCGACCGCCAACCCCAGGATTATGCCTATCCGACACGCTGGTGGGCTGTCGGCGAGATCGTGTCCGACATGATCCCGCTCGACGTGCCGGGCGATGCGCTGGCCGGCCCGTACCGTCTTCGCGTGGGTCTCTATCGCGCGGAAACGGGCGAACGACTGCCGATCACTGCCGGTCCGGGCCAGGAAGGAGCCGTGGACCTGGGCCCCCAGCCCTGAAACAGGGGCTTTCTGGGTAAGTTGACGGTTAGTCCGTTTTTTGGTACACTTGTAGCCGGATCAACAAGCATTCACCGTCGTACCGAAACACAAGGCACGGATCCGGCGGTGTGCGGCGTGATATGCGTCGCCGATTAGGGAAGCTAATGGACGAATCACCACACGATCACCTGCAGCACCTTTGGGCCCCTTGGCGTATGGAGTATATCCTGGCTGAGAAGGAGCGGGACTGCGTCTTCTGCGAAGCTCTGACAGCCGATAACGACCGTGATGTCAACATCATCTACCGTGGGCAATGGGGATTTGTCATTTTGAATCTCTACCCATACAACAATGGTCACGTGATGGTGTTGCCGTACCGGCACATCGCCACGCTAGGAGAGCTCACGGCGGACGAGAGGGCCGAGTTGATGGAACTGGCCGAACGCAGCATCGCGGCCCTGGAAAAGACGATGCACCCCGAAGGATTCAACGTCGGGATTAACCTGGGTCGTGCGGCCGGGGCCGGCATCGAGACTCATGTGCACATGCACGTCGTGCCCCGCTGGGCTGGAGACACGAACTTCGCCACGGTGATCGGCTCTACACGCACGCTCCCGGAATTGCTGTCACAGACCTATTCCCGGCTGCACCGGGCTATGGCCAGCCAGCCGTAAAGGATTCGGACCATGCCTCAACCGATGAACGATGCGGAAGCTTATGGCGTACGCGTGGTACTCGCCGACGTGCCGCGTGGTGAGACCTACTGGCGCGTCACCCGCGTCCATCATCTCACGCCGGAAGAGAACCATAGCCTACACCACCTCTTCGTGGACATCCTCGACGAAACGGGGCGCCGGCTGTACGGCAGTCGGGCCCGCGTGGTGTGGGAAGGTGGTGGCGGCGATCTGGTCGTAGAAAAACCGGCCAATGAGCCGGGCACCAACTTCCCGATGTTTCAGGGTGGGGTCTTCGCGGTCCAGGCGGCGGGACGGCCGGGGGATACCCCCCTGCCCTCCGACCGTGTCGAAAACGTACACCCCAACCACCCCGCCGAAGGCGACGGAAATGCCCCCGGCCAACACTCGTTTCTGGTGGTTTTCCAGAGAGCCGTGTCCGGGCAGGCAGCGCCCTCACCGCCCCCAGAGGAGAGCTCCATTCGTGGCCGTGTGATTCGGGGCGCGGGACAGATCGTGGTGCTGACTGCCGAGAACGGCGAGGAATTGTCTCGCGTCACGGTCGGCACCGATGAGGCGTACCGGTTCGACGGCTTGCCGGCCGGCGCCTACACGGCGACCGTGACCGGCAGCGCGCTCTCGACAACCGGCCTGATCGCAGACGGCTCGACCGACGTCACCGCGCCCGACCTGGAACTGCCGCCCAGCAACTGGGTAGCCGCCATCACCGAGAACACCAGCACCTCGACTCCCACGAACGCCGGCCACTCTCTCGTCATCGTCTCGGTCGTCGATCAGCCGGCCCAGCCGGTGCAGCTGTACACGCCCTACTGGAGCGGGGTAACGAACCGCACCGGCACGAAACCGGAATACGGGCCGTTTGCCTGTGAGTTTGGCCCCCTGCAAGCAGGCACATACACCGTCGAGCCGGAAGGTCTGGGCATTCGGCGTGACGTGTGGGTGGACGGCATCGGTCGCGCGCGGCTGGAGTTTCGCCGCCTCGATGTCGGCGAGGCGCAGAGCGCCATCACCGGTGCGCTCGCGCATGGGGCAGGCCACACCCTCGTGCTCCTGCGCGACGGAAGCGACGTGGCGCGCGCCCCGGTCGCGGCGGACGGCAGTTTCCGCTTTAGCGGGCTGCCCGCAGGAACCTACCGCCTGCGTGTGGACGGCACCGCTGTCGAATCGGACGATCTGCTGCTCGACGGTTCGAACCAGGTCAATGTCTCCCTGAGCCTGATCTCCATCGACATTCCCGAAGGGGGAACCGTCTTCGGTCACCTGGCCGGAGGGGCCGGCCGGGTGGTCATCCTGGAGCACGCCGGCCAGGAGGTGAAACGCCAAACGGCATCCGCAGACGGTGCCTATCGCTTCTCTGCGGTTCCGGCCGGTGTGTACCGCCTTTCTGTGGCCGATACGTCCATCGGATCGACCGACTTCGTGGTCGAGCCAAACGCAGCGGTGCAGATCGACTTGATCGTGTCGGAAGCCCAACAACAACGTAGCACGATCAGCGGCCAGGTGAACGGGGGCGCGGGCCACGACGTCGTTCTGCAACGCGACGGACAGGAGTTAGCACGCACGACCCTCGGAAGCAGCGAGGAATTCGAGTTCAGCGGCCTGCCGGCGGGAATCTACACCCTGGCGGTCGACGACACCGACGCTCACGCCGACAACATCGTCCTCGACGGGACGAATCACGTGACCATCAACCTGTCCCTTGAGCCCGAAGAGCGAGCCGACAGCGTCATCAGCGGCATCGTGCGCCACGGCGCGGGTCACGTCCTGGCCCTGCTCAAGGACGGGGCCGAGGTGGACCGGGTAACGCTCGGAGACGATGGCCGTTTCCTCTTCGCCAGCCTGCCCGCCGGCACGTATCACCTGCACGTGATCGACAGTGATGTGGACGAGCGTGACCTGGTCATGGACGGCATCAACCGGCGGGAGGTGGAACTTTCTCTGCCGGCAACAGCGGGCGTCTTGCGTGGCACCGTCTCCAACGGCGCCAGCCTGACTATCGTGCTTTGGGCCGAGGACGCAGACACCGAAATTGCTCGCCAGATGCTGGGCCCGGATGGGGCGTACCGCTTCTTCGGTTTGCCGAGCGGACGGTATCGCCTGTCTGTTGAGGGCACCGGCGTGGCCGCCACCGGACTCCAGCTCGATGGCGAGCAGGAGGTGGTGGTTAACCTGGCAGTGCCCGTCCCGGCGACGGACAGCGTGATCTGGGGAGTTGTGACCGGCGGGGAAGGCCACGACCTGGTGCTGGCCGACGCCGGCGGCGCGGAGGCCGGGCGGATCACGCTGGATGAATCGGGCGAATACCGCTTCGAGCATCTGGCGGCCGGCGTTTATCGGCTGTACGTGGAGGGCGCGCCCGCCGAACTGGTCGATCTGCGCCTGGACGGCAGCAACGAGTTGCAGGCGAACTTGCGGCTCCCCTCGACGGAACCGCCCGTTGAGCGTCTACCCATGGATCATTACCTGCTGGCCGGACCGCCGTCGCAAGAGAAGACACGCGTGGATCTGCTTCTCGTGCAGCCTTTCGTCCTGGCCTTCGCTCCTACCTGCGGGTTTCAGGTGAATGAGGCCCTGCACGCATCACGAGTCACTGTCGTGGGAGATGCCGGGGCAGTTTCGGAGGAAGCCAAGCAGCGTCTGATCGCAGCAGGTTGCCAGGTTCAGCGGCTGGCCGGCGAATCAAGCGACGATCTGATGGCCCAGGTTCGCGCGCGAATCGAATCCGGCCAACCGTTTCCATGAGGTAACAGATTGAACAGGTACACCGAAGACACCCTCGTCTTGGTGATCGGCACAACCGTGATGGTGATGGGCATGGTGGCCATGGTGCTCGGTTTGATTAGTAGCAGCGGATTGGGGATCGATACGAGCCTTCCGGTTGTGCAGTCACGAGCCACCAGCACGCCTCGCGCTGTCCGGTCGGCAAAGCCCGCGGGCGCTGATGACAGCAGGAGCACGCCGCTGCCGACGGCCACCCGCCGGCCCACTCTCACCCCGCCCGGAGCACCACCGCCCTTGAGATCGCCGGTGCCTACGTTCACGGCACGGCCGCCTACCAGCACGCAGGAAGGGCGGACGACCGTCCCCTCCGCAACGCCTGTGAAACCGCCACCACCAACGGCGACGGCGTCGCCGGCCGGTGAAACCGAACCCCTGCCCAGCACCACCCCCACGGGTCCATACCCACCCCCGGCCACCCCATTGCCAACGGAAACCGGCGTGCCCGCCGCGTATCCCGGACCGGGCTAGGCTGCGGCTGTTAGCGAGTAGCCGCCGCCAAACGACCTACGACGCTTTTCGGACTCCCGGCTCCGTCATCGCCTGCGCATCCAGCAGCCGGTCCGCTTCGCCCGGCGAAAGGTAGCCCTTCTCGACCACCACCTCGCGCACCGTGCGGCCAGTGGCCAGCGCCTCTTTGGCTACCTCGGCCCCTTTCAGGTAGCCGATCACCGGATTGAGCGCTGTCACCAGGATGGCGTTGCGGGCCAGCCACCCTTCCGCTTGCTCCCGATTGGCGACGATGCCTCGCGCACAGCGGTCCGTGAAGGCGCGGACCGCCCCGATGGTCACGTGCATCATCTCGAACAGGTTGTGGGCGATCACCGGCATCATCACGTTTAACTCGAGCTGACCGGCCTGGCCAGCCATCATCACAGCCAGGTCGTTGCCCATCACATGAAACATGGCCATGTTCAGCATCTCGGCGAGTACCGGATTCACCTTGCCCGGCATGATGCTGGAGCCCGGTTGCACGGCCGGGAGCGAGATCTCGTTCAGGCCGGCGGCCGGGCCGGAGCTTAGCAAGCGCAGGTCGTTGGCGATGCGATCAAGGTCGACTGCCAGGGCACGGATCGCGCCGGAGAAGTACACCATGTCGGCCATGCTCTGCATCGACTCGAACAGGTTGTCCGAGGCGTAGAGCGTCAGGCCGGTCAGGTCGCTGAGGCGGGCAACCATGCGGACGTGATACTCGGGGTGGGCATTCAGGCCGGTGCCGGTGGCGGTGCCGCCGATCCCCAGACGGCGCAGTCCCTCGGCGGCGCCGGCGATCCGCTCCTGGCCACGCTCCACTGCGCGCGCGTAGGCCCCGAACTCCTGCCCCAGTCGGACCGGCACCGCGTCTTGCAGGTGCGTCCGGCCTGATTTGACGATGTCGTCAAACTCCGTCGCCCTCTGCGCCAGAGCTTCGGCCAGGTTGTCCAACACGCTCAACAACTCATCCAGCCGCCAGAGACATCCCAGCCGGATCGCCGTCGGGATCGTGTCGTTCGTGGACTGGGCCATGTTCACGTGATCGTTCGGGTGGACCGGCTTGGCAGGATCATTGAGGGCGTAGCCGAGGATCTGGTTCGCACGGTTGGCGATCACCTCGTTCACGTTCATGTTGTGGGACGTGCCTGCGCCGGCCTGGAACGGGTCGACCACAAACTGCTCGCGCCACCGGCCGGCGCGCACCTCTTCGGCCGCCTCGATGATGGCGAGCGCGATCCCCTCGGCCAGCAGGCCGAGGGCCAGGTTCACCTCGGCAGCAGCCCGCTTGATCGTAGCCATAGACCAGACGAAGGCGGGGTACGGCTTCATCCCGCTGATGAGGAAGTTCTCTACCGCGCGTTGCGTCTGCGCGCCGTACAGGGCATCGGCCGGCACCCGGACTTCCCCCAACGAGTCGCGCTCGATGCGAAATAGCGTTTCCACAGTTTCTGCTACCTGGTCAGGCGATCGGTTCAAACCGCGCCTGGAAGAAGCGCAAGTGTCTTGGCTCATAGACCATGCGCAACCCACGGGCTTGATCGCGGTTCTCGTAGACGGCTTGGATCGATTCGGCCACCACATCCATGTGTGCCTGGGTGTAGACGCGGCGGGGGATCGTCACGCGCACCAACTCCAGTTTGGGATAGCGGTGGTCGCCGGTTTCGGGGTCGCGGCCCGCGGAGACGACGCCCCGCTCCATGGCTCGCACGCCGCTATCCACGTACAGATCGGCGGCTAACGCCTGCGCCGGGAACTGGTCTTGCGGGATGTGATCATAGATCTGGCGGGCGTCAAGGAAAATCGCGTGGCCGCCGATCGGCTGCACGATCGGGATGCTCCAATCCAGCAGCAGTTGCCCCAGGTATTCGACCTGCCCCACGCGAGAGCGAACATGATCGTCCTGGACACTCTCGCCGATGCCCAAGGCGATCGCTTCCAAGTCGCGCCCGGCCAGGCCGCCGTACGTGTGCAAGCCTTCGAAGATCACCACCATGTTGCGGGCTTCGTCGAACAGCTCCTGGTCATTCATGGCCAGCCAGCCACCGATGTTGACCAGGGCATCTTTCTTCGCGCTCATCCAGCAGCCGTCGGTGTAGGAACAGAACTCGCGCAGGATGTCGGCGATCGGTTTGCCGGCGCAACCGGATTCTCTTTGCTGGATGAAGTAACAGTTTTCGACCATGCGTGTGGCATCCAGGTAGATGCGGATGCCGTGCCGATCGGTCAGTGCGCGTAAGGCCCGCACGTTCTCCATGCTCACCGGTTGGCCGCCGGCCATGTTGACTGTGCCGGCCAGACTGACGTACGGGATCTTCTCAGCACCCACGCGATCGATCAGGGATTGGAGCTTGTCCAGATCCACGTTCCCCTTGAAGGGGTATGTGCTGACCGGATCGTGCGCCTGGTCGATGATCACGTCTACGAACGTGCCGCCGGCCAGTTCCTGGTGCAGCCGCGTGGTGGTAAAGTACATGTTGCCGGGGATGAAGTCGCCCGACTCGATCAGTGCCTGGCTCAAGATGTGTTCGGCGCCCCGCCCCTGGTGAGTGGGCACCAGATAGCGATAGCCGTAATGCTTGCGGACCGCGTCCTCCAGGTGATAGAAATTGCGACTGCCGGCGTACGCCTCATCGCCGAGCAGCAGCCCCGCCCACTGCCGATCGCTCATCGCGTTCGTGCCACTGTCGGTCAGCAGGTCAATGTAAACATCCTCCGAGCGGAGCAGGAAGGTGTTATACCCTGCCTCGGCGATGGCTTGCTGCCGGAACTCGCGGGTGGTCATGCGGATCGGCTCCACCATTTTGATCTTCCATGGCTCAGCCCACGAACGCCGGCCTCGCTGTTGGCCGGCGGTTAAAATGCTATCGGGTGACATGAATCGGGCTCCTTTCTAAAGGGGCGGTAACGCCCACAATTATATCACACGGCAACCGGTTTGCAAAACGTTCTGTCAGTTGGGTAGTGTATCCATTTCGGTGGAAACTGTGTTCATGCCCTTGCACAGCAAAAGGTGACTCTTGCTGTACCCTCCTCATCCCCCCGCTCTCTGGGGGAGAAGGGGGAGAAACGGTATGGGGTAGTGCGGCTACCGGCGCAGTAGCACGATTCAGACATCTGTGGTAGAATTGCGAAAACGTGGAGGCTGACTGCATGGACCTAACAACCGAACCGTACGCTTCGTTACTCGATAACGTGCTGCACGCGGCAGCGGAAGCAGGTGTTTACGTGATCGCCCGCGTGCAGAAGGCTCGTAGCCAGAGCGTTCAGGTGCGCAACGGAACGGTCGAGGCGGTGCGCGCAACGTTTGGCGGCGGTATTGGCGTGCAGGTCTTCACGCCCGAAGGCAACAGCGCATTTGCCTCCGTTGATGGCTACGATGAGCGGCGAGTGCTCGACGCCCTGGCTGCGGCCATTCGTGGAGCGCAGGCGGCCCAGGCACAGGGCTTGCAAGCGAACCGGGCCATCTTCACGCTGTCGCCCCTGCGCACAGAAGTGAATCTGCCACTGCCCTATCCGTTCGGTCACCTGGCGCTTCCGGATGTCCGAGAGACGTTGCTGGGCATAAACGAGGAGGCCAGGCAGTCCGACGGGAGCCCGCGCGTGAGCACCGGCTGGGGGATCACGGAGGAAGCGTGGCGCATCGTCCGTTCCGACGGCACGGACGCCCGGTTCCGCCTCTCGCGCTGCCGGATCGGCAACAGCCTCACGGCGCAAGACGGAGGCGCGATGGTAACGACGAGCGCCAGTATCTCAGCGCCTTCGTACCAGGTGCTGCTGAGTGACGACCTTCGCCGGCGGTTGCGCTCACGAACAGATCGGGCCGCCAAGCTGGGCCACCACCTGCTCGACGCCCCGCACTACGCGGCCGGGAGCTATGACTTGCTCATCGATTACGCCCTCGCAAAAGGGTTGGCCCACGAGGCGTTCGGCCACGCTGCCGAGATCGACGGTCTCCGTTCCTCGATACTGGGCGACGCCGAAGGCCGCTTCCGAGTTGGGGAGCGTGTCGCCGCCGATCACGTCTCCATCGTGGATGAGCCAATCGCGGGGGACCACGCCTACCAGCCGATCAGCCCGAATGGCGTGCGTAGGCAGCGCACCACGATCGTGGATCATGGCGTCTTGCGCGAGGCCCTGGCCGATCCCTTCTCTGCAGAGACCGCCGGCGTCCCGATCACCGGCGCCGGTCGTTGCCAGAGCTATCGTCACGTCCCTGTGCCCAGGATGACGAACATCCGCATCGAAGTTGACCAGCCTGTGCCGGTCGACCTGCCGTTCGAGGAACTCACGCCCGCGGTTGTCTGGGAGTTGGCCCGCGATCACGGGCTGCTCCACGACAACCGGCCCCTGATCTATCTCTCCGGCTACAAGGGAGGCCAGGTGAACCCGGTCCTTGGCGACTTCGTTTTCAACTGCACGGGGCTGTACGAACTCACCTGCGACGGAGTTCGCCTCTTCAAACCGGCAATATTCAGCGGCAAGACGCTGGAAGCGTTGCAGTCGATTCGCGCCGGCTTTGGCCCGCTGCAATTGGATGCGATCGGCACGTGCGGCAAGGCCGGACAGCAGGTGCCGTCGAGCGGCGGCTCGCATTTCCTGTTGCACCTGGAGCGCAACCGTCACGTTACGATCGGCGGAGTGGCCCAGTAGCATGTACTTCCAGCAACTGGCTGACCGGCTGGCCAAGCATCCCAACATCCGCGCCTGGCGGCTGACCTGGCACGAAGGCAGGAGCATGGGGATCGGCATCCGGGACAACGAAGTGGGGAACGTCTACGGCCCTCCGAGCTACGCCGATGGGCGCGGTGGCAGCTACCTGGTGCAGTGGGATGACGAACGGCTCAGCAGAGGCAACGTGGATGGTAACACGCTGGTCCACTTTGACGACATCGTGGCGGCGGCCCGGCAGGCTGCCTACGACGATCCGGACGCAGCAAACTTCCTGGGCCCACAGACGTACCCGACGTTGGAGACGTACGCGCCAGAGACGGCCACGCTGATTAGCGAGGGTGCGGATCGACTGCTGGCCGTGCTCTCGGCGATCCTCGATCCACAGCAAGCCTACGAGATTCGGACGGTCAACGGCAACGTGTCGGGCAGCGAAGGGCGGGGCGGGGTGATCACCTCAGCCGGTCTGGAGGTTGAAACCCAGAGCACCGGCTTCGGCTACAGCTACGGGTATGACGGTCAAGTGTATGACGGCTTCGGTCAGCGCGCACCCTACTCGCTGGCCGAAATTGAGGGACAGATCGCGCGGACCTGCTTGTACCTTCCACCGCTGCGTCAGGAGGTCGAGCTGGGAGACAACGGCGTGCGTCCGGTGCTGTTGCACCCCCGCGTCGTCAGCAGCTTCTTGGGCCAGTTCGTGTGGGCCAACCTGTCTGGTTCGCAGGTTTTCCACGAACAGTCCGCTTTTCGGAAAGCCGACTTCGCCGAAAGGAAGCAAGTTTTCCGCGATGACATCCGACTGGTGGTGGACCCACTGCAACCGATGCGGGCCGGGACGTTCACCTTCACCAGCGCGGGTCTGCCGGCACGGCGACAAGTGTACGTGGAGGATGGTTGTCTACAAAGCCCCACACTTGGGTTAAAGTACGCCCGGCGGCTTGGCCTGCCGGCCACGACGCCACCGGGAGGGCGCGAGACGGTCGAATTCAGCGACGGCGACCCGCTGCAGTACGATGAGGCGCTTGTGGCCGCGGAGGGCGGCGTGCTCATCCTTAGCATGCTGGGAATGCACACGCAAGACAGCTCGCGTGCTGACTATTCCCTCTCCGTGCCCCAGGGCCTCCTGATCCGTGGAGGACGCCCGGCGGGTCGCGTCAAGGTAGAGATCAATGGCAACTTCTTCGCGAACTTGCGGGATCCTGCTCTGCGTTTCGTTCGCTTCCCCGCTCAGCCTGGGCTGGGTGCGATCTTTCCCTGCAACGTAACGACCGGTGGCCGGTAGTCATTGCGAGTCGCCACAAGCGGCGACGTGATCTCCACGCCTCTGGAGCGGATGCTGTAACGCACGCAGCGAGCAACGACGAGACATGAGCGATCCCGAAGGCAAGCACCCTCGAATCAACCCGTACGCGGTCATCTGCGTCGGGGTGTTGGCCGTCTCGTTCGGCTCCATCTTCGTACGGCTGGCCGATGCGCCGGCGCTGACCATCGCGGCCTACCGTGTGGGGATCGCCTCGCTGTTGCTCGCGCCGGTGGGCCTCTGGCGTGAAGGACAGAGCCTGCGCCGGCTCCGTCGGCATGACTTGCTGCTGGCCCTGCTCACCGGATTCTTCCTGGCACTGCACTTCGCCACCTGGGTCAGCTCGTTGGATTACACCTCGGTGGCCAGCTCGGTCGTCCTGGTGAACACAAATCCGCTCTGGGTCGGACTGGTTGCGCCGCTGATCACCGGCGAGCGGGTGAGTCGCGTCATGGCCGTGGGGATCGTGATCAGCGTCATCGGCGGTGTGATCATCGGCGTGGGCGACTTCGGGCTGGCTCCGGAACAGGCGCTAGGGGATATCCTCGCCCTGAGCGGAGCGATCATGGCTGCTCTGTACATCCTGATGGGACGCAATCTGCGCCGTCGGATGTCTTTGCTCAGTTATGTCGTCATCGTCTACAGCGCGGCTGCTCTGCTCCTCGTGCTCTTCGCTCTGGTCACCCGACAACCCTTCTCCGGTTTCTCCCAACAAACCTGGGCGCTGTTCCTGCTGATGGCCCTGATCCCGCAGATTCTGGGCCACTCCTCCTACAACTGGGCACTGGGCTACCTCTCCGCCTCTTTCATCGCGGTGAGCTTGTTGGGGGAGCCGATCGCGGCGACGATCATGGCCTACCTGCTGCTGGGAGAGGGGCTCACGACAGCGAAGGTGATTGGCGGCACGCTGATCCTGGCCGGGATCTACGTGACCGCGCGAGAGGAGGGCAGGAATGGCTGAACTCACCGTGCTTCTCGTCCGCCACGCAGAATCGCTCGGCAATCTGAGCGGGCAGTTTCAGGGGCAGACGGACACGCCGTTGAGCAGCAAGGGTCGCCGGCAGGCGGAAAGGCTGGCAGCGCGCCTGGCCGATCAGCCGATCCAGGCAGTGTACACCAGTGACATGTCGAGGGCGCATGAGACCGCCAGGCCGATTGCCGAGCGCACGGGAGCGCCGCTGATCGCGAAGCAGGAACTGCGTGAGATCGACGTCGGCAAATGGTCCGGCCTGACGTTCGAGGAGATCACCTCCCGCTTTCCAGAGGAAGCAGCAGCCTGGCACGCGGGCGATCCGCATTTTCGGCGCGGCGGCGGCGAGAGTTACGTTGATGCGCAGCAGCGCATGGTGGCCGGCATGGAGGAGATCGTCGCGGCACATTCGGACGGGCAGATCGTCGTGGTCTCGCACGGGGCTGTCTTGCGGGCCCTGTTGGCCCATGTGCTGGGCTTTCCTATCAACGGGCTCTATCGCCTGCAAATCGCCAACGCCTCCTGGACCCTCATCGCCTGGGACGGGGAGCATTGGTTCGTGCGTCACATCAACGATACCTGCCACCTGGACCACGAAACCGGATCGTAGTACCTACGTCCCCTTGACAATTCCCCCCAAACTCGTACAATAATGATGGGAATCTTCCCACTTTTTATCTCTGCCTGTTGGGCTGTAGGTGTTCGGCAGATGGCCGAATGCTTACGTGGAATAATCGTTGAATGGAAGACCGCTTTCTGGTACGATTCTGGGGAGTGCGGGGCAGCTATCCGCTTCCTGGTTCGTCGACGGTCGCAATTGGGGGAAACACGCCCTGCGTAGAAGTGCAAGCGAATGGCCATCTGATCATTTTGGATGGAGGCACCGGAATCATCGGTTTGGGGCAAGACTTGGTCCGGCGACGGAAGGAGCGAGATGTCCCCACTGTGGCCACCATCCTGTTCAGCCATACGCATCACGATCACACGCAGGGGATCCCTTTCTTCTTGCCTGCATATCAGGGAGCCAACACGTTTCACATCTTGGGCCCACGCACGTTTGACCAAGATCTCGAGGAAGCACTATCCAGGGCGATGCTTCCGCCGGCTTTCCCCGTCCAGCTCCAAGACTTGCACTCATTCAAGGTCATCCGCAACATGGAGGAGACGGACATGATCGTCTTCCCCAACAGCGAAAAGAACCCCGAGTTCCGTCACCGGTACCACGACGCGACCGTCTCGGCCCCCCGCGAGGTTGTGATCTACGCGCAGAAGAGCTATGCCCATCCACAAGAAGGCGTCTTCCACTACCGAATCGAGTGGGCCGGCAAGTCCCTGGTCTACGCAACGGACACCGAGGGCTACGTGGGGGGCGACCAGCGACTCGGCCAGTTCGCCGACGGCGCTGACCTGCTCATCCATGATGCTCAGTTCACGGAAGCGGAGTACCTGGACACAGAGAGCTCCAAGCAAGGATGGGGGCACAGTACGCCTCAAATGGCTGCCTCCGTCGCGCGAAGGGCCAACGTCCACACTCTGGTCCTCTATCATCACGACCCCTCGCATGACGACAACATGGTCATGGCGATGGAGCGCGAGGCCCGGAACCTGTTCCCGTCCACGTACGCCGCATACGAAGGGCTCACCTTCGATCTGCATAACATGCCCGACGCGTCTACCACACCTTAGTGCCTGACAATGGACGTTGCCATCTTGGCTGGCGGCGCTGGGCGGCGCTTGAGGCCCCTCACGTATTGGACTCCAAAGCCTCTGTTTCCGGTCCCCGGTGGAACGCTACTCGACCGCCTACTGCACCAGATTGAGCCGCTGCGCCCACGCACCGTATACGTAGTAGTTAGGCATCTAGCGGACAAACTGATCGCGCATCTGGCCGGGGCGCGCCCGGTCCACGTACTACAGCAAGGCAAGCCGTACACACCTCTCGGAGCGTTGGCCACGGTTGAGCAAGCGGCCCAGGGGCCAATCCTGATCCTCCATGGTGACAATTGCTTCTCGGCCCTCCCCGTCGAGGCAATAAAGTCAGCCCCTTCTTCTTCCGCGACGTTTTTCGTCGAGACCGTGCCTGATGACACGGCCAGCGCGGCAACTTTGGCCGCTACCGGCTGCTACGTTCTGAATCGCGAGGCGCTGCAAACGGCTGCCACCATCCAGGACGCCGATAACTTGGCGGTCCTGACGCATGCAATCCTCGCCTCAGGCGATCATTTACACGCTAGGCCGCTGGATGCGTGGAGATACAATATCAACTCTGTGCAGGAATACCTCTCCCTGCAAGATCGTGTTTGGGAAGATCCCGACGGACACTTGTTGCCATCATCGTCGAACGGTGGCAACACCGTCTGGGTGAGTGGTTCTGCTACGGTCGAGCATGCGGTGCTGGGGCCGAGAGTTACCTTAGCGCCAGGGGCCTGCGTTCGACACAGCTACCTGTCCGACACGGTGATTTTGGCGGGGGCGACCGTCGAGAATACCCGGTTGCACAGAGCTGTTGTGGGGCCAGGGCCAACCGGTTGCACTGTGCTAATGTTCGGGGGAAAAGATGAGTGTGCATCAAACCATGCCGAAGCTCCGGGGGAACGTCGTGGCGCGGCAGAGTGAGTAGCTAGGCTTTTCCAGAGAATTTCTCACTATTCGCGTAATGGCGGCAAGTATGCTGAATTATGTGTCAGGGAGAAGTAGATGTCAGGCGACAGGCCCAGTTTGGAGTGCGACGCTCGCAAACGGGGACTCAAACGACGCGGGCGCGGTACGTGGGAAAGCGACCGCTTGCCGGTCTTCGGTTTGCTCTGTCGGGGAGGTCAGGTACGGCTGTTCGTCCTGCGCAACGTGCAGACGACGACCATCCGACCAATTGTACACCAGATGGTCGCCCGTGGCGCGCAGGTCTACACCGACAGCTACTGCATCTACAACTTTCTCAGCGGCGCTGGCTATCAACACCAGGTAGTCAATCACAGTGCGAGCCAGTATGCGCTGGATTGGATGGAGATGGCAAATGCGAGGTGCACTGTAATACAATGGAGAATACCTGGTCTTGGCTGCGCCAGGCCGTGCGCACCTATCCCCCCATGCGGGGGCCCCCTTCGGGGGGAGCCGGAGGGGGGAGAGATCGGCAACGTTCATAACAGTGCCTACGAGCACTTGCGCGCAGACCACGGCGACTGCCCGCGGCAGCCGTGGATGAAAATCGTGGAGCGTCGAGCAGTCGGGTACGCAACACGCGGTACGCAATACGTGACACTCGACACTCTGTTTTCATAACAGGTATGACCGCCGATGGATTACGACGAGGCCGTACAGTATCTCTACAGCTTCACAAACTTTGAGCTGGCGCCGGCTAAGCGGTATGCCCCAGAATTGTACGATCGCGGTCGAGTGATCGAGCTGCTGGCCGCGCTCGGCGATCCGCACCGCCGATTCGCCAGCGTGCATGTGGCCGGTTCCAAAGGCAAAGGCTCCACAGCGGCCCTGATCGCCAGCATGTTGCAAGCGGCGGAGTACCGCACGGGGCTATACACCTCTCCTCATCTGTTTTCCTTCCGCGAGCGAGTGCAGGTCAACCGCCAGCTCGTCGCCGAGGACCGCGTGGCCGGTTTGGTCGGGGAGATGCGACCGGCTGTGGCGCAGATTCCGGGGCTCACGACGTTCGAGCTGATCACGGCCCTGGGCTTCTTGCACTTCGCGCGAGCCGGCGTCGAAATCGCGGTAGTGGAGGTGGGGATGGGCGGCCGGCTCGATGCGACGAACGTGCTGGACCCGCTGGTCACGGCGATCACCTCCCTGAGCCTGGAGCACACGACGTTCTTGGGCGACACCCTTGCTGAGATCGCCGCCGAGAAGGCCGGCATTGTCAAACCAGGTGTGCCGCTTGTCCTCGCGCCGCAGAGGCCAGAAGCGGACGCGGTGATCGCCGGGGTCTGCCGGCGGCGCGGCGCCAGGATCGTCCGCAGTCGCGATCTGTGGAACACGCGCATCCTCCGTCGCTCCGAAGATGGCAGTCTGTTTGACCTGCAAGCGGTGGCCGGCAACGAGGAAGGGGACCAATTTGGTCGTTTCGTTGCGGCGGCCGGGCCGTTTCGTTTGCCGCTGCCCGGCGATCATCAGATCGAAAACGCACTCGTGGCTTTGGCTATTGTGGGGTTGCTGCGGTCCCGTGGTTTTCCGGTGGCGGCGCCGACCATCGGCGAAGGGATCGCCACGGTGCGTTGGCCTGGCCGGATGGAGGTGCTGTCTCGCGAGCCGTTGGTGGTGGCAGACGGTGCGCACAATCCGGCATCGGCGCGGACTCTGGTGGCCGGCCTGCGAGATTACTTCAAGCCGCGCCGCATCAGGCTGGTGTACGGCTCGCTGGTGGACAAGGATGTGGAGGGTGTGCTGCGTGTACTGTTGCCGGCGGTGGACGACGTGGTCGTCGTCGCGCCGCGGTTCCCTCGGGCGATGCCGGTGGAGGAGATCGCAGCGGTTGTCCGTAGGCTGGGTTTCGCGCCGGTGGTCGCGCCTTCTGTTGCGGAGGGCGTGCGTATGGCCGCTGATCGGGCGGGCCCCGGCGATCTGGTTTGCGTGACGGGATCGCTGTTTGTCGTGGGGGAAGCACGAGCAAGGGCCAACACATCGGCCAGATGGCCGGAGGCGTAGTAGTGGACAAGGTGGTGCAGAACATGGTGCAGACCGACGAATTGATCGTTGCGATAGATCTGGGCGGCACGCATTTCCGGATCATGCTGGCCACGCGCGATGGCCGCCGGCTGAGGGGTGCGCGGAAGCACACGCGGGCCGACGAAGGCGCGCCGGCCGTCCTGGATCGGCTGGTGGCCGGGGTACGCGAGTTGCTCGCCAATCAATCGCCCTCGCGCGTGCTGGGCGTGGGGGTGGCGGCGCCGGGCCCCATTGACCCCTGGAGCGGCGTGATTCACAGCCCGCCCAACCTCCCCGGCTGGGATCGGCTCAGGTTGCGGGACATCCTCCAAGAGCGGCTGGGGCTGCCGGTGTGGGCCGGGAACGATGCGAATCTGGCGGCGCTGGGCGAACACCGCTTTGGCTGCGGGAAAGGGGTGGATGACCTGGTCTACCTGACGATCAGCACCGGGATTGGCGGTGGGATCATAAGCCGTGGAGCATTGCTGCTGGGAACCCATGGGTTGGCTGCGGAGGTCGGCCATCTCGTGCTGGAGCCGGAGGGGCCGCTGTGCGGGTGCGGGCAGCACGGCTGCTTGGAGGCGGTTGCCGCCGGGCCGGCAATCGCCCGCGAGGCCGGCGCCCGCGTCGCCGGCGGCGAGCCGAGCATCCTGCGCGACCTGCTGGTCGAGGGATCGGGACCGTTGACCGCCGAGATGGTGGTCCGGGCTGCGCGCCAGGGGGATCGATTGGCCGGTGGGGTGGTGCATCGCGCTGCTGTTTACGTCGGCATGGGGGTAGCCGCTCTTGTGCACTTGCTCGACCCGGCGCTTGTGGTGATCGGCGGAGGGGTGAGCAACGCCGGCGACCTGTTGTTTGGCCCTGTCCGCGAAACCTTCCGCCGACGCACGATGCCGGTCTACCACGACGGCGTACAGATCGTGCCGGCGTCTCTGGGTGATGATGCGGGGTTGTGGGGTGCCGTGGCGTTGGTGTTGGGCCAGGAAGGGGAGCCTGGCTAGAGCAGCCTGGTGTAGGGGAATTCTGTTGAGTGCTGTTTTGACAGAATGCGAAATAGGTGTTAAGATCGGTCTACACACAAGGAAGAGAGGGAGGAAGATGAACACTCAGCAAGTCCTGGAAAAGCAGCGGTCGTACCTGTGGCCCAACCACCTGCTCTACTACGAAGAGCCGTTGCCGTTGGACCATGGCGAGGGGATGTATATTTGGGACGTTGAGGGTGCCCGGTACCTGGACTTCTTCGCCGGAATTCTGGCGACCAGCGTGGGGCACAACAACCCCACCGTGACGGAACGGGCGCAGCGACAAACGGCAAAGCTGATCCATTCATCCACGCTGTATCCCAACGAGAATCACGTCAACCTGGCGGAGAAGCTGGCTCAGATCACGCCCGGCAATCTCCAGACCTCATACTTCACGAATTCCGGCACCGAGGCCGACGAGACCGCCGTCCTCCTGGCCAAGACGGCCACCGGTTATCAGGAGGTCATCGCCCTGCGCTACGGTTACAGCGGTCGCTCAATGTTGAGCATGGGCCTGACCGGCCACGCGAGCTGGCGAATCGGTGGCACGCATATCCCCGGCATCAAGCACGCCATGAACCCGTATTGCTACCGCTGCCCCCTAAAGATGACGTACCCGGACTGCGGTGTGGCCTGCGCCGAGGACCTGGAGGAAGTGATCAAAACCTCCACGTCTGGCAGAATTGCTGCTTTCCTGGCCGAGCCGATACAGGGCGTGGGCGGATTCGTCACAGCCCCGCCGGAGTTCTTCAAGATTGCGATGGAGATCACCCACCGGTATGGGGGCCTGTTCATTTGCGACGAGGTGCAGACCGGTTTCGGGCGCACTGGTGGCACGTGGTTTGGCATCGAGCATTGGGACGTGCAGCCCGACATCATGACCATGGCCAAGGGGATCGCCAACGGTTTCCCGCTGGGTAATACGATCACAACCACGGAGATCGCCGAGGGGATGGTCGGAAAAGGCCTGACGATCAGCACGTTCGGCGGCAACCCTGTCTCCACCGTAGCCTCAATGGCCACGATTGAAGTGCTGGAGAAACAGGCGAATCCGCAACACGTTGCTGAGGTAGGTGGCCACCTCCGTGGCGGGCTGGAATCCTTGCAGGAGAAGTACCCGGTGATCGGCGATGTGCGCGGCATGGGCTTGATGCAGGGTGTGGAACTGGTCAAGGATCCGCATACCAAGGAGCCGGCGCCCGACGCCGTGAACTACCTGTTCGAACAGACGCGAGCCCGCGGCCTGCTCATCGGCAAGGGTGGCCTGTACAACAACGTCCTGCGCATCGCGCCGCCTCTCATCGCCCAGAAGGAACATGTCGACGAGGCGATTGAGATATTGGATAACGCCTTCGCGCAAGTGCAAGAGATGGTGTAAGCAGAGAGCGTGAATCTACCGGGGTGGTGCGTGCTGCGTGAAACGTGACGACTGGAGCTCAGGGCTCAAGCAGATTTTGGATGAACCGCGCGATCTGGCCTGCTCCGTTCGCGCCTGGCCGGCGTACTCTGGGTTTGGCCAGCAGGTCCGGCAGTCGAGATAACCATTCGCCGGACCGGAACTGAGCCTCCGAAATGGCCAGGCCGCTCATCTGGGCCTCAACGTAAGCGGCCAGAACCGGCGATTCACGGAACCGCCGGCGCTCGATGAAACCGAAGGGTACTCCTGCCCAGTACGCTTCGGCCAGCGTGCTATACCCGAGCTTGCCGATGACGGCGTCGCAGGCATTCACCAGGTCCGGGTGATAGAAGCCGGCGCGGCGGGGCAAACACACGAGGTTGCCAGTATCCCGTGCCCATTCGCCGGCGCCCGGGATCACGAAATAGGCAGCGCGGTGTCGCTCCAGTTGCTCCAGAAAGGTGTACTGCCAGGGCACTCCCCCCATCGTGAGCAGCACGGCAGGGGCCTGCTTCGGGATTCCCAGTTTCCGTCGTATCGTTGGGGCCGGTGTCCTCACCCGCCGGCTGACCGGCAGCGTCGTTAGGTCCGCGGGGCGGCGGTCGCACGCCGGTTCGGTTTGGATATGATAATCGGCGGCTCGAAACAGTCCCCGCAGGTACGTGATGTGTCGCTCGATCCTGGCGTCCTCGTGGGCATACGTTGCGTAGATCCAATCCCAGGTGAAGTTTTCGATGAGCACGGAGGGGAGGCCGGCCTGCCGGGCGACGGCGATGCCCAGCGGCGCGATGTCGCACATCACCAACCGGCAACCGAGTCCGGAGACCTGCGTGGCGAGCGCCTGGAGCAGGCCGCTGTCGAACGGCAAGAAATCGTCCAGCCGGTGCAACGTTTCGGGGATGTCCTCCGCCAACGAGGTTTGCTGCGCAAGTCCGATGTCGGTTAGCAACGCGTGGTAGCGGAACGGCCCGGAAAGGGAGTCCTCGAAGAGCCAGCCGGGCACTTGCGTAAATACCTCGAAGCTGACCGTGGAATCAAGCTTGTGCAGCGCCTCCATGACTGCGGTCGCTCGGGCTGCATGTCCGTAACCGTGGGGGGAAACAAAGCAGGCAATTGAGAGATTCATCGATCCGCGTGCGTGCGTCACCTTCACCGGCGCTGCGTTGCGGCCCGCTGGCGGCGCGCCTCGAAGAGCAGGATTGTGGTCGCCGCGAGCAGGTTCAGTGAACGGCCGTGGCCGTGCATGGGGATTTGAATCTTAAATGTAGCCGCCTCTTGCCAGGCAACGCTCAGGCCTGACTTCTCGCTGCCGATGACCAGCACGGTTGGCGGTCGCAGATCGATCTCGGTGTACGGCACGTCGGCATGGGCTGTGGCGGCGACGATTTGAATGTCCCGTTCCCGTAGCCACGGCACTGCCTTGGATGTAGCGCATTGGGCCAGCGGTACAAGGAAGACCATCCCCAGGCTGGCCCGCACCACGTTCGGATTGTACACGTCTGTCGCCGGGTCGCAGACGATCACGCCATCGGCGCCGGCGGCATCGGTTGAACGCAACACAGCACCCAGGTTTCCCGGCTTCTCTACGCCCTCGACAACCACCAGCAACGGGCGTTCGGCCGGCGATAGCGCGTCCAGCGTGTGGCTCGGCTGCTCTGCGATAGCCAGCAATCCATCGGACCGCTCGCGGTACACGATCTTGCCGAACAACTGCTCACTCACGGAGAAAAGCGGGACGCCAGCACGCCGGGCTTGTTCGCGCAGCCGGCGACCGGCAGGGGAGAGCAACGTTGAGCAACTGAAAAGTGAGCGGATTGTGACGCCGGCCTGCATGGCACAGACCAACTCCCGCTCCCCTTCGATTAGCATTTCCCCGCAGCGGTCACGGTGGCGACGCCTGCGCAGCCGAGCGATCTCCTTGATGCGCGGGTTACCGGCGCTAGTTAGGGTCTCGACCTGGTACGGTTTATTCGTGATTCGCTCCTCCGCCTACTCGTCGTCTACCTCATTCCCAGCCACCCACCGGGCGAAACTCCCGCTGGGCAGGCTACGTTCGCCATCCGATTCTGCCAGCGCCATCTCGGCTGCGTCGAACCGTCTGCCGGTGCCGGTCATCATCTCGGCCAGCAGGTTTCGAAGCACGAGCGGGGTGAAGCCCGGTGAATGGCAAGACAGCAGCACGAACAGGGGCCGGTCGCTGAGCAGGGTGCGGCAAGCGCGGAGCAGCACGGGCAATTCGCGCTCGATCTTCCAGACTTCGCCCTTCGGCCCTCGCCCGAACGAAGGGGGGTCGAGGATGATGGCATCGTAGCGGCGGCCGCGGCGGTCTTCGCGACGGACGAACTTGGTCACATCGTCCACTATCCAGCGCACCGGGCAATCGACCAAATGGGACAGGACAGCGTTGTCCCGGGCCCAAGCGACCACACCGCGGGACGAATCGAGGTGGCAGACCGAGGCGCCGGCGGCAGCCGCGGCCAGCGTACTGCCCCCGGTGTAAGCAAACAGGTTCAGCACGTTTACCGGACCGGGTGACTCGCGGATCATGCGGGTGATCCAGCCCCAGTGCGGTTGCTGCTCGGGGAATACGCCCAGGTGCCCGAAGTCGGTGGGCTTGATCTTCAGGGACAGGCCGCCGAGTTCAAGCATCCAGGACTGGGGCAAAGGCCGGCGATGATGCCAACTCCCACCGCCGCTGGGGCTCCGTGTGTAGGTCGCATCGGCTTCGCTCCACAGGCGCGAGGGCAGCCGTCGGGACCAGATCGCTTGTGGCGCTGGGCGACTCAGGACATACTCCCCAAACCGCTCCAGCTTGGCCTGGTCCCCGGAGTCTAGCAGTTCATAGCTCACGTCTACCAAGGGCACCCTCATCACGCCGTCACCCCTGTCAACGACTACTGCCCCGTCCAGCGCGCGGCGCGCTTCTCGGCGAAGGCGCGCATGCCCTCCTTTTGGTCCTCGGTACCAAAAAGGTAGTAAAAGAGTCTGCGTTCATAGGACAGGCCCTCGGTCAGGCCGGTCTCGAAGGCGTAGTTGACTGCTTCTTTGGCCAACTGCACGGCCAGCGGCGCCCGCTCGGCGATCGATTGGGCCAGGGCTATCGCCTCGTCCAGGAAATGCTCCACCGGCACAACCTTGTTGACCAGGCCGAGTTGCAGTGCCTCTTGGGCCGTCAGTCGCCGGTCGTTCAGCACCATCTCCATGGTGAGCGCCTTGCCCAGGACGCGTGCCAAGCGCTGTGTGCCGCCCGCACCGGGGATCACACCGATGTTCACCTCCGGCTGGCCGAAGATGGCGGTCTCCGAGGCAACGATCATGTCGCAGGCCAGCGGAATCTCGCAGCCGCCGCCCAGGCAATACCCGCTAACGGCCGCGATGACCGGCTTGCGCAGGGCACGCACCTCGTCCCAGACGCCGATCTTGTCGAACCGCAGGAAGTCCGCAGCAGTAGCGCCGGCCATCTCCTTGATGTCGGCGCCCACCGCAAAGGCTCGCGCACTGCCGGTGAGCACCATTGCCCCGATCTCTGGGTCGGCATCAAACGCCTTGAGTGCGTCGACCATCTCCCGGCTGGCGGCATCGCTCAGGGCGTTCATCGCCTGGGGCCGGTTGATCTGCACGACGCCCACGTTTTCTTTGAGACGAGTGAGAATGTTTTCGTACTCCATGATAGGCCTCCATATGCGCACGTTCTTTCAGTCAACTGGCTTTGCCAGCCACGTCCTCCGGATCCGACGGAAATACTCGAGCCTCTCATTGATCTTGGCGATCTCTTTGGGGTAGAACTCGAACAAGACGTCACACAGATCAAGCATCCACTTCTTTCGAGAGCGCTGAGGATTCACGGTAATGTAGTTTGAATTCGCAACCTGAATCTGCCCCCACCCCAGCGCACCAACCGTCAGGCAATCCCATCCAAGAAACTCGATCGGTACAAACCTGACACTTGTGACGATGGCTTGCATTGCCTCCAGGTGATAGCCAACTATCAGCAGGACGAAGTAGTTCGTGTCCTCTTCGTAGAATCTGGTAAGCCTCCGAACAGTTCTTCCAATTGCGCTTCGCTCCCCTGCCCTTCTCTCGCTCCCACGTGATGCGATTTCGCACGATGAATAGCCTTTCGGCTACCCGCTGAATCGCTGCTGAAGATCGCCAGTCGCCACAGATGTATACAGAAGCCGTGGGTTTCAAAACTCTAACGAGGTTCTCAAGCCAGGACTCCAGCCACTGTTCGTATTCTATCGAAGACACCTGAGAAAACGAACGCCTGTTGAAAGACTTCGACAAGTTGTAGGGCGGATCAGCGAATAGAAGATCAACGGAACGAGCAGGCAGCCAGTCAAGTGTCCCAAACAGCTCTTGACAGATTGTGCGGTCAATGATCCCTTGTAGCACCACTGGCCCGTGCAACTGAATTAGGCGCGATCGATAGAATCGCCTTTCTTCTCCAGTTAGCTTGAGCGTTCGATTTCGTGGCGCGCGCTTCTTTCCTTCAGCCAATGGTATCTCACCTCCTTGCCAACATTGAAACATCCATCCCGCACCGCAGCGGAAAACCGGTCAGCTCGAGGTCCGCAATCTGACTGGAAAAGATCACGAAACCGGGACGACCTCGCCCGCCGTCACCGCCAACAAAGCCTGCGGGGTGAGGCGGAGCATGGCCGAAGTGGTGCCACCACCGCCGTAGATCTCCTCCTGCTCAACCACGCCAGGGTCGATCAGGGTTGGTAGCGCCTTCTTGTGTCCGAACGGAGGCATCGCGCCGACGCCAAAGCCGGCGATCGCTTCGACATCAGCGGGCCGAGCCAGGCGTACCTGCCTCTTCCCCAGATCGAAATGCCGCGCGATGAGCTTGCGATCCACTTTTGCCGTGCCGTTACTGATCACCAGGATCGTCTTGCCGCCGACGAAGAAGAGCAACGACTTGATGATCTGTTCGGGTGTGACGCCCAATGCCTCCGCTGCCGTAGCCACTGTGGCCGTTTCCGCCGAAAGATGCACGATCTCCGCCTTGATTTGCCGTTGGTTGATGAAACGTTGCAATGCCCGATCATCCAACACGGTGGGTCCTCCTTGTGTCTTCGAGCGCCGCCATGAAGCGGCTCGCCTCGACCTCGTCGAACTCCCCAGGCTCCAAGGTGAGGCTGGCCCGGTCGTGTGCGTAGCGCACGCTTAACACGAGGCGGTTCCGCTCACGCCGCAACGTGACGCTGTCGAGGTGCAGGTCGGCCGCTGCGGCCATCACCAGATTGTCGGTCCAGCCGATGCCCCAAACGGCGAGACCTTCCAGGGGGGAGCCGCCCACGCCCTTGCCCATCTCCACCGCTTCGCGGGCCATGCGCTCCGCTTCTCGTAGCGCGATGGACAAGGCCGGGCTGAGGGTCAGGCGCAACGCGCCACCCTCGGTGATCACGGCCACGCCCTCCTGGGTGCTGACATCGTGGGAGCGGAAGTGCAAACGAAGCTGCTTGGTCATCGGTGCAGTCCCCGACAGTCATCCGGTGCTACGTGTAGTCGTAGAAGCCCTTCCCGCTCTTGCGGCCCATGTGGCCGGCAGTGACCATGCGGCGCAGGAGCGGCGTAGCGGCGTAACGCGGATCCTTCAGTTCCTCGTACACGGCGTCGGCGATAAAGAGAGTCGTATCCAGGCCGACAAAATCGGCCAGGGTGAGCGGCCCCATAGGGTGGTTCAGCCCCAGCTTCACGGCGTTGTCGATGTCTTCCCTCGTGGCCACCCCGGCCTCGAACATGCGGATGGCGTCGAGGAGGAACGGCACGAGGAGGGCGTTGACGATGAAACCGGGGTTGTCCTTGGTTACCACGACCTGTTTTCCGAGGCCCTCGGCGAAGGTGCGCGCCGTGACATACGTGTCATCGCTGGTCAAGAAGGTGCGCACGATCTCGATGAGTGGCATGACCGGCACAGGGTTGAAGAAATGCACGCCCATGACCTGCTCCGGACGCTGCGTGGCGGCGGCCATCTCGGTGACGGATAGTGATGAGGTGTTGCTGGCCAGGATGGCATGGCCGGGGGTGACCCCATCGAGCGCGGCAAAGACCCTTTTCTTTTCGTCGAGGTTCTCGATGACGGCTTCGATCACCAGGTCACAGTCCGCGAAAGCGGTCAGGTCGGTGGTGCCCGTAATGCGATCCCAGGTCGCGTCCCGCTCCGATTCGGCGAGCTTGCCTTTGGACACTCCCTTGGCCAGGGATTTCTGGATGTACCCCAATCCGCGCTGGAGCAGTTCGTCGTTGACCTCGCGCACGACTACGGCATAGCCGGCCCGGGCGCACACTTCGGTGATTCCCGAGCCCATCAGGCCGCAGCCAACAACGCCAACCCGTTTGATACTCATGCGATCAACCTCCTTCATCTCGGTTCCGCTGCACCAAAACCACATCGGCCCCCAGACGTCGCTCTACATCGGCCAAACCGCCCCAAACGATCTCCTCCGCGGTGTGGCCAGCCTTCAAGAAGGTGGCTATGTGCCGCACCGCTACGCGCGTGTCTCGCCATCCCCCTTTCACCATCTGCAACCTTGCCCGCCGCACACGTCTCACATCCGCTGCCCGACACACTCGTGGCAATTATAGCACGGTTAGCGCCAGGGGTCAATTGCTTTGCGGGCCATTTTCCGGTATAATATCGGTCCGGCATCCACCGGATCGGGTAGATGTAAGGACTGTAACCTCTAAATATGCCCATGTTCATCCGGTTTTAATGAAGTTGAGTTATACTGACCTTGAACGGAGCAAACTGGACGAACACGGTGCGGGAGAAGCAATGAAGATATCGTTGGTCGGCCCGAAGTGGAACAAAATGGTGAACAGCTATCCGTCGCTGGGCCTGGGCTACCTGGCGGCTGTGGCGGAGCAGGACGGCCACGAAGTACGCATCCACGATATGGGCCTGGATCCACAGAAACAGATCGCCGATGAAGTGCAAGAGATCGTGGACTTCGGGCCCGATCTGCTTGCGGCTACGGCGATGACGACTTCGTGGTACAGCATCGAGCAGGCCGTGGCGGCGGTCCGCGAACAGATCGACTGCCCGGTCGTCATCGGCGGG
>CAZDTE010000015.1:0-36366 GCA_964508275.1 uncultured Ardenticatenales bacterium
GGCTGATTTCTGTTGCACCCTATGGTTTGCCCCCATTTTTTGAAAAGATACCGTTACGAGAACAAAAGATCGAGACCTTGGCACGTGATTTCATCACCGATGTGATGGACATTCACTTTTAGAAAGAGCGGAGCGCCGGCCATGCAACTGGGTAGCAGCGAAACACGCAAGGCGCGTCTGGAGATCCATCCGGTGGAGGGGTCGAAGAACTCGTTGCAGTACTGGGCGCAGGTGCTCAATCCGCTGCGCGTAAGCTACAACTTTGCCCTCATTTACACGTGCCGGGTTCTACCGTCCCTATCACTGAAGAATGTGCTCTACCGGCTGACCGGCATGAAGGTGGGTGCGCACGTCTCGATGGGGTTGATGAGCATGGTGGACATCTTTTTCCCGGAAGAGATCGCGATAGCGGACAACAGCATCGTCGGCTACAATTCGGTGATTCTGGCGCACGAGTTCATGGTGCGGGAATGGCGCAAAGGGCCTGTCGTCATCGGGCGGGACGTGAGCATCGGAGCCGGCTGCACGATTCTGCCGGGCGTGGTCATCGGCGACGGGGCCACCGTCTCGGCGATGAGTCTGGTCAACAAGGATGTGCCGCCTGGCGCGTTCGCCGGCGGCGTGCCGGTGCGGCTGTTGGGGTAATAGTTTGAACAAAACCAAGAGGGTGAAGCGAGTTCTGATAGCAGCCGGTGATTGAGCACAAGCTGCCCAACACCTCATTCACCACATCGACAAGGATATTTGCACGTTGAAGGTGGCGGCATGACGATGGCGATGCTACGCGGCCGCCGGCAGGGTAGTGTTCAAAGCAAGCACATACGAAAGCGAGGAGGATATGACTGAAGTAGACCCCAAGATTGCCGAATTGCGAGAGCTTAGGGCCAAAGCCCAACTCGGTGGTGGCGAAGCGCGTATCAAACGCCAGCACGACCAGGGCAAACTGACAGCTCGCGAAAGGGTTGATCTGTTGCTCGATGACAACAGCTTCCAGGAGCTGGACATTTTCGTCACCCATCGCTGTCATGACTTTGGGATGGAGGAAAACAAGATCCTGGGAGACGGTGTCGTCACCGGATACGGTACTATCGAGGGCCAGTTGGTCTACGTTTTCAGCCAGGATTTCACCGTCTTCGGAGGGTCGCTGGGCAAAGCGCACTCCGAGAAGATCTGCAAGATCATGGATATGGCCACGAAGAACGGTGCGCCCGTCATCGGACTGAACGATTCCGGTGGAGCGCGTATCCAGGAAGGCGTCGTCAGTCTGGGAGCCTATGCAGACATCTTCCTGCGCAACACATTGGCTTCCGGCGTCGTGCCACAGATCTCGATCATTATGGGGCCTTGCGCCGGCGGGGCTGTCTACTCACCGGCGATCACTGATTTCACGATCATGGTGAAGAACAGTAGCTACATGTTCGTCACCGGCCCCGATGTGGTGAAGACTGTGACTCACGAGGAGGTGACGTTCGAGGATCTGGGCGGGGCGATGGTCCACAACTCCAAGAGTGGTGTGGCCCACTTCGCCGCCGACAACGAGGAGCAAGCTTTGCAATACGTCCGCGAGCTGCTGAGCTACATCCCCCCAAATAACATGGAGGATCCACCGTACCGTACCCCGACGGACGACCCCTTGCGCATGGATGCGGAACTGGATGCCATCGTCCCGGACAATCCGAACAGGCCGTATGACATGCGCGAGATCATCCGCCGGGTGGTGGACGATGGCGAGTTCTTTGAGGTACAAGAGCACTATGCCCAAAGCGTTATGATCGGTTTCGCGCGGCTCAATGGCCGTTCTGTGGGCGTGGTAGCCCAACAACCGGCCGTGTTGGCCGGCGTCCTGGATATCAACTCGTCGATCAAAGGGGCCCGCTTCGTCCGGTTCTGCGACTGTTTCAATATTCCCATCATCACGTTTGAGGATGTGCCCGGCTTTTTGCCTGGCTTGGGCCAGGAACATGGGGGCATCATCCGCAGCGGGGCTAAGCTGTTGTACGCCTACTGTGAAGCTACTGTCCCCAAGCTGACGGTGATCACGCGTAAGGCCTACGGCGGGGCCTACGATGTGATGAACTCCAAACACATTCGTGGTGACATCAACCTGGCCTGGCCCACGGCCGAGATCGCCGTGATGGGGCCGGATGGGGCCGTGAACATCATCTTCCGCCATGAATTGGCCAAGGCGGAGGACTCGGTTGCCCGTAAGGCCGAGTTGGTTGCCGAGTATCGCGACCTGTTTGCTAACCCCTACGTAGCCGCCAGCCATGGCTACATTGATGACGTCATCGAGCCGCGCATGACCCGTCCTCGTATGATCAGCGCCCTGGAGATGCTGCAGAACAAGCGGGACGACAACCCGCCCAAGAAGCATGGGAACATCCCGTTGTGATTAGGGGCTGGGTGTTAGGGATTGGGAATTGGGGGTTGTGGGGAGGAGCGAGCAAGAACTCGAAACTCGAAACCCAAAACTCGAAACGAAGAGCCGGCAGGGGAGGAAATACATGTTTCGAAAAGTATTGATCGCCAATCGAGGCGAGATCGCCGTGCGTGTCCTGCGCGCTTGCCAGGAACTGGGCCTGGAGACCGTGGCCGTTTACTCCGACGTGGACCGCACCGCCTTGCACGTGCGGCACAGCGATGAGGCCTACCACATCGGCCCGCCACCAGCGGGCGAAAGTTATCTGCGGATGGACAAGATCATTGATGTGGCCATCCGGGCCAACGTTGACGCGATTCATCCGGGCTACGGTTTCCTGGCCGAGAACGCCCAGTTCGCTCGTGCCTGCGCCGAGGCCGGTTTCACCTGGATCGGGCCGCCTCCGGAAGCCATTACCTTGCTGGGCGACAAGGTGGAGGCACGCCGCACCATGCAAGCGGCCGGCGTGCCGGTCGTCCCCGGCACAGATGTCGAGATGGACCTGGATTACGAATCACTGCGGGCCGCGGCCCCGGAAGTCGGCTACCCGCTGCTCATCAAGGCGGCGGCCGGTGGCGGCGGCAAGGGCATGCGCGCCGTCACCGAACCGGGGGAGTTCGACCGTTCGCTGGAGGCCGCCCGGCGCGAGGCGAAGAACGCTTTTGGCGACGACCGTGTCTACCTGGAGCGTTTGGTCCAGGGGGCGCGGCACATCGAGTTCCAGATTCTGGCTGATGGCGCCAGCAACGTTATCCACCTGGGCGAGCGGGAATGTTCCATACAGCGACGCCACCAGAAGATGCTTGAAGAGGCGCCGTCTTCCTTCTTGACTCCAGAACTTCGGGAGCAGATGGGGGCTGTGGCCGTCCAGGCCGCGCGCGCCGCCGACTACACCAACGCCGGAACCGTCGAATTCCTTGTGGACAAAAACCGGAAATTCTATTTCTTGGAGGTCAATACCCGCCTGCAGGTCGAGCACCCGGTCACGGAGATGGTCACCGGAATCGATATTGTCAAGGAGCAACTGCGGATTGCCTCCGGGCGCAAGATGCGGTACAGTCAGGAAGACGTCTCGCTCAAAGGCTGGGCCATCGAATGTCGGATCTCTTCCGAAGACCCGTTCAACAACTTCTTGCCCTCCACTGGCAGGGTGACGAACCTGGTGGAACCGAACGGCGCCGGCGTGCGCGTGGAAAGCGGCATCTTCGAGGGGTTTGAGGTGTCGCTGTATTACGACCCGATGGTCGCCAAACTGATCGTGTGGGGAGAGACGCGCGGGGAAGCGCTTCTGCGCATGAGGCGGGCCCTGCGCGAGTACCGCATCATGGGCATCAAGACCACGATCCCCTTCCACCAGCGACTCCTGGACAACACAAACTTCATGGCCGGCGTGTATGACACAACCTTCCTGCAACAGAACCCTGACCTGATCCACGATCTGCAAGATCGTCACGCTCAGGCAGCGGCCGTCGCCGCGGCGATCCTCGCTCACCAGCGGCGACAGAAAGCCCTTGTGCAATTGGCCCCCGGTTCGTCTGGTAGTGGGATGAACCCATGGAAGTTGTACGGACGCAGGGAGGTATTGCGACGATGAACTATACGACAACCGTAAATGATCACGTGTTTGAGATTCAAATCGACGAGGAAAACCAGGTTGTCGTAGATGGTCAGCCGCTGCCGGTCGATCTGCGCCCGATTGTGGAGGATGAGGTATTCTCCCTGCTGGTCGGCAAGCAGTCGCACGAGGTGATCGCCGAACGGCACGAAGGACTCTGGCGCGTGCTGGTGGATGGCGAACGGCACGAGGTGTTGGTGGAAGATGAGCGCGCGAAGAGCTTGGCCAAGCTGGGCGGCAAAACCCGTGGCCCGGCCGGCAAAGCCCAGATCACCGCTCCCATGCCCGGCCTGGTCGTCAGGGTACTGGTAAACACCAGCGAGGCGGTTGCCGCCGGTGACGGCGTACTCATCCTGGAGGCAATGAAGATGGAAAACGAGTTGCGCGCGCCCTGGGACAGCGTCGTCGAGGAAGTGCGCTGTGAGGAAGGCGCGACCGTGGACCAGGGACAGGTGCTGATGGTCTTGGGCGTGGCGAAGGAGGAGGGATCGTAGCGCGTGACGGGGGGCGACTGCGCAGGTAACACCAATCGAGAGGCCGTGGTGGTTCCTGAGAAGAGGTTGGTAAGAATCGAGGCCGCCGGCAACCAGGCCACGCTGCACTGGGAAGGCAAACGCTCCCTGCGCCAAGTCGCCGCTGGGCCAGCGCAACTGGTCGAAGCCTATCTGCCTGCCCAATCCGAAACCTGGATAGGCTGGCCTGCGGCCTATCCACAGGGCGGACTGCTCTTCCACGGCAACAACAAGGATGTACTGGCCCACCTACTGGCCAGCGAATTCCGTGGCCGGGTGAACCTGATCTATATTGACCCGCCCTTCGCCTCCGGGGCCAACTACGCGCGCAAGGTTCGGCTGCGCGGTGTGCCGAGGGCAGTGAGTGACGGTCGGGGCAACGGCCTCGGTGAGCAAGTGCAGTACAGCGATGTGTGGACCGACGACAGTTATCTCCAGTTCATGTACGAGCGGTTACTGCTGCTCCGTGGGTTGCTGGCCGAGGACGGGAGCATCTACCTGCACTGCGATTGGCGCAAGAGTCATCACCTTCGCTGTCTGATGGACGAGGTGTTCGGTGCCGAGAATCAGCGAAACGAGATCGTCTGGTTCTACCCGCGCGGTGGCGACAGCGAGAAGCAGTTCAACCGCAAGCACGATACGATTCTCTACTACACCAAGGGCAGCGATTGGACGTTCAACTATCATGATGTGCTGATCCCGTACACGCGAAAACAGATCGACCGGTTCGATCAGGAGGATGAGCGCGGGCGCTTCTATTGGAACGTGAACCCTCGTGGAGAGCGGGTCAAGACCTACCTGCGAAAGAACGGGATCGGCGAGTACGACGTCTGGAACATCGGCATCAATGCGGCACAGATTCGGGACGTAGGTTACCCGACGATGAAGCCGGAAGCATTGCTCGAACGGATCATCCGTGCCTCGTCCCACCCCGGCGACATCGTTCTGGACTGTTTTGCCGGCTCCGGCACAACGGCTGTCGTGGCCCAGAAGCTGGGCCGCCGCTGGATCGCCGGCGACGACAACCCGGTGGCCATTCAGACCACGACCAAACGCCTACACGCCACCGTCAGCGATCAGGTGGAGACAGGGCGGCTCTCCACCTGCCCAGGTTTCACCGTCTGGCGGGTGAGCGAGGGCCAGGGCAAGCAAAGGGTTGGGCGACAACAGGCAGTCGCTCAAGTTTCGGTTGACCGGTTGGACGGACCAACCAGGCCGGAGCCCATCATTCGGGTGACCGTCGAGGATTATGTCAACCTCAGGCTGGTGGAATGCCTACAATCCGAGCGAAGCAAGCCATTGCTCGACCGCACCGACTGGCGGGCAATGGTAGATTGTGTTATGATCGACCCGGCCTACGACGGCCGCGTATTTCGGGTGGCCTTGGCCGACATTCCAGTGAAGCGGAACGAATTGGTCAGCGGGTCATACGAATTGCGTGCCCCGGCCGGTGAGGCTATAGTGGCTGTGAAGGTCGTTGATGTGCTGGGGGAAGAGTTGCTGGTGGCCAAGCAGTTGCCAAACAAGGCGAAAAGGTGAAAGGGTGCATAGACGCCCCTGGACTCCGGCGGTTGCTCCATTCGCCGGTTTGCTGATCCGTTGATCCGCAAGTCATAATTCTAAGAAGGAGGAGGTCACACAAAATGGCGGCAAAGAAGTGGGTGTACCTGTTCAAGGAAGGAAGCGCTGATATGCGCGATCTGCTGGGAGGCAAGGGAGCAGGCCTTTCCGAGATGAGTAACGCGGGCTTGCCGGTACCTCCCGGTTTCACGATTACCACCGAAGCTTGTATTTCCTACACTGCGGGCGAGGAGTTTCCGGAAGGGATGTGGGACCAGGTCATGGCCGCCCTGAAGGAGACCGAGAGGCGAGCTGGCAAAATCTTTGGAGATGCGGAGAATCCACTGCTGGTCTCGGTTCGCTCTGGAGCCAAGATGTCTATGCCGGGCATGATGGACACGGTGCTCAACTTGGGCCTAAACGACGACACCGCTGCCGGCATGATCAAACTGACCGATAACGCCCGCTTTGTATACGATGCTTACCGCCGCTTCGTGCAGATGTTTGGCAAAGTGGTCATGGACGTGGAGGGCGAACTGTTCGAGCGAGTGCTGGACGAATACAAGGACCGCCACGGCCCGGACGCCAGCGACACTGATCTGACTACGGAGGAACTGAGCGAGATCACAGAGCGGTTCAAGGAGATCGCCCGCGAGGAGACGGGCCGGCCTTTCCCCGAACAGCCCGCAGAGCAGTTACGCCTGGCGATCGGGGCGGTCTTTGGGTCGTGGAACCGCAAACGCGCCGTAGATTATCGCAATTACCACAACATCCCACATGACCTGGGCACCGGCGTCAATGTCCAGACGATGGTCTATGGGAATATGGGTTTCGATTCCGGCACCGGCGTTGCCTTCACCCGCGACCCGGCCACCGGCGAAGACGTCGTGTTCGGAGAATACCTGCTGAACGCGCAGGGCGAAGATGTGGTGGCCGGCATCCGCACGCCTCATGCCATCAACGATCTGGAAAACGATCTTCCGGAAGCGTACGGCCAGTTCATTGGAATCTGTGACCTGTTAGAAAAACATTACCGAGATGTTCAGGATGTGGAGTTCACCATTGAGCGCGGTCGGCTGTGGATGTTGCAGACCCGAACGGGCAAGCGGACGGCCCAGGCTGCGGTCAAGATCGCGGTGGACATGGTCAACGAAGGGTTGATCTCCAAGGAAGAAGCGATCCAGAGAATTGACCCCCTGCAGATGGACCAATTGCTCCACCGCCGGATCGATCCCACAGCCGAAGTGAACATCATCGCTCGCGGGCTGAACGCGTCGCCAGGTGCTGCATCAGGCCAGGCCATCTTCGATGCCGACACCGCAGAAGAGATGGGCAAGCAGGGTGAGAGCGTGATTCTGGTTCGGCCAGAAACCAACCCCGATGACGTGCACGGTATGCTGCAATCTGCGGGCATTCTCACCGCGCGCGGCGGCGCAACGAGCCACGCAGCCGTTGTCGCCCGAGGGCTGGGCAAGCCGTGCGTGGCCGGCTGCGAAGCGCTACTCATCGACATCGAGAAGCGCCAGTTCACGGCCGGTGGTACGACCATAAATGAGGGCGACATTATCTCCATCAACGGCTCCACCGGTGACGTGATCGTAGGCTCGGTGCCAATGATCGAACCGGAGATGACACCGGAGCTCAACAAACTGCTGGTCATGGCCGACGGGATCCGCATCCTGGGTGTCTGGGCCAACGCCGATTACCCCCGCGACGCCCAACGCGCGCGCGATTTTGGTGCTGAGGGGATCGGGCTTTGCCGCACAGAGCACATGTTCTTTGAGGAAGGTCGCCTGCCCATTGTCCAGAAGATGATCCTGACCGACAATGACGATGATCGCGAAGCAGCTCTGAGCGATCTGCTACCCATGCAGCGTGGCGACTTTGAGGGGCTCTTCCGAGTCATGGACGGACTGCCGGTCATCATCCGCCTGATCGACCCCCCGCTGCATGAATTCTTGCCCTCGTTCGACGAACTCTTGGTGGACGTCACGGCGCTGCGCACTCGCAAGGAACTGGGCCAGATCACATCTGAGGGGGAAGCAGAACTGGCGGAGAAACAGAACCTGCTGAAGGCCGTAGAAAGCATGCGCGAATCCAACCCGATGCTTGGGCTTCGGGGGATCCGGCTGGGCATCACCATGCCGGGTATCATCAAGATGCAGGTGCGGGCGATCTTCCAGGCCGCCTGTCGTGTGGCCGCCGAGGGAGTAGACGTGCATCCAGAAGTCATGATCCCGCTCACCGGCCATGTCAACGAGATCAAAGTCTCTCAAGTTGAACTTGAAGAAGTCGCCAAGCAAGTCATGGCCGAAGAGGGCAGTGAGGTGGACTACAAATTCGGGACGATGATCGAAATCCCGCGCGCTGCCCTCACCGCCGGAGAGATCGCCGAGTACGCTCAATTCTTCTCCTTTGGAACCAACGACCTGACCCAGACCACCTTCGGCTACTCTCGCGACGACGCGGAAGGGAAATTCCTGATCAAATACATGGAGGACGGCATCTTGCCGGCAAACCCCTTCCAAACGTTGGACACGATTGGTGTGGGCCGGCTGATTGACCTCTGCGTTCGCGAAGGCCGAGCTGTACGCCCGGATTTGGAAGTCGGCATTTGCGGTGAGCATGGCGGTGATCCCGCTTCCATCACTTTCTGCCACCAGGCCGGGCTGAATTACGTTAGTTGTTCGCCCTTCCGGGTGCCCGTCGCCCGTCTGGCAGCGGCCCAGGCTGCGCTTGGTGAAACCGTGCGTGACCGGTAATCCTGGTTGATTCAGCGGAGTCGTACTCCGGGAGCCGTGTTCCGGAGTACGACTCGCTTCCCTCGGAAGGACTCCCCCGGGTCAAATGGGCGAGGGGGAGGCTCGAGGTCGGGATGGAGTGCGCCGTCATGGAAACAAACTCTTTGACAAAGACATTGGAAGCCCTGGCCCACGGGGAGGAATACGCAAGTTCGGTCCTTCTTTACGAGTTGTCAGGCCTCTCATCCAAGCAGATGGGTGATTGGCCCCGCGCGTGGCCCACGATTGACCCGCGGCGGCGGCGACACATCATCACCCGCCTGGTCGAGTTGACCGAAGATGACTATGCGGCCGACTTCCACGCGGTGTTTCGCGAGGCGTTGAGCGACCCAGAGCCGGACGTCCGCGCTCAGGCCATAGAGGGTCTTTGGGAATATGAGCGTACCGACTTGATCGGCGACCTTCTGGACCTGTTGACGAAGGATCCCTCGTCGCTCGTGCAGGCACAGGCAGCCGGGGCGCTGGGCCGTTTCGTGCTGCTGGGCGAACTGGAAAGCCTCGACTCGCGGATCGCGGAAACTGTACGGGACTCCCTGTTCTCCGTGATCGCGAAACCTGACCAGCATCCAGAAGTGCGCCGGCGCGCCGTGGAGGCCGTTTCCTTTTCCGGCGACAAGCGCGCCAGAGAGATGATTTGGAACGCCTATAACGACCCCGACGAGAATACGCAAGCCAGCGCTCTTTGCGCCATGGGGCGCAGCGCCGATCCCTATTGGCAGGGAACCGTAGTCCTGGAATTGACGAACCCCAGCCCCGAATTACGTTACGAAGCCGCCCGAGCCGCAGGCGAACTGGAGACCCCGCTCGCCGTTCAACCCCTGATCCGCTTGCTCGGCGACCCGGATCGCGAGGTACGGGAGATGGCGATCTATGCGTTGGGACAGATTGGTGGCCCCGAGGCCCAAACGGCCCTGGCGCACTGCCGAGACGGTGACGACGAGGCGCTTTCTGTAGCAGCCGAAGAGGCTCTGCTGGAAGTGCAGTTCCTTGCCGGAGGTTGGGCGCCGGGCCTGTTCTCTCTTGAGTAGATGCTTTGACTGTCCTCGTCAACATCATCCTCCCCATTCTCCTGATGGCCGGCCTTGGTTTTCTGCTCGACCGCTGGCTGGACCTCGACATTCACACCCTGTCGAGAGTGACCTTCTATCTGCTCAGCCCCTGCCTGGCCTTCTCCTCGCTTTCCACCACGCAATTGGACCGCCGCGTACTCTTCCAGATGGCTGCCGTGGCCATGCTGGTTGTGCTTGCCCTTTGGCTGGCTGCGTCCTGGGCGACAAGGGCGCTCAAATGGCAGGGAGCGGACCGCAGCGCGTTCCTGCTCACGGTCTTATTCATGAATACCGGCAATTACGGATTGCCTCTGAACCTGTTCGCCTTCGGCGAAACCGGCCTGGCCCTGGCTATCGTCTTCTTCGTCACTATTTCCTTGCTGACCAACACATTTGGCGTGTACATCGCCGCTCGAGGCCACGCCGATTCTCGCGAAGCCCTGCGCCGGGTGCTGCGCGTGCCGATCGGCTACGCCGTCCTGCTCGGCTTGCTCGTAAACGTGACCGCCCTACCAGTGCCCACCTCCGTGGCGCGGGCCACACACCTGCTGGGCCAGGCAGCCGTGCCGGTTATGCTGCTCGTGCTGGGCATGCAACTGGCCCGGGCGGCCATAAAAACCGAATGGGGCCCGATTACGGCCGCGACATTGCTGCGCCTTTTGGCGTCGAGCGGCCTGGCGATTCTGCTGGTACGCCTCATCGGGCTCCAGGGGGTGGCCGCGAAGGTAGCGATCGTGCAGGCCAGCATGCCTACGGCGGTGATCACGACCATCTTGGCTACTGAGTTCGACACCCGGCCCGAGTTTGTCACCGGCACCGTGTTTGTGTCCACGCTGGCCAGCGTGCTGACGCTGACCGTCTTGCTACAGTGGCTGATGTGATCGCCCCTGGCCCGGCACTGAAGGCTGTCGTTACGGGAGAAGTTGAACTCTTGGCCGGTTCGTGGTATAATCCACTTGTGGCGGTCGGCAAGCGGAGTCAGGCGGATGGTTTCTGATGACAGAATCCGAACCGAAGCACCGCCTCCGGGCGATTGTGTCCGGTCGGGTGCAGGGAGTCAGCTTTCGTTACTACACGGAACAGCAAGCGCGGCAGATCGGACTGGTGGGCTACGTGTGCAACCTCCCTGATGGCACGGTGGAGGTAATTGCCGAGGGATCAACGACGGCCTTGCAATCGCTCCTGATGTGGTTACATCGGGGCCCCCGGATGGCCGTTGTTGATGAGGTGCGAGAAACGTGGAGCGAACCAACTGGCCGGCATCGGCGGTTCACCGTGATGTTCTAGTCGATTCAGACAGCGCAGTTGACGCGAAGAGTCGTGAACGGCTGGCCTGGACAATCTTGCTCAGCGCCTTCGTGGTGTTCGTGAGCTTGGTGGTTACATCTCCCCTGGCTATTCGCTGGTACTTGACTCGAAGCACCTCGCCACAAAAAGCCACGTTGGAAGTGAACTCCGGAACCGTTCCGGTGGTGCAAGCACAGAACGTGGCCCCAATCGCCGTGGCGGAAGGCGGCGTGCGGGATGACATCAAAGAGGGTGCCCAGATCCGCACCGATTCTTCCTCCCAGGCGTTCCTCACGCTCTTTAACTACAGCACCGTAGTGGTCTTCCCAGGAACGCTTCTGACCCTGCGTCGCATGCGGTCGCCGCGCTTCCAGTTCAGCGATCGCCCCCAAGAGATCGTACTGGAAGTTACCCAGGGCCGGGTGCGCGTCGGCGTTGCACCCGACGTGGATCGCCCAACAAACACCATCATCCAGACTCCTCACGGTGTGGCCACCCTACGCGAGGGCAGCTACGCCGTGGAATCCATGCCCAAAGAAACGCAACTGGCCGTACGGACGGGAGAAGCTCTGGTACACGCGCAGGGAGAAGGCAGCGGGATTCTACTGAACCAGGGGGAGCGTGCCATCTTCTTTGCCGATCGCGCGCCCCAAGGCCCCCTGCCGGCCGCGCGCAACCTCGCGTCCAATGGTGATTTCGCGCAGGCTCTAGCCGGCACGAAACTGCTGACTGGGGGCGAACTGGCCGCCGGCTGGCGCGTTTACAACGACCAGGGCGGAGATGGCGGCGATGTCGATGGCACAGCATCGTTGATCTCGGTCGGTGGCCGGCGCGCCGCCCGCTTCTACCGGACGGACAGCCTGAGCAATCACGGCGAGACCGGCATCATTCATGAGATCAACAAGGATGTTTCCGATTACTTGTCGGTTAAGCTGCGTGTAGACATCAAACTGGTTTACCAGAGTCTTTCCGGTGGGGGAGACCAGAGCTCCGAGTATCCGGTCATTGTGCGCGTCAACTACAAGGATGTCTACGGTAACGACAACTACTGGACACATGGGTTCTACTATCAGAACCGTGACAACAAGCCAACCCAGAGTGCGCAGCGAATCCCGCAGAATGTGTGGTACTTGTTCGAGGAACCGAACCTAAAAGAGACGCTTGTCAACCCCCGGACGATCACGTCCATCCAAATCTACGCCTCCGGCTGGGATTACGAGAGCCTCATTTCGCAGGTCGGCCTCATTGCGGAGTAAGGCTTTTCCAGAGAAATAAACCTGCCAGAAAGATATCACGAAGCCTGTTAGAATTCGCGAAATGTCTTCAAACGAGGTGGAAAAGCCCAAGGAACTCCCTTGTAGATTGCTTTTTCGAAGTGCTGCGGGCTGCATCGAGAATCTGTTTGGGAGAACTATTTTCTTGGAGTTCCCTAAGGGCCGGCGTGGCGATCACCTCGACCTCGGCCAACTGCACCGCCTCCTCACCAGAATTCCGTGGAATCGCCACGGACGTGGCCTCATCCAGCAGTACGAGTTCCAGGCGGTAGCGTCCGGTAGGCAGATCGGGCGGCAGTTCGAAGGTGTGCCGGTCAACTAGAATCTCGCCGACGCGCCAAAGTTGCTCCGGGTAACGCCCGTGCAGCGGGCGAGCTTCCTGGCGAGTCGCGACTGCTCCATCACGAGCGACGAGTTGCAGGGCCACGGTGTAACGGCGCGATTGCCTGGCCAAGGCCTGCCACCTCAGGGTGATCTGCAACCCCGCTCCCTGTTCTACTTGCACTGCTCCTGACGACGCCGGCCTTTCCGGTCCTGCGCCGGCGTTGCCCACAGCGTAACTCGCCAGACGAAATGGCACACTCCATTCCACCGGCTGGCCACTCTCCACAGCGACGGTTTCCGGCGGAGGCAGGGAACGGAAGACGAGCGCCTCCCGGTCCTCGTGGGCCAAGTCCATGCGCTCCCACACCCGGTTGACGAAGGCAAGCGTGTATTTGTCGTGCAGACGCCGGCTGTCCACGACGAACCAGGCCGTAGGGGCCGCATCCAGTACGGCATCGAGTTGTTCGGTCGCAGTGAGCAGCGGAGTGAAGTCCCAGCCGCCGACCCACCGGCCCTGCTCATCCTGCGTCGCGTACCCTTCGTATCCTTTCTCGACAGCCACGTAGTCGCAATCGCCCAGGACGAACACGCACGCCGGCATGTTCACGGTCATGACCACATCGTCGGGGCCGCGCCGGTCGCGGAGCCAGCGGAACGCCCGGTCGTAGCCCGGCACCCGTGTCCGCGTAGCGTCAAGGGCAGCGGGCGCGTACGTCGCCAGGATGGCCAGCACCAAAACGCCCACGACGATCCGGTCCACGGGCGTCGGCACGTGGCGACTGGCGATGACTGAGAGTATGGCAGCAGAGACGACCAGGTAAATGACCGGCACGAGCATGAATAGATAGCGCGGACTCTTCCACGAATGGCCGACCAGCAAGAAGACCTCCGCCACCACGCCCAGGATCAGGCCATAGCCGTACACCGACGGAGAGGAGAACCGCCAGCTCGAACGTCCGTCGCGCAGCCCCCGCCCGATTCCCCAGATCAGCCCCAGAGCGAAGACGACCGTCAGCGGTGCGTACGGCATCCGAGCGTAGGGGGCCAGGACCTTGGCCATGCCGCTCCAGTCCAGGGCCACCTGAAACGTGGGGCGATTCCGTGGTACGAACTGGCCGGATGACACCATGGTCATCGCCGGCAACCCCACCCGGTCGAGCGCCCAGACGATGCCGGTGCTGCCAGTGGCCAGGGCAAACGTCAGGCTGATCGGCCAACGAATCGCCTCTCGCCAGCCCCGCCGCAGGAGAACCAGCCCGGCCATTACGGGGAGAAGCAACGCCGTGATGCCCTGGTTGAACACGGCGCTGGCGAAGGCCAAAACGAAGCCCAGCCGGTAGCGTGCCTGGCCAGCGGCGGTCGGAGCGATGTCGCTGCGGTAAAGCCAATAGACGGCGAGCAAGACACAGAGTTGTTGGAAGGCGTACATGCGCGCTCGCCCACCCCAGAGTACCGCCTGCGGATCCATCGCCAGGAGCAGGCTGGCCAGCAGCGCAACGCGACGGTCGAACAGGCGATGGCCGATGTGGTAGACGACCGGCAGGGTGAGCAGGCTGATCAGCAAACCGGGCAGGCGAGCCACAGTTTCTGTTCGTCCAAACAGGGCGAATGCCCCGGCCACCAGGTAGGAATGGGCAATCCCGTGGCTGTAGATGTTTCCGGAGGCCAGCAGCGGGTAGCCGTGGGCCAGGACTTTCGTCGCGGCCCACATCGTGATGTACTCGTCCACGAACGGGCTGACATTGGCCACGTAGAGCAACCGCCATACGGCGCCCAGCGCGATGATGGCCAGGATGGCCACGACACTGCCAGGCGTCCACGTTCGACCGCCAGCGGCGCTAACCGTTTGAGGGTGGGATGTCCGGCCCATCGTTACGGGTTGCTGGCCGTTATCCGGGGGAGGAATCTGCGGGAAAGCTGTTCGACGTACGACAGAGCGGCAGACACCGTTTGCGGGCTGCCTTGAATGGTCTGCGGATCGGTGCTCACCGTGATGTTGGCGGTGTAGAAACCGGTGATGGGGACCAGGTCGCCGCGTACAAAAGCGGTCACCTGCACCGGTGTGCCGCTCGCTACCGTTCCGGTCGGGGGAGACAGGCCCAGCCAGTCCGCGTCACCGGCAGCCTGCCAGGTCAGCGTGTCGCTCCCCACGTTGGAGATGGCGATGGTCGCGGGGGAAGGTGCAGTCACCGTGTCACTGAGGAACAGAACACTGGCGGGCGATACGGCCAGCACCGGAGCGACGGCCCGGTCGATGTCTTGCGCCAGATTGTTCGCCGGCGTGGGATCCGGCCCGCGATTGCCATCGTCGCCGACGGAGATCGTGTTTGTGAGCAGCGTTCCGTGGGGCACGGTGAGGCGCACTCGTGCGCTGACGGTGGCCACGCCGGCCTCGCCGGCGAGGAGATCGCCCCAGTTTAGCCGCCACTGCCCGTTCCCGACCGGAATGAAGGTCGGTGAACTGCCCTCGTATTCGAGTGCGGAGGGCAACGCGT
Organism: uncultured Ardenticatenales bacterium; assembly: GCA_964508275.1. GTDB lineage: Bacteria > Chloroflexota > Anaerolineae > Ardenticatenales > JAADHH01 > CAZDTE01. Next base: position 15,337 of record CAZDTE010000015.1, read on the forward strand.
CCGTGATCCGTACGTTCGTGGCAGTGATGGCACTGCTGTTCGTGAAGCGCAGTGTGTACGTGACGAACTCCCCGGCCCGAACTTCCACGCGCCCGTCCGATTTGTCGATCTGCAAGTCCGGTTGGGTCGCCATTTCCACCGCGCGATACGCGTTGATCAGTCCCCAGCCGAGGTAACTGTCTTTGCCCGGATAGGTGGTCCCGTTGACGTCATCGGCGGAAGATTCGAGGATAGCCTGTATCTCGTCGTTCGTGTCATCGGGACGCAACGACCAGACAAGGGCGGCCAGGCCGGAGACAAACGGTGCCGACTGCGACGTGCCGCTCTTGTAGCCGTAGCTGCTGCCCGATAGTGTGCTCCAGATGCTGACCCCGGGCGCCGCCACATCGACATACGGTTGGATCTCTGAGAAGGTCGCTCGCTGGTCGCTGTACGTGGTAGCTGCCACCGCCATGACACTGTCGTAGGCTGCCGGGTAGAGCACGGGGTTGTAGGTGCTGCAACCATTCGCCGACCAGCTCCAGGGGTCCCCGCAATTCCCGGCGGACGCGACCGACAACACACCGGCCGTGTGGGCGTAGTCCAGGGCGCTCTCCATCGCCGGCACATCGTCCTCACCGGCCAGGCTCATGTTGATCACGTCGGCTCCGTGGTTGGTCGCCCACAGCACGCCCTGGGCCACGTCCCATTCCGTGCCGAAGCCATTGTACGCCAGAACCTTGATCGGCATGATGTTCGCTGCCCAAGAGACGCCGGCCACGCCGAGGGCATTGTTCGAGGCGGCCGCAGCGATTCCGGCGACGTGGGTGCCGTGGCCGTGGTCGTCGTCCGGGCTGATCGTGCCGGTGACGAACGTGGCCCCACCGACCAGCTTCGGGATGATGTCGGCGTGATCGATGTCAACGCCCGTATCCACGACAGCGACTGTGAATTCCGACGTGCCAGTGGTCACGTCCCAGGCCTCCGGCGCGTGAATGCGCGCCAATCCCCACTGCGATGGGTAGTAGGGGTCGTTCGGAACCGTGTCCACGATGTGCAAGAGATGGTTCGGCCCGGCATACGTGACCCGCTGATCGGCCCGCAGCGCGCCGATGAGCGTCTGCTCTTTTCCTTGGGGAACGCGCAGGCGCACGAAATCAAGCGGCTCCTCCATCCGGTCCAGCACCGTCAGGCCGGCTGCCGAGAAGAGCCTTTTGCTCTCCTGCCTTGTCACACCCGAACGCAACCGCACGAGCACTTCTCCTGCTGCGTAGGCCTGTTCTGTCCCTGTGGCGGACGAGGCAGCGTGCGTGGCGCTCGCCAGAAGTTGCCGGCCGGTCAGGAGAGAGACGGCAATCAGGCCGAAGCCGATCGGTACAAGCAGAGCCAGGACGAGGGAGGACAGTCGTCTTTTCATGTCGGCAATCATACCACAAGGCAGGGCACTTGGCAAACGTGTATGCCGCGTTCGTTTCAGATGCCGTACGCGGATTCGGCCTGCGTTGCCAGACGATCCCATGAGAACTGCTGCCCCATGCGGGCTTGCGCGGCCTCGCTGATCGCCTGCCTCATGCCCGCGTCATCGAGCAGGGCCGAGACAGTCACGGTGAATGCTTCTGGCCGGCCCACGGGGACCAGCAGACCGGTCCGCCCCGGCTCGATGTACTCGCGCACCTGACCGACCGCTTCGGCGACCACCGGCACGCCAGCAGCCAACAACTCGGCCAGCTTCACCGGGCATTTCGTGCGGTTGATCAAGGTGTCGTCCATCGGATAGATGGCCAGATCGGCCACGGCGAAGTGGGCTGGGAGATCGTCAGGGCTCACCCATCCGGCCTCGGTCACGGTGGCGGTCAGGCCCTCGGCGGCGATCCGTTCGCGGAAGCGCTGCTCTTCGCCGAAGAGGCCCTCGCCAACAACGAGGAGGCGGGCATCGGGTTGGCTCGCCACCACCTGCTGCCAAATCGCGATCAGCCGCTCCAACGCAAACTCGAAGAACCGCGTGTACAGGAGCACAACCGGCTGGCCGTTCAGGCCGTAACGGGCGCGGAGGTTGGCGCTCGCCAAGGCGGTGGCCGGCCTGGCCGCCGGGGCGATGCCGTTGGGCAGGTAGTGGACGCGGTCGCGCGACATCCCCAGGCTCCAGACAAGCGTCTCCAGGGCGCGGCTGGCCACCGTCACCGCATCCGCGTGTGTCAACCCCCACCGTTCCTGCCAGGCGAAGAACGCACGCTGTGGGCGGCTGTATGGCTCCAGATCATTCCATCCCCCACGACCCTCCCAGTCGTCAGTATCCACGATCAGTCTGGCCTGTGCGCCCAGGATCGACCGGCCATACCACCAAGCCCAGGCCGCCAGGCCGGCGAAGGCCTTGGGCTTGAAAAAGTGAATCGCGTCCGGTTGAACGTCGCGGGCAGCTACCACCAGCCGTCGCGTGATCTCGGCGTGGCCCAGCAACGGGAGCCGGCGGGGCAGAACCACGTTTCGTACCTGCACGCCCTGATCGTCGAACACCCGCCCAGAGTCTTTCGGGAAGTTCCACGGAGGAATCAGGACGGTAACGCGATGACCCCGCTGCACCAGGGCTCGCGCCAGAGGTACTGCCCGCACGCTTACGGTCCCTTTCGGGCGCAGGCCAAATGGGCCGATCATTGCGATGTTCATGATTCTGGGCCCAATGGTAACATCGTTCCGCCATTCTGTCCAATCACAGGCTGCATCAGATCTGTGACAACTGCACTGCACCCGTTCCCGACCGGCCAGATTTGCCCTCCTGGCAAAGATGTGGTAAATTGAAGGCAACGCAGCCGAAAGGAGAACCCAAAATGGCTCAGCAAACTGGACCGTTGCTCATCACCGGTGGAAGCGGCTATCTTGGGGCCCGCCTGGTGCGGGTCACGCAAGGCCGTTGGCCAGTCGTGGCCACCTTCTACCAGCATCCCGCTTTGGTGCCCGATGTGGACACTATGTTGCTGGACATCCGGGATGCGGCAGCGACTGCCCGCCTAATCGAGACCGTACGACCATTTGCCGTCATCCACACTGCCGTCTCGATGACCCCCGATGAAATGGACGATGTGATCATCGGCGGCACAGAGAATGTGGCCCGTGCGGCCGATCGGGTCGCTGCCCGCCTCGTGCATCTGTCCACGGATGTCGCCTTCGACGGGAAGGGATCTTGGTATCAAGAAGATGACCCGCTAGGGCCCGTTCATGCCTACGGCCGGGCAAAAGCCGCTGCGGAGAAGGTGGTGGCCGTCATCGCGAAAGACTACGTGATCGTGCGCACCTCGCTCATCACCGGCTTCGTGCCGCCGGACCCGCGCACCGCGTGGGTTCTCGACAGCATCCGGCAGCGGCGGCCGATCACGCTGTTCACCGATGAGCTTCGCTGTCCCATCTGGGTAGGCGATCTGGCCGAGGCCTGCTTACAACTCGCCGAGAGCAGCTACACTGGTATCCTGCACGTGGCCGGACCGGAAGCGCTTTCCCGTTACGAGCTGGGCGTCTTGTTGGCCCATTTGTACGGGTTGGACCCGGCCGGCATCACCCCCGGGTCGGCAACGAAGAGTGGCCTTTCCCGCCCTCGTGACTGCACGCTGGATATCAACCGGGCACGGCGTCTGCTAAACGTGCGCTGGCATACGATCGGAGCGGCTTTTCTCGAAGAAACGCGCACCACTCTCGACGAAGCTAGATCGTGAACGGCTCGCTGACGCGCCGCTGGAGAGTCGCTGTGGTAGCGACCGGGGTTACAATGTTGATGATGGCTGCGCTGCTCACCGTGGGGCATCTGGCATCCCGCTCACTAGCTGCCCAGGGCGAAGGTGGCGCCCTCCTCGCTCGTCTACCTTTCAGTTCCCGGTGGCAGATCGCCGAGTGGGTAAACCAGGGCGTGGATGTGTGGGAGGTGCAGGAGAGGTACGTTCTTGCGCACCTGACGCCCGCCCAGTCTGCCAGGTTGCGCACCGAGGGCATTGCCCTAACGGAGGAACCCTTGCCCGCCGGATACGCAGCTTACCCGGCCTGCTACCGCACATACAGCGACACAGTCGCCTTCCTGCGCACGCTTTCCGAAACTTACCCTTCCCTGGTCACGCTCTTCGATGTGGGTGACAGTTGGGAGAAGACCAAGGCGCTCTCGGATCGGGACGTGTGGGCAGCGCGACTCACCGCAGCAGACGTGCCCGGCCCCAAGCCGAAGCTCTTCGTCGTTGCCGAACACCACGCCCGCGAGCTGATCACGCCCGAGGTGGCCATGCTCCTGGCCAGCTTGCTGACAGAGGGATACGGAAACGATGCGCAAGCGACCTGGCTGTTGAACGAGCGCGAGGTCTGGGTCGTCCCGATGGCCAATCCCGATGGTCATGTGCAGGCGGAACAGAACGAGGACTGGCGCAAGAACACCGACACAGATGATGGCGACTGTCCCGGTTCCAGCTCCCCGAACTCCTATGGCGTGGACCTGAATCGCAACTATGGCTGGAACTGGGGCGGTGTAGGTGGGAGTCCATCCCCTTGCAACCTCACCTACCGAGGGGTTGCCGCCTTCTCGGAGCCGGAAACTCAGGCGATCCGCGACCTTGTGAGTGCACAGCAGCCGGACATCTTGATCAGCCTGCACAGCTATCAGGACCAGATTCTATACCCCTGGAACTCGACCATCACGCCGCCACCGGATGAGGACGGGCTGCGCGCTCTGGCCAGCCGCATGGCCCGCTACAACGGGTACACCTACGGGCAGCCGTCGGTGATTCTCTACCCCGTTAGCGGCGACACAACGGATTGGGCCTACGGTACGTTTGGCATCCCCAGCTACACAATAGAGATCGGCGGATCTGGGGACGGCCAGTTTTGGCCGCCTTGCTGGCGCGTGGACACGCTGTGGGGCGAGGTTCGCGACTCGTTGCTATTCGCCGCGGCCGCGGCGGACGCGCCGTACGACCGCGCGCATGGGCCGGACGTAACCGCGCTCCAGGTTGCAACGCACACGTTGGCCGGCGGGCCTGCGCTGACCATGACCGCCCAGATTCGCGATCCGGACGGAGGTGGCGACTACGTGGCGGCAGCCGAAGTGTCGTTCGACAAGTTAGCCGCGGCCGGCGCCGGCCAGCCGCTCACCTCTGCCGATGGGTCGTTCGACCAGGCCACGGAGACGGTTTCCGACGCCCTGTCCCTGGCCGGCATGGCGCCGGGTTCCCATCTCCTCTTCGTTCGCGGGCAGGATCAGGAAGGCAACTGGGGCCCTCCTGACGCAGCGCGATTCAGTGTGGGCGAGCATGGCGAGCAATATTTCCTGCCGATGATGTCTGCGGCGACCGCCAGTAGTCAGTAGTGACTGTTATGAAAAAAAGATGGACCCCCTCATCCCCCCATGAAGGTTGCCAACTTTTGGAAAGCTGGCAACCTTCACACGCCATTTTCGTCCTTAGTGGCGCGCGCCGCGCGCTCATAGTGAGCGAACAGCCTCGGTGCAAAAGAAGAACCGATAAGCTCATTGGGAAGCATCTCCAAGCAGAATCCCGACCGGATTTGGTAACAGATTGCCTTGGTGACCCCTTGAAAAAGTGTGGTATCTGTGGTATAATTGTTATGGTCAGCAGACGCCCCCTATCTTTTTCCGAAGAAGAGATGAGCACTTGTTGACAACCAAGTACCACCGTTTGGGCTGGTCACCCGGACGGACCCAGAAAGAAAAGGAGAGTCCCCCCATGAAATGGAGCGCCAAGAAATTGTACGTCCAAGCTGTCTACACTGCTATCGTCCTGAGTAGTCTGATTGCTGCTGCTGTTGCATCTGTGAAGTGGGCCTAGGGTAACAGCTCAGTGTTTCGGGGGACAGGCACGACGCGCCGAGATCCGCCGCAGCGCCGTGCGGCCATTGGACCCGATTTATTGAGATGATACGGCTTAGGTTCATGAAAAAGTGAGGGGCGACTGCTGACCAGCGCCTGAGATTGAATCAGTTGTGCATGTCTTACCGATCCGTCTGAAGATCTATATTGGGGGCCTCGCGTTTGCGGCGGCCCTTATTCTATTGGCAGCCGTTCCCGCGCTCCCCCTTGCCGCGCAGTACGCATTCCCGATCATCGTTCTTTCCTTCCTCGTAGCCCTTGCGGATCTCTACCGCATTGTCTTATGGTCAGGCGAGAGCGAAATCACAGTTTCGGTGGCCTTTCGGATTGCCGCCATTCTGCTCTTGCCATTACCCCTCCCAGTCTTTGTCGCTCTTCTCGGCACCGCTCTGGCCGAGCTTCGGGTAGCTCGGCCCTGGTTCAAGAAACTCTTCAACGTGGCAATGATGGTCGTGATCTACATGATTCTCATGTTCGTCTTTACCTTCTTGGGCGACGGGGACAGAAACCAGCTAAACACCGTTGCGGATGTACTTGCACTGTTTGCCATGATGTCAGCCGATTATGTGCTGAACATTGGGATGGTCACCATAGCCATAGCCTTTGCATCTGCGGTTCCCGTGCGTTACGTTTGGAGACTTAACTTCGAGGATGTCTCCCTTCATTACTTGATGAGTGCGCCGTCAGGAGCAGCCTTTGCCCTTCTTTGGAAACACAGCCCTCTGAGCACAGCCCTGATCCTGGCCCCACTCTTCATCGTCCGACGCTCATTCGAACTGATGGTGAAGTTGAGGCAGCAGACAGAGGAAGCGCTGCGGGGCCTCACGGACGCGTTGGATGCGCGAGACGGGACCACCTCCAGGCACTCGGCCCGCGTCTCCGACTACGCGCGCCGGCTGGCGCTGCACATGCAGGTCGATTCCACCGAGGTGGAAACCATTACCTGGGCCGCACGGCTGCACGACCTGGGCAAGATCGGCATCAGCGACACCTGGCTGTTCAAGCCCGATTCGTTGACAGCGGAGGAAACGCGGGAGTTCCAACAACACGTAGCCATCGGCGCAGACATCGCACGGCGCTTCCCCATTTTCGGCGTGGGCAGCCACCTGATCCGTTGCCATCATGAGCACTATGACGGCAGTGGTTATCCCGCCGGCCTGGCCGGGGAGGAGATCCCGCTGGGCGGGCGCATCATTGCCGTCGTTGACGCTTTCGACGCCATGACCTCCGACCGTCCTTATCGAGAAGCGCTCACCCCGGCGGAGGCTATTCAGACATTGCGCGACGAGAGCGGCTCGCAATTCGATCCCAAGGTCGTTGGCGCGTTCATAGAAATGTTGCACAGGGACGGCGACCTGGGCTCCGCGCTGCCGGCATCGAAAGGTTAAGGCAGACATGTTCCTAGTAGCCTTTGGCCTGGCTGCCATTCTCCTCGCTCGGCTGCGAGGGGGCCGGTTCATCCGCTTGGCTAACCTTCCGCTGCGCCACAGCTACCTGATCGTCGTCGGCCTCCTTCTCCAGGTACTCATCTTCTCCCCCTGGTGGCGGCAGCGAATGGGGACGGAGTTGACGCCCTCCCTGTACATTCTGAGCATGGGGATCGTGCTGGCTGCTCTGCTCTTGAACTTCCGGCTGCCGGGGATGGTGCTGGTTACGTTGGGTCTGTGCCTCAACCTCCTGGCACTCACCGCCAACGGTGGCTACATGCCGGCCTCGCCGGACAGCCTGCGCAAGGCCGGATTCGGGGAGCGCCTTGCTCCCGGCGCGGAAACTGTTTGGAATAATTCGTCTATCATTAACGAAGACACCCGCTTGCGATGTCTGGCCGACAACTTCGCCATTCCGGCCGGCTGGCCGCTGGCCAACGTGTTCAGCATTGGCGACGTGGTGCTGGCCCTAGGCGTTAGCCGCCTGATCTACGTCACGATGATGCTTGGCGATCCGTAGCCTGCTCGCAGGCCCGAACGATGCGCTCTTGCCAGAAACCGGCTGACACGCCCGGTTCGAAGTCGTGGAACACTAGCCGGTAGGTTCTCTTGCTCCCCAACCGGGCAACGACGTTGAGCAGGTCCTCGCTCAAGCCCGGTGAGAGGTCCAGGCTATCTTCATCCCATGACGATTCCTGCGGCGCAGCATTGCCGGTGAAGACGTGTACCACATCGGCCAAGGGGATGGTCACGTAGATTCGCAGAGGATTGTTCAAGAAGACCGTCAGGTGAGTCGGGCTCAATCCCAGCACGACCGGTGGCGAGGGATGCAAGTACGTCTTCATGTAGGGGATGCCACCGGCATGTCGGGCCAGGCCGAGCACCAGGTAACCCGTTTCGTTGCGGACACGCCGGCGCATGGCCATAGCGCGACGCCTACGCGCCTGGCCGCTTCTGTGTGCGAGCCAGGCACCGGCGATCAGCAGCAGTCCGGCAGCCGACAGGATCGGCCAAGCCCGGAGCAGGCTGTAGAAAACGACGAGCGATCCGGTCGCGGCCAGCGCAGCGCTGAAAGCCAACCACCCGCCCGCACGTGGCATCGTCGGCCAGTGTAGCGTTGCCTCCGGCTCCAGGCGATACATCTCCCAGAGGCGACGCGGGTCGCGCATTAGCCAGATCCCAAAGTCACCATCAGCTTGAGGCGCGCTTTGGGGCCGCTCAGCCCCTCCGCGAACAGAACGCCGGCCGACTCCAGATCGCGGTAGGCGCCACGGTATCCGTACGTATCGTACACCCGGCCGGCCGAGCACCGCGAAGCGATCACCACGGCGATCCCTTTCGCTACGGCTTCGCGGATCGCCGGGACCCACCGGGGCGGTACCCGACCCGCCCCCAGTCCCTCGATGACAATGCCCTTCACGGAACGCGCAAGCAGGTACCGGAGATAGTCAGCATCCGCCCCTACCGTCAGCTTGATCAAATGAACGTCTGGTTCGAGGCGGCGCGCCGGCAGCACCTCTCGCGTGACTCGGCGGCTTAGGATCACCTCGTCCCCCTCGATCCTGCCCACAGGCCCCCAGCCGGGGGACTGAAAGGTGTTGGCTGCCAGCGTGTGCGTTTTCGTCACGAAGCGGGCGGCGTGCACCTCGCCATTCATGACGACCAGCGCGCCTTGCTCCTGCGCTTCGGGGCAAAGGGCAACGCGTGCCGCATCGGCCAGATTCGCGAACCCGTCGTAACCGGACTCCAACGTGTGCCGCATCGCCCCGGTCAGGACAATGGGGCAGCGCGTAGCTGTGGTCAAATCCAGCAGGAAGGCTGTCTCTTCCATCGTGTCGGTGCCGTGCGTGATCAGGACGCCCTGCACACCGGCTTGATCGGCCACGTCGCCGGCCAGTCGCCGAAGTTCCCACAGGTCATCCAGCGTCAGGTGTGCGCTAGGCAAGTTCCGGAATTCCTCGACCTGCCACTCGACACGATCCCGAATGTCCGGTGGGAGTGAGGCGCGCAAGTCCGCCGGCCCAAGCGTGGGTACGGCACCGCCCGCATCTGGATCATCACGCATGGCGATGGTGCCACCCGTGGTGATCAGCACCAAGGTATCGCCCATGATCACTTGGCCGCGCGCATCGCCTCGTCCACCTTGAGCGAGACCACTTTGGAGACGCCAGAGTCGCCCAGCGATATGCCGTAAATGGTCTCACCGGCTTCGATGGTGCCCCGGTTGTGGGTGATGACGATGAACTGAGTCGTCTGCGACAACTCCTGCAACGTCTCGCAGAATTTCCCGATGTTGGCCTCGTCCAGCATCGCGTCCACCTCATCCAGTACACAGAAGGGGGTCTTGCTGACCCCCACGAGGGCGAAGATGAGGGAGGCCGCGGTTAGCGCGCGCTCACCTCCGGAGAGGAGCGAAATCGGCTGGCGGCGCTTCCCCGGCACGCGAGCCATGATCTCGATTCCGGTCCGCATCAAGTCGTCTGGCTCAGTGAGGACGAGGCGAGCCTCTCCCCCCCCGAAGAGACGATTGAAGTACCGTTCAAAGGCCTGCGCGATGGCCTCGAACGTGGACCGGAATCGCTCGCGCATCACCTCTTCTAATTCCGCGGAGACTTGTCGCAGATCCTGGGCCGCCTCCCGCAGGTCATCCGACTGCGTCTTCAAGAAATCATGTCGTTCCTGCAACTCGGCATATTCTTGCGGGGCATCGGGGTTGATGGCCCCCATGCTGCCCAGCCGACGCCGCAGACGGCGCACATCCTGCTCCAGACCCTTTGGCAATACGGTGATCGTTGGCAACGATGTCACCATCGACTCAAACGGCAGGAGTGACTGGCGAGGCTGTCCCTCTGGAACCTCCTCCGGCTCCACCAACCCCAGGTCGTGGGTCATCTGCTTCCTGAGGTGTTCCAGCCCGTCCTGGTTGTGCATGTGCGTCAACTCGGCCTGGTGGGTAGCATCCTGCCGGATGCGTTGCTGCTCCCGCGCGCCGGCCACCGTCTCTTCGAGGGCGATCTGCTCCTCGGCCAAGGCGTTCAACTCGGCCAACGCCGGCTTGAACCGGGCAACCTCGGCGTCCAGACTGACTCGTGATTCCAGTACCACCTTCTCAGATTTCTCGATCGCTGCCTGCAGGGCTTCCCTCTCCGCCCGCAATTGAGCCAGCTTCTCCTGTCTGGCCGCCAACTGCTGGTTCATCCTATCGTAGGCCTGGCGTTGCTCGCGCATGAGGATTTGGTGGGTCTGGGTCTGTTCGGTCAGAACGGCCAGTGCGGTGCGTGCCTGGGCGAGTTCGTGCCCCACCTTTTCCGCCCGCGTGTGGGCCAGATGTCCTTCCAGGACAGCTACCCGTTGGTGCAGGGCCTGCTGCTCGCTACGCGATTGCGCCTGGGCCTGACTGGCCACTTCTTGCAACTGCGTCAACTTGTCCAGGGCCTGGCTCTCTTTGGCCACCAATTCCCGGTGCCACCCGATCTCCTGGGTCAACCGTTCCCGTTCGCGCTCGGCGCTGGCCAGGCCCTGGCGGCGGGCGTCCCACTCTTCTTCGAGCGTTGAGCTTTGCCTGGCGATGGCCTTCGCCTGCTCAGCCAGTTTCGCTTCCCACCGCTTGGCCTCCTCCGTGCGCTCCCGCAGCTTCGTAGATTCCTGCTTCAATTCGCCGATCTGCTTGGCCAGGGGATGCCATTCGCGCTCCATCGCCAAGACATCGGTAGCTCCGGCCCCACCACCACCGGCGACCAGCAGGCCATGCGGCCCGATCCGTTCACCGGCCAGCGTCACAACACTCAGGCCGTTCAGTCCTCGCGCCCGGTACTGGTGCGCCATGTCCCAGATCTCGACGACAATCACCGCACCCAACAGAGCCTTGATGATCGAGATGTGTGCAGGTTGACAATTCACCAAGTCTGCCGCCACCCCTAGCAGCCCCTGTTCTTTGGGCAAGGCGACGCGTGGAGGGGAAGCTAGTTGTTCGGCGACTAGCAATTCGGCCCGCCCGGCTTCCGCCTGTTGCAGCCAGGCGAGCGCGTCCGCGGCGTGCTTCCAGGTGTCAAAAACGACGGCCTGGGCTCGGCTATCCAGCGCCGCCTGAATGGCCGCCTGGTATTGCTCGTCCACACGGAACAGGCGGGCAACCGGACCGATGAACCCCTTCAGCCCGCCACTCTCAGCGGCTCTTACCAGGGCCTTTACGCCGGAATCAAGCCCGGCACCCTCCTGCCGCAGCCGGCTGAGCAGATCATACCGCGCTTGCACAGCACGTAGCTCGGAGGCGATCTCATGGGCCTGCCTCTCCAGGCTATCCTTCTTGCGGCGGGCAACACGCAAGGCAGCTTCCTTCTCGGCCTGGGCCGTAGCGAGGGTGGACATCTGTTGGGCAACTTCGGCCGCTCCTTCTCGCATCTCCGCCATCTGCTGCTTGATAGCGGCTGCCTGTTCCTCCCGTTCGCGTATCGTTTTTTGGTGGCGCAAACGTTCCTGGCCCAGTTCTTTATGTCGGGCGAGCGACTGCGCCAGATCTCGATCCGCTTCCGTCAAGCGTGCGGCCAGGCGGGCACGTTCGCGGCGCAATTGGGCCAGCGATGATTGCAACTTCTCGGCGCGAGTCTCGGTCTCGGCCAACCGCTTCTGACGCTCGTCAAGATCGGCTTGCTGGCTTTCCAACCGCTCCGCCAGCTCGGTCAACTCTCCTTCCAGACTCGCGATCCGCGTCTCTTTGGCTTCTTTCTCCTCTTGCAGGGCGACGATCTCCCCGGCCAACTCCTCCTGTCGTTGGGTAGCAAAACGCTGTCGCTCCTGCAGAACAGACAGCTCGCGATTGTGCGACTCCAACGACTCGCGTTGGCGGGCCTGTGCCTCGCGATCCGACTCGAGTGTTTGGCGCAGAGATACCTGCCGCTTGCGCAGGTCCGCCAATTGCTTTTCCGCTTCGTCCACGCTGGCCTTGGCCTCAGCCTCGGAAGCGCGGGCCTGTTTGAGCGCTGCGTCGGCCTCGGCACTGGCAGCGTGGGCTTCATGCCAGCGGAAGCCGTACCACAATCGCAGACGCTCGCGCAACTGCTCGTCCAGGTGGGCATGTTCTTCCGCGCGTCCTGCCTGCCGCTTGAGCCTACCCAAGCGAGGAGCGATCTCCCGCATGATGTCCTGAGCCCGTTGCAGGTTTTCCTCAGTCGCAGCCAACTTGCGCGAGGCCTCAGCCCGCTTGGCCTGGAACACCGACAGGCCGGCCGCATCTTCGAAGAGCGAGCGGCGTTGCTCCGCTTGCAGGGAGAGAGCAGCATCCACCATCCCTTGGCCAATGACCGAATAGGTGTTGCTGCTCAACCCTCCTTGCCCAAGGAGGTGAACGATGTCTTGCAGACGGACTGCCGTCCCATTCAACAGGTACTCGTTCTCGCTGGACCGGTAGGCGCGCCGCGTGATCGTCACCTCACCGAAATCAATGGGCAGCCAGTGGTCGGTGTTGTCCAACGTCATCGAGACCTGGGCCATCCCTACCTGGCCCCGTCGATCTGTGCCGGCAAAGATCATGTCTTCCGTTCGTCTGGCGCGCAGCGCTCTCTGTCGCTTTTCGCCCAGCACCCAACGGACGGCGTCGGCGATGTTGCTCTTGCCGCTGCCATTAGGACCCACAATGACCGTGACGCCGCCATTGAACGCGAACTCCGTCTTGTTGGCAAAGCTCTTGTATCCGTGAAGTTCGAGATGTCTCAGGTGCACGTCATTACCTCGGAAGAGTCTACAGGTTTTCAACTAATAGCTATAATTATACACTGCTTTTCGGTTTATGTCAATGTCTGGCGGTGCGACCGTGTCGATGCCGGGCTTTGATTTTCCAGCCGGCTGTGGTACAATAAGGCTGGGAAGAGCGCGCGAAGTTACGATCTGGAGTGCCGAGTCTGGCACCCGAAACCCGTAACTCAAAACCCGAAACCCAGAACCCGTGACCGAGGATTCGTGACCTGGCCATGATGATCGGGGTGGATGCCAGCAGGGCTACCCGTTCGCAACGAACCGGAACCGAGACGTACAGCGCCGAGATCATTCGCCGGCTGCCGGCTCTCGTGGGCGGTCATCGCCTGCGACTGTACACAAACCGGCCACCGTCCGGGAAATTGCGAGCGCTTGGCGCTCCGGCGGAGTGGCGGGTGATGCCCTTTCCTCGCTTGTGGACGCACCTTCGCCTGAGCCTGGAGATGATGCGCGATCCGCCCGACGTGCTTTTCGTGCCGGCCCACGTGGTGCCGCTGCTGCACCCTCGCCGCTGTGTGGTCACTGTGCACGACCTGGGTTACATCCCTTTTCGGGACGCGCATCCGACGTTTAGCCGCTGGTACCTGGAGCTCTCCACGCGATGGAATGTGCGAGTGGCCGAGCGAATCTTGGCCGATTCGGAAGCTACGCGCCAAGACCTGGCGCATCACTACGCCGTGGACCCAGCGAAGGTCACGGTCGTTTACCCGGGCTACGACAGCCAACGGTTTCGACCGGTCACGGCCAGGGAGTCCCTGACGCACGTGCGCCAACGCTACGGCATCAACGGGCCATACGTGCTGTTCCTGGGCACGCTACAGCCGCGCAAAAACCTGGTGCGCCTCGTCGAGGCGTTTGCCCAGATCGAGAACGGGAATGCCAGGCTGGTGATCGCTGGCCAACGCGGGTGGATGACGGACGAGTTGTTCCAGCGGGTCGGGTCATTGGGGTTGACCGGGCGTGTCCTGTTCCCCGGCTACGTCGAGAGTGAGGACGTACCGGCCTTGCTGAGTGGGGCGACGCTCTTCGCCTTCCCCAGCCTGTACGAGGGCTTTGGCCTGCCGGTAATCGAAGCGATGGCTTGTGGGACACCGACGGTCTGCTCGAACGCGGCGTCCTTGCCCGAAGTCGCCGGCGATGCAGCCCTACTCGTGGAGCCACGAGACACGGCCGCCCTGGCACAGGCATTGCGACGGCTCCTGGACAACGAGACTCTGCGCCGAGACCTTTCTGACCGGGGCCTAGAGCGCGCGCGGCGCTTCAGTTGGGAATCGTGTGCCCGTCGGGTGGCCGAGGTGCTCACGGAGGCGTGATCGGTGAACGCTGTTGACGCCCGCGCGGCGGACATCTTGGGTGTGCGGATCCACGATGTGACCGCCCAGGAAACACTGGCCAGGGTCGAGCAAATGGTGGCGGACGGAAAGTGCCACCAGATCGTCACCGTCAATCCCGAATTCGTGATGCTGGCTCGGAGGGACCGTGCCTTTCGCCGCGTTCTTGAACGCGCGGACCTGGCGTTGCCCGACGGCGCAGGCATCTTGTGGGCGGCGCGACGTCTTGGGCAGCCGCTGCGCGAGCGCGTGACCGGTGTGGATACCGTGTGGCGGCTGGCTGCTCTGGCCGCACGTCGCGGGCACCGGATTTTCCTGCTGGGTGCTGCGGAGGGAGTCGCCGAGCGAGCCGCGCGGCGGCTGCAACGCGATCATCCCGACCTGATCGTTGGCGGCACCTGGTCGGGTTCACCTGTCCCGCGTGAGGCCGAGGAGATCATTGCCCGTGTCCGCAGCGCTCGGCCCGACCTGTTGTTCGTGGCCTTTGGCGCGCCCCAGCAGGACATCTGGATTGCTCGCCACCGCCAAGCTCTGGGCGTGCCGGTAAGCATGGGCGTGGGTGGCGCGTTCGATTTCATCGCCGGCGTGACCCGCCGCGCGCCGCCCTGGATGCAGAAGCACGGGGTAGAATGGCTCCATCGTCTGTGGCATCAACCGTGGCGCTGGCGACGAATGCTGGTGCTTCCTCGGTTTGCTGCGCTCGCGATCACGGGCGGTCGAGGCAGAAGGGAGAAAGCGTGAATCCGCTCATTGAGATGGAGGACCTGACCGTCGCCTACGGCGATCATGTTGTGCTGGAATCGATCGATCTGCGCGTGAAGGCGGGCGAATTCCTGGCCATCATCGGCCCGAACGGGTCGGGAAAGACGAGTCTCCTACGCACCATCGTGGGCCTCGTCCGCCCGTCCCGCGGGTGGGTGCGGGTCTGTGGTCGCGATTCTCGCGACCTGGGCGGCGTGCGAACCGAGATCGGGTATGTTCCCCAACTGACGACGGTGGACTTCCGCTTCCCGGTGCGCGTTTTTGACGTGGTGAAGATGGGGCTTTACGGAAAGCTGGGGCTCTTCCACCGGCCCACACAGAAAGATTCAGCGGCCACGCAACAGGCCCTGGAACGAGTCGGTATGGCCGACCTAGCCGGCCGTCAAATCGGCCAACTCTCGGGGGGACAGCGACAGCGCGTCTTTGTCGCCCGGGCCTTGGTTTCGGAACCGGAGTTGTTACTCCTGGATGAGCCAACTACCGGCACCGACGCAGAGAGCACCGAGTCGTTGTATGAACTGCTGGACGTGCTGAACCATGAAGACCAGATCACGATCGTGCTGGTATCCCACGACGTGGGTGTGGTCGCACAGCATGTGGACGCGGTGGCCTGCCTGAATCGCCGCCTGGTCGCGCATGGCCGGCCGGCCGAGGTGCTGGACAGCGAGACGTTGGCCTGCATGTACGGCCACGACGCGATGTTCTTCGGGCACGGCGAGGTGCCGCACATGATTGTGGAGCGCAAGTAGCCCCATGGAAATCCTGACCTACACCTTTATGCAGCGAGCGCTGCTGGCCTCAACAGTCATCGGCACAGCCTGTGCCATCATCGGGGTCTACGTCGTGCTAAAAGGGCTTTCCTTCATCGGCGCAGGGATCGCCCACGCTTCCTTCGGGGGAGTGGCGCTGGGGGTCTTGCTGAATGTCAACCCGCTGCTGACCGCCGTCCTGTTTTGCATCGCCACTGGGCTGGGGATTGGCGTGATCAGCCGGCGGGGGCAGGTACGCGAGGATACGGCGATCGGCGTGTTCTTCGCCGCCACCATGGCCCTGGGCATCCTGTTCATCGGGCTGCAGGAGGGGTACAACGTGGACGTCTTCGGCTACCTGTTTGGCAGCGTGCTGGCCGTTACGACCGGCGATCTGGTCATCAGCCTGTTGCTGGCATTGCTGGTGCTCGTCACCGTGGCCCTCCTCTACAAGGAATTCCTGTTCATCACCTTCGACGCCGAGATGGCCGAAGTCGTTGGCCTGCCGGTAACCCGCCTGTATTACCTGCTGATCACGCTGGTCGCGCTAACGGTGGTGTTGTCGATCAAAGTCGTGGGGATCATCCTGGTGTCCGCGTTGATTGTTGCGCCGGCCGCCGCCGCGCAGCAACTAACGGACGATTTCTCCCGGATGATGGTGCTGTCTGTCCTGATCGGGCTGGTGGCTTCGCTGGGGGGGTTGTTCCTCTCCTACTGGCTCAACATCGCTTCGGGAGCCACTATGGTGCTCCTGGCCACAGCGATCTTCTTCATCAGTGTGGGTGTGCGTCGCCTGTAGAGCCGCTCATTCGTCGGGGATTACGCGCCAGAACTGCAACGCCTCTTCCATCCCCGTGGTCTCCTCTTCCGGAAGGCACACGTAGGTGGCCGTCGCCTCCACCGCCACCCGGCCATCCGGCAGCCGCATTTCGCCACGAGCCTCCACAACGCGACCACGCTGCTTCACCAGCTCGCCCATGACGGTCAGTTGAATGCCCATCGGCGTGGGATGGTGATAGCGCAGGCTCATCCGGGCCGTCACCGCCCAGATGCCCCTCCCAATGACCGTCCGGCCCAGCGCTTCGTCCAGCACCGCAGCCACAATCCCTCCGTGCAACCGATCGGGATAGCCCTGGTACGCATCCGCCGGGTCGAAAACGCACCATACCCGGCCCTGGTCGTCCTCGTGGAACGACAACGCTAGACCGAGAGGATTGTCTACGCCGCAGACGAAACACATGCTCGAATTCGGTTGCTTGGTGCGTCGACTCATTTGGCGAACCTTTCCTTGACAGGTCGTGGTCGTTGTGGTATACTATACCCCCTGGGGGTATACGGGCAAGTATACCGTCAAGCCAGGAGATTGTCAACTCGTAAGATTGTGGGGCCCAATGGCGACTAAAGAGTTGGACGGACCAAAACATGTGACCGTCCGTGAGCTTGTGTTGTGGCAAACGCCATGATGAAGAATGAGGAGGTATTAGAGAATACTATGAGCGGCAAACCGATTCACGTGACCGATGATGAATTTGAAGAGACCGTGCTGAAGTCCCCAGTACCGGTTCTGGTAGACTTTTGGGCCCCGTGGTGTGGGCCTTGCCGGATGGTTGCTCCGACACTGGAGGACCTCGCCAAGGAGTATGACGGCAAGCTGGTGATTGCGAAGGTGAACACCGACGAGAATCCGGCGTGGGCCATGCGCTTTGGCGTGCGCGGCATTCCAACGCTGCTGTTGGTTCGGGACGGACAGGAAACGGATCGCGTCGTAGGCGCTCTACCGAAGCCGCAATTGAAGGGTCGAGTAGACACATTCTTGAGCGCCACGGCCTAGCGGGAGCAGATCGCCGATGCCAATCTACGAATACCGCTGCCAGGCATGTAAGATCGAGTTTGAGGAATTCATCCGCTCGTCGCGCCAGGAAGACGAGTTGACTTGTCCACACTGCGGGAGCGAGGAGATCCAGAAGGGTTTCTCGCTCTTCGGGATGAGCGGATTGGTGAGCGAAAGGGCGATCCCTGCCACGGCTGCCAATGCGGGCGGCTGCGGCCCAGTCGGCTGAGGGATCTAGCCCCCGGGAACCGGTGGTTCCCATCGCTGTAACCGTATCGGAAAGAGGGCAACTCATGCCTTCCGAGGCCAAGGTATACAACAAGCTGTACCTATCGGTGACTGTGCAGGACGATCTCCTGCACCGACTCCGTCGCATCGAAGGACAGGCACGGGGAGTCCAACGCATGTTGCAAGAACAACGTGACTGCCGCGAAATCCTGGCCCAACTGGCCGCCATTCGCTCGGCAGCCGATCGGGCCAGTGTGTTCTTGGCTCGTCATCAGGCGCTGGAATGTCTCCGTGACCCGCAACAGGACCTCTCCGCGGAGGACGTGGTTACCGAGTTGGCCAGCGCCCTGGCCAGGTTGCCCCGCGAGGGAAGCTGACGTCAAGCTTAGAGGGTATGACCAGACCCCAGGGGTTTTAGAACCCCTGGGGTCTTTTGCGTCAATTACAAATGCTCCCCGATGCTCTTCGCCTGGGTGAACAGCAACAGGTAATCCGGCCCGCCGGCCTTCGAATCGGTGCCCGACATGTTGAAGCCGCCGAACGGGTGTACGCCAACCAATGCCCCGGTGCACTTACGGTTGAAGTATAGATTCCCGACGTGAAACTCGTGTCGTGCCCGCTCCAGGTTCTTCCGATCTCGGCTGTACAATGATCCGGTCAGCCCATACTCCGTCCCGTTAGCGATGGCCAGCGCCTCATCGAAGTCTCGTGCCTTCGTAATACTCAGCACCGGCCCAAAGATCTCCTCCTGAGAAATGCGGGCATCGGGCGCAACATCGGCGAAAATGGTCGGCTCGATGAAGTAGCCATCGCGGTCTATGGCGTGGCCACCTAACGCTAGGCGGCCTTCTTCCGTGCCGATCTCGACATAATCCATGATCTTCTGGAACGCGGCCTCATCAATCACCGGTCCTAGCCAGTTCTTCCGGTCAACCGGCTCTCCGACCGCGATGTGCTGCGCGCGGGCGACCACCTTTTCGACCAATTCATCGTACACATCCGCCACGATGATGGCCCGCGATCCTGCGGAACACTTCTGGCCCTGATAGCCAAAAGCGGAAACCACGACGCCTTCTGCAGCAGCGCTCACGTCCGCTGTTTCATCCACCACGACAGCATCTTTGCCGCCCATTTCCAGCACGCAGCGCTTGATCCAGATCTGCCCCGGTTGCGGTTTCGCGGCCAACTCGTTGATGCGCAACCCCACCTCCTTGGAGCCGGTGAAGGCAATGAACCGCGTCTTCGGATTGCCCACCAGATAATCGCCTATGGCGCCACCCGGGCCGGGCAGGAAGTTGAGTACGCCGGGTGGCAAGCCGGCTTCCTCCATGATCTCCACGAAAAGCGCGGCCACCGCCGGCGCCGCACTGGACGGCTTGAGAACCACCGTGTTGCCCGCTACGATGCTGGCAGCCGACATCCCCACCATGATGGAACCGAAGTTCCACGGAGGGATCACCGCCCCGACTCCCAGGGGGATGTAACGCAGGTCCAACTCCTCCGGCGGATAGGGGGTCAGCGGTTGGGGGCCGCCCAGTCGCAGCATCTGACGGCCGTAATACTCCAGGAAATCAATCGCCTCTGCCGTATCCACGTCCGCTTCTACCCAGTTCTTGCCCACCTCGTAGACCATGCAAGCCGAAAACTCGTGCTGGCGCCGGCGCATAACGGCCCCGGCCTTGAACAGGTACCGGGCGCGCTCTTCCGGCGGTACGTATTGCCATTGCTGAAACGTTTCGTATGCCGTTTGGATGGCCCGCTCGGTCAGAGCGGTATCCGCTTTCGTGAACGTGCCGATGACCTCGTTCGGTCTAGCAGGGTTAATCGAATCGAACGTAGCCGCCGTGGTCACGCGCTCGCCGCCAACGACAGCGCTGTACGATTCGCCGAGCCGGCCGCGCACTTTGGCGAGTGCGGCTTCGAATGCCCCCACATTCTCCGCACGCGTGAAATCGGTGAACGGTTCGTTGCGAAACTCTGGTATCATCATCTCTTCCTTTCTAAGGATTGGGGATTAAGCAACTTGCGCACTTTGAGCCATAAACAGCCCGCCAAATGAGCAAGTCAATCAATCCTTAGTCCTAAGCTAAACTTCAACATCCTCAATCTTCGGCACATGCCCTGCCCGTCGCAAGGCTTGTACCACTTTCCGATGGGCATGTGCATGGATCAAGGCGGCTTGGGGCCCCACGACCTTGGCGATGCAGTTGGCTACCTCGGCGTTCTGCTGCAATTGCCGCAAGACTGCGGGCGATGCCGTCTGGAGTACCAGGTGCTGCCCCACAACAACTCGTCCGTAGCGCCCGCCCCACTCCCGCAGTTGTCTGATCACCGGATCGGGTACCGATCCACCGGCCGCACGCTGCAAGAAGCGAACGATCTTTTCCATGTCCACGCCCTGTTCCAGCAGACGCAACAGGTCATCGGGTGTCAAGACATAGCGTGCCGAAAAGTCGTCCCCCACCTCGCGGAAGGAGGCCAGGCGTTCCAGATGGAAACGATCCCACCAGCTTGTGTCTGCTGGGACGTCCACGGTCAAATCGGAGTGCACAATGAAGGGGGACAGCTCGTCACCTGACCGGGCAGGCACTGGCTCGCGAAGGCCCAGGAACGCGGCGCCGGCCGGCGTGATGCGGAAGGCCACCGGCCTCGTCCGAGCCTCGTCGCTGGCGGCGTAGCCCACGTCCGCAATCCCCAGCCAGCGACACGGGCCGGTCACGATGTGCGCGATCAGGGCTCCCTCCACCTGGTCCCACGCTTCAAAGCCCCGCAGGTAGCGGCCGGTTTCCGCCTCGCGAATGAACCAACTCTCGTAGTCGCCGTCCGGTCGTTGGAAGTCGGGATCTACAGCCTTCACCGCCTGTACGAAAGACGGCAAGCTCAGCCATGTCTCCGCCGGGCAGATCGCCAGGTGCCGGAGCAGGTGCCTGCGGGCCAGTTGCGGATCGTTGCGCCACCCCGTTTCTTCGGGGTCCAGCGAAGGGACGTGCCACAACTCGTTCCAGTGCCGGTCCTCATGCCAGGCCCGTTGCAGGGCGAGCAGTCGCTTGCTGGCTGGTTGTTCCAGCCAGTCCCGGGCGGCCCGCGGGTCCAATTTCCCGCGACCCTCGTCCGGACT
>CAZDTE010000016.1:0-32638 GCA_964508275.1 uncultured Ardenticatenales bacterium
CGATGCTGGTGGCGATGAGCGGCAAGGTCTGGCTCCAGGAAACGACCGAGCGCACAGCCGAGGAGGTCTTGCGGGAGATCCTTGAACAGGTGCTCCACCAGGAAGACCTGGCTGAGGAAAGCTCCCCTTCTGAGCAGAGCAATGCCGAGGAAGATCAATCGGCAGCAGACTCCGATCAAGCAGAAGAACCGGAAAGCGAACCGGAGGATTGGGATAATGCTCTAGACACAAAGACCCAATCCACTGGCTGGGAGCCGCTTGACCCCGACGATGCTGACCTGACCGACGAACTGAGACGGCGGGCGCGCACCAACCCGGCCGAGGTGGCCCGTTTCCTGGACAGCCACGCCGAATTGGCGCGCGAGCTACTGCAAAGCCCGGAGGTTTTGGGCCTGTACAGCTACATCAAGGACCGGGTGCGGCCAGACTTGCGCGAGCTGTCCCGGCAATATGCCAGCCGCCTGATCCTCAAGTTGGCCACGCAGATCTCCGACGTCGGCGTTCGTTCTGGGCCGTTGGCGCAAGTGCCGGCCGATCTCGACGATGACGAGATCGAGCTGGACGCGACGGTGGAGCGTATACTGGACAACCGCTCCGCCCCACTGGTTGACAACCTGGTGGTCATGAAACGAAAGCCGCAACGCGAGGCCTGCATCGTCATCCTGGATCACAGCCGCTCCATGCACGGTATCAAGGTGGCGATGGCCGCGCTCTCTGCCGCGACGATTGCCTTGCACTTCAAGCAGGATTACGGAGTGGTGACGTTCAACACCAAGGCGGTGGTGTTGAAGCACGCCGGCAGCCCGATGCCGGCGCTGAAGGTGGCCGAACACGTGCTGGCCTTGGATGCCGACGGCTTCACGAACATCCGCGAGGCGCTAGAAGCCGCGATCGGGGCCATCAAGGGGTACGAAAAGAAGATCGGCGTCCTGCTGACCGACGGGGATTGGAACAGCGGCGGCGACCCTTCGGCAGTGGCCGCCCTGTTCGACAACCTGCACGTCATCGGGCTGGACGACCGCCAGGCCTACCTTGATCTGGACGGGTTTGACGACTACTTCAAGTGGTATCCGCAACGATTCACAGGTCACCGGGTACGCACACTCGCGCGCAGTGGAAACGGGCGGTACGTCTTCGTCACCGAACTGGATCAGATTCCCGGCGCGATCACGCGCTGTCTGAGCAGTTGACCGGCCCTCAGCAGATCTGACCCACACTGGCCGCCACATTCATGACGTCCAGCAGGTCGATCTTGCCATCACTGTTCAGGTCGAAGGTTGGGTCGTACGATGGCCCGCCCTGCTGGCTGCCCCACCTGGCTAATACCTGGCCCAGGTCGGCGGTATCCACATCGCAATCACCATCAAAGTCGCCGGGCAAGGGCGCTGAGTCTCCCTTGGCGACGTGTACCATGTGGATGTATTCGTCCCCATCCGAGCTGCCGGTCGGGCTGCGCGAGTCGATGCGGAAATCGGTGTAGGCCGACAGACCGTCGCTGAAGCGACCGTCGTGAATCACAAAGACGGCCTGCTTCCAGACGTAGTCATTCCCCTTTTGCACCCAGGGATTCGCCGAGCCGACCGGAGTGGCTGCCTTCTCGCCGCTTTGCGAATCGTACAGCAGTTCCCAGCGGTCGTTGTTCCAGTCGAAATACGTCACCGTCACCGTCACCGTCTGGGAGGCGTCGAAGAGGTACCCGTTGTCAATGTCGAAATACATGTACGGGTTGCCGGTGCCCTGATTGGTACGCCGCGTGAAGCGGCCCTCCTTGGCCGAGGGGTTGGCATTCGTGACCACAACAGTGCGGCCTCCGGGCGCGTCGTCCTTCTGGTACAGCCAGAAGTCGAAGTTCCCGCGCTCACCCCACGGCTGCTCGGTGTCCCGCAGTGCGGTCCACACATCGGGCGTGTCGGCCAGCGTGCGCCCGGCGTACGTGTTCGCAAAGTCGAACGCCTCGCGGTTGATGCTCAGGTCGTATTGCGCACCGTTCTGGAATAGGTCACGCGCGAAGTTGAAGTAGTCGGCATGCTTGTCGAGCCCGGCCAGCACCCCCCAATACACATAGATGCTCGTCGGCAGGTAATTGCTGTAGCTCTCGAAACCAATCGGCACGCGATCCCAGTACAACTGGGCAGAGTGATACGTGCCGTTCCCGCCCATGTGGTCGGCCAGCAAGCCGTTGTGCTTCAGGCCGATGCCATGTTCAGCCGCATAGCGACCCCACTCATCCCCTTCCCAACCGTTAATGAACTTGGGCGCGTTTTGCAGGAGCACGGGCATGTCATTGCCGAAGGCGTCGCGATACATCTGGGCTACCGTCTCCACTACCTCGACCCACTTCCAACTGCGTTGCGTGTCGTTGGTGTAGCCGAAATCACTATCCAGCGCATCCTTTACGGCCTGGACGCACGCCGGACGGCTGGGGTACGCCGGCTGTGTCTCCTCCCAGATGCCGGCACCAATCTGTACCCAGGCCAGGCGGGGGTCATTTCGATAGCGAGCGCCGTACGCGGTGACGAAATCGCCGTACTTCTGCAGGTACACCGGATCCCAATAACGAGGGATAATGTACGTCTTGCCATTGGTGTAGCAGTAGATCGGGCTCATGCCGGCGTTGACCACCCACTGCGGCGTGGTGTATTCACCTGGGATTCCGGCGTACGTTTGTAGCCCCAGCGCGGCCGGCTTGCCGTGAGCCGCCTCATCGGCCAGGAAACCATCGATCTTGCCCCAGTTGAAAACCCCCTCCGCGGGCTCGATCTCATACCACTTGTGGCTGCGGTGCCCGCCGATGTTGTGCTGCACCGCCGGGTCATCGGCCGGCGTGTCGTAGAAGACGTACACTCCGGGATGGTGGGCGCCGCTCCCGACGTAGGCCGGCGGTACCGGCCCATCGCCCGGCGCGGTCGAACCGCTCGGCAAATCGGCGGCGCCGGATACGGAAAGACTGAAGGCCAACACCAGAATAACTCCCGCCAACACTGAGAACGTCAGGCCTCGATGTGTTTGCACAAACAGCCTCCTGTCGCGGACCAACGAGCAAACCCAGCGCCAAGCGCTGGCTCCCCCAACATCTACATACGGCACGAGCCCGATTTCGATACGGCCTGGTGGCGCACGCCACCGATCTGCCGCCTACACGCGATTATACCGCGTCACAGCAGGGGGGTCAATGGCAAAAAAGTCTTACCCGGCAGGGGACCGGAGGGAGCGGTCAGAGCCACTCACGCAGCTCGCTGACGTCGGCCAGAATCAGGTCGGCGCCGGCCGCGCGCAATTCTTGCTCCTCGCCAAAGCCGGACAGCACGCCGACAGCTTGCGCGCCGGCCCGCTTGGCCGCCCGGATGTCGGTATCCATGTCGCCGACCATCAGGCAATGGCGCGGGGAGAGGCCCAGGATGGCGGCCGTATGCCGGATCGGGGCCGGATGGGGCTTGAGCCGCCAGGTGTCTTGGCGGGTCGTCACCACCTCGAAGTAAGGTCGCAGGCCCGACCGTTCCACAAACGCATAGGCTTCGCGCCGAGCGCGGGTGGTCACGACGGCAAGTCGGTATCGCTCCACCAGGTGGTGCAAAACGCCTTCCGTGTCTTCAACAAGCCGGAAGCTGTCGCGGGTCCCGATCCCTTTCATTCGTCGCAGGCGGTCCGTGAGCCCGAGCAACGGGCCGTCGAGACCCAACCGGTCGAGCAGCGCGATGCCGTAATTCGTCGGCCCTTCCGACCACATCACCAGCCGGCGAGCCAGCGGCCGTGTATCATGGTCCGGGGCAAGCGCACGCAAGAACCCGAGACGGGTTGCCAGGCTCGCAACCAGCGCGTCGTCCGTCTCGATCAGCGTCCCGTCAAGATCAAGCAGGACGCCCTGCACTAACCCGGCGTCCAGGCTCATGGCGACTCTGGCTCCTCCGGTTCACCGTCTGATTCCTTGGACCTCCCGCCCACGACGGGGGCCACTCTTGCCACCGGCTGCTCCGGAAGCTCAGCTACAATCAACTTCCCGTAGGCATAACCGGCCAATATGCGCACAGTCGCCATGGTCGGAGCAGCCAGAAACATCCCCAGGATGCCGGCCACACC
Source organism: uncultured Ardenticatenales bacterium (assembly GCA_964508275.1). Lineage (GTDB taxonomy): Bacteria > Chloroflexota > Anaerolineae > Ardenticatenales > JAADHH01 > CAZDTE01. Next base: position 4,078 of record CAZDTE010000016.1, read on the forward strand.
GGCACCGACGATGGCGCCGACCAGCACTACTGCGGGGTGCAGGTCTACGCTCCGTCCGATGATGCGAGGCACGAGAACGTTGTTTTCGACCTGTTGGATCAGCACGTAGGCGATGATCACGACCAGAGCGAACCAGCTGTTAGAAATCGCCAGGTGGCTCGAGCCCTGGAAGAAGGCGCTCAGAATAGCCGGGATCGAGGCCAGGATCGGCCCCAGGTTGGGGACGATCTCCATCACGCCGGCCAGGATCCCCAAAACGATGGCGTTTTGTACACCCAGCAGTGCCATGCACAGCCCGACAGTGATTCCCACCACAATTCCTAGCACCAACTGCCCGCGCAGGAACGCATCCCAAGTGTCTCCGATCCGGTGGATCAGGGACCAGACCTCCTCTCGATAGCCGGGAGGCAGTTGCCGATCAATGTACCGGAGGATGGCGGGTGAATCTTTGACAATGTAGAAGGAGACGACCAGAATGAAGACGATCCAGAGCACGGTGGTCGCGAAACCGGTGGCCACACCGAAAAAGATGTCCACCGAGCGAGGGGCGATCTTGGAAAGGGATTGGGCCAGGTTTTCGAGCGCCAACTCATAGATTTGGGCGGGGTCCACCACAAAGCCGGCCACCTGGAACGATCCGTAGCCAGCAATCACCTGGCGCATCGATTCCAATGTCCGATTCAGGTCAATCTGCGCCCGGCTGATCTGGTTAAAGAAGCCTTCCGGAACGAAGATGATGGGCGCCAGGCTAAGTAGCACGATCAGCACGATATAGACCAACGCGGCGGAAAGGATGCGCGGCAGCCGTGTGGCTCTGTCCATGGCATCTATCACCGGGTTCAAGATGTAGGCGAGCAGCAGGGCCAGGGACAGGGGAAGAATCAGAGGACGCAGCAAGAAGAAGGCGATGAGGCATAGGCCAATCAGAATGGCGGTCACCCACTGCCTGGCCACTTGACCCCACGGTCTGTTCACGATCCCCTCACGCCCCGCAAGAACTTCGCCGCCTCCATGATGATGAGCGGCATCAGGCCCAGGCCAGCCACTAGCATCCAGTCCGCGAGGGTCAGCGGCATCGTCTGAAAGAAAGGTTGAAAGAAGGGCACGTAAATGATGACCAGTTCACTCACCACCATGAGGCCAAACGCCACCACGAGGTACGGATTGGTGAACAGGCCCATCCGAAACACTGAGAGCCGGTTGCTGCGCAGGTTGAAGGCGTGTACGTTCTGGGCCACCACCGAGGTGGAGAACGCCATCACGCGAGCTTCCTGTGCCGACTCACCCCACAAATAGAAGGAAATGATAAACGCGCCCAACGTGACCGCACCGATGACCAGGCCTTGCAAGCCCATGAGCGCGGCCATGCTTCGCGTGATCACCTCCTCGCGGGCCAGGCGAGGGGGACGGGCCATGATGTCCGGTTCGGGCGACTCCACCCCCAAGGCCAGTGCCGGCAAGCTGTCCGTCGCCAAATTGATCCACAGGATTTGGATCGGCACCAGCGGCAACGGCATGCCCGCCAACGCGGCGATGAACATGGTCAACACCTCGCCGATGTTGCAGGACAGGAGGTAGTGAATGAAGCGGCGAATGTTATCGAAGATCGCCCGGCCCTCTGCCACTGCCGCCACAATGGAGGCGAAATTGTCGTCGGTAAGCACCATGTCCGCGGCTTCCTTGGCTACATCCGTCCCGGTGACGCCCATGGCCACGCCGATCTGAGCTTCCTTCAAGGCCGGAGCATCGTTGACCCCGTCGCCGGTCATGGCGACAATTTGCCCGTTCGCCTTCCATGCCTGGACGATGCGTAGCTTGTGGGTGGGCGAAACGCGAGCGTACACGCGGATGTCTTCCACGTTGGAGCGCAGATCCTCGTCAGACAACGCCTCCAGTTCCCGCCCGGTGATGGCCCGCTGCCCAGACCCCAGGATGCCCAACTCCTTGGCGATGGCCACGGCCGTCTCCTTGTGGTCACCGGTGATCATGACCACCTTGATGCCCGCCTGCTTGCAGGCCAGCACCGACTCACGGGCTTCGGGCCGGGGCGGGTCGCTCATCGCAAACAGGCCGGCAAACGTCAAGTCGTTCTCCACCCGGCCCACAAAGCCATCCCCATTCGACCGGAGCAGGTCGTCGTGCCAGTCAGCCGGGATTTCGCGATAGGCCACAGCCAAGACGCGCATCGCTTGCTTCGACAATTGGTCGTTTGTCTCCCGGATGGCTTGCCGGCGATCAGGTAGCAGCGCCTGCACAGTTCCTTCCGTGCCGGCCTCGGCGGAGCACAAGTCCAGCACGACGTCGGGGGCCCCTTTGACATAGGCATGCAGGTTCCCGTCCGGCGTTTTCCAGATCGTGCTCATCCGCTTGCGCTCCGAATCGAACGGCAGTTCCATTACGAACTGGTGCGTCTCTTCCAGATCGTCGCGCCAGAGGCCGGCTTTTCCCGCCGCCACCAAAAGGGCCGCCTCTGTCGGGTTCCCGATGATGGACCAGGCAGATTCCCGCTCCGAAGGTGACGGCGAGTTGTTCTCCGTGGCGTTTTCCTGCAAGACCGCGCTGTTGCAGAGCGTCGCCGCGGTCAGCGCGCCTGTGGCTCCGGGAGGGAGAGGGTTGACAACCGTGTCGTGCCGGTAGAACTGTCCGCGTGGTTGGTAGCCGTTGCCGGTGACCCGGAAATGGGTATCTCCTACCACGAGCCCGCGGACCGTCATGGCGTTCTGGGTGAGAGTTCCGGTTTTGTCCGTGCAGATCACTGTGGCGGAGCCCAGCGTTTCCACCGACGGGAGCTTGCGAATCAGCGCATTCTGGCGAACCATGCGACGCACGCCCAGCGCAAGCGCGATGGTGACGACCGCGGCCAACCCTTCTGGGACGGCGGCGACCGCCAAGCTAACGGCCACGAGGAACATTTCCAGTGCCGGGGTGCCGCGCAGCCAACCTATTCCGAAAACGACGAACACGATGAGCAGTGTGGCATAAACCAGCCAGCGCCCAACCTGCTCGAGCCGGTGCTGCAGTGGCGTGGTTTCCCGCTCAATCGATTGCACCAGGCCGGCGATGCGGCCCAGCTCGGTATCCATGCCGGTCGCAGTGACGACCGCCTGGCCCTTGCCGTACGTGATCAGCGTGCTGGCAAAGACCACGTCGCGCCGATCGGCCAGGAGCGCTCCCTCCACGACAAGCGCGTGGGCATCTTTCTTGACCGGCACCGACTCGCCGGTGAAGGCGGTCTCATCGGTCTGCAACGAATGGGATTCGACAATCTGGGCGTCGGCAGCCACGAGGTCGCCAGCCTGTAGGAGCAGCAGATCACCGGGAACCACTTCGCGGGCCGGGATGGTTTGCCGGACCCCGTCACGAAGGACGCGGGCCGCAGGGGCAGACATGCGGCGCAAGGCGTTGATCGCTCGCTCTGCGCGGTACTCCTGGATGAAGCCGAGGAGCGCGTTCACGACCACGATGACGAGGATGGCGACGGCGTCAATCTGTTCACCGAGCAGACCCGACACGAGGGCCGCGCCGATCAGCACCAGGACGATGAAGTCGGTGAACTGATCCAGGAACTGCCGCCAGGCCGGACGACCACGCACTTCTTGCAACACATTTGGCCCGTACCGGCGCAGTCGTCGCTGCGCTTCGTCGGGCGAGAGGCCGTTGGTCAGGTCGGGCTTGGGCGGGTCAGGCATTCAAATCAGTTTCCCGCAGTGAAACCGCTTTTCATAATCCGACCAGAGGGTATTGGAGCGCACTGGCACCGCGAAAAGGGCCCGCAAAGTCTTGCGGTGTTTCGATCTCAGCTTTGGTTTCATTGCCAACATTCACACGCATAGCGCAAGTCCTGTGGGGAAATACCGTGGCATCATTATAGAGGGATTGAGCGGAGATGTCAAAGTGAGGAGACGTGCGAGGTGGAATCTGGGATGTGGGACGCGCGATCCCTCTCCTCTCACATCCCACGGCGCATACCCCACATCACCGGGCTAGACCTTCACAAGCTGCGCGGAGTAGATGTCTTCTACGTTTTGGATTTCGTTCAGCAGGCCCTCTGGTGGCGCGTCATCCAGGCCAATGGCCATGACCGCGTAACCGAGTGGCCGGTCGCGGCCCACCTGCATGAACGAAATGTTCACATCCTCGTGCCCCAGCATCGTCCCGACCTGACCGATCATACCCGGACGGTCCAGATTCGTGCAGATCAGCATGTAGCCCCGCAGCACCAGATTGATCCAGTACTCGTCAATGCGCACGAGCAGCGGTTCGCCCCAGCGCAGCGTGCCAGACACTTCACGCGCCGCATCCTCTTCCCCCACACGCAGGGTGATCAGATTGCGGAACTGCTCCACGTCCAGGTGCGGGCGTTTTTCCTCCACGATGATCAGGCCGCGCCGCTGCGCCACCAGGTTGGCGTTGACCTGGTTAATCCGTTCCTCGGAGATCGGCTCCAGGAGTCCTTTGATGACGGCGGCCTTGATGGGAGTCACGTCGTGGTCTGTTAGTCGCCCGCCGTAGGTGATGTGGATGCGACCGATGTTTCGGCCAGCGATCTGCACAGCCAGGCGACCGAGTCGTTCGGCCAGGTCTATGTAGGGAACCAGCGCCTCCAGCATTTCCGGAGAGAAAATCGGGGCGTTCACCGCGTTGCGCACCGGCCGGCCGAGCAAGCCGTCCAGCACGTCACGGGTCACTTCCCGCGCCACCTCCACTTGCGCTTCCTCGGTGGAGGCACCCAGATGAGGCGTAAGCACGACGTTGGGATTAGCCAGTAAGGGGCTGTTGCTGGGCGGTTCCTGGGCGAACACGTCCAGCCCCGCACCGGCGATCTGCCCTTGCCCCAGGGCTTCCAGCAGGGCGCTCTCCTCAATGACCGGACCGCGAGCGCAGTTGATCAAGTAGGCCGTCGGCTTCATCAGCGCGATTTCGCGCGCGCCGATCAGGCCGCGGGTTTCTTCGGTCAGCGGCGTGTGCATGGAAACAAAATCGGCCTGGGCCAACAGATCGTCCAGGTTCGCAAGCTCAACGCCCAGACCCCGCGCCCGCTCCGTCGAGAGATAGGGATCGTAGGCCAGAACCGTCATGCCCAGGCCTTTGACCCGCCGGACCACTTCGCTACCCACACGGCCGAGGCCCACCAGGCCCAGCACTTTGCCAGAGATCTGTACGCCCATGAACTGGCGGCGTTTCCACTCGCCGTGACGCACGGAAGCATCGGCGCGGGCAATCCGGCGCGCCAGCGCAAACATCAGGGCGACCGCGTGCTCGGCTGCGGCACGACAGTTCGCTGTCGGCGCGTTCACAACCAGGACACCGGCCTGAGTTGCGGCGCGCAGATCAATGTTGTCCACGCCCGTGCCGGCCCGACCGATCACCCTCAGGTTCCGGCCGGCTTCGATCACGTCAGCCGTCACTTTAGTTCCGCTGCGTACGATCAGGCCATCGTATTCGCCGATACGTTCCAACAGGTCGACCGGTTCTAGGCCGTAGGCCAGGTCCACCACGAGGTCCAGACCCTCTTCCGCCGCTTGTTTCTCCAGATCTTCGACCCCCTCCGGGGCCAGAGGATCCGTGACAATTATCTTCATGCGTGTCTCTCCATGCGTACAGCGTCCACAGATTACGGGCCCACCACCTCTCCCAAGGCCCGCAGCACCTCGTCTATATCCTTCTCGTACACCCAGCCCAGATGGCCGATGCGGAAGATTTGCCCCTTGAGTTCCCCCTGGCCACCGGCCAGGAGAATGTCGTATTCGTTCAGCAAGCGAGCGCGAATCGCTTCCGCGTCCTGGCCGTCCGGCGCACGCACAGCCGTGACCGAATTGGAGGCGTGGGCCTCGTCGGCAAAGAGCCGCAAGCCGAGCTTCTTGACGCCCTCACGGGTGTACTGGCCAATGCGCCGGTGGCGCTCGCTGACCCGGTCGAACCCTTCTTCACGCATGAGCTTGAGACCCGCCTGCAAGGCGAAGAGCAACCCCACGGCCGGCGTGAACGGCGTCGTGTTTTTGGCCGCCGATTTCCTGGCCGCCGACAGATCGAAGTAGAATCGGGGCATCGTGGCCTCGGCGTGGGCGGCCCAGCCGCGTTCGTTGACGGCGATGAAGGCCAGGCCCGGCGGAATCATCCACCCTTTCTGTGAGCCACTGGCCACCACGTCCAGGCCCCAGTCGTCCATCCTCATGGGCAGCGCACTCACCCCGCTGATCGAATCGACGACGAGCAACGCGGGGTGATCGCGCACGACCTCACCAATCGCCCGCATGTCGTTGGTGATGCCGGTCGAGGTCTCGTTGTGCGTCACGAAGACGGCCTTGAAGTTTGCGTTGTCGGCCAGCGCGCTGGCCACGATCTCTGGTGGGATAGGCCGGCCGTAGGGGATGTCAATCTGGGTGACTCGCGCCCCGTAAGCGCGGGCGATGTGCCCAAACCGCTCGCCAAACTTGCCGGCCGCCACGACCAGCGCCTCGTCTCCCGGCGAAAGGAAATTGACCACAGCGGCTTCCATCGCGCCGGTGCCCGACGACGTGAGAATGAACAGGTCCTCACCGGTTCCGAACATCTCCTGGAGGTCGGCGGTGACCTCGGCAACGATGTCGCAGCAGGCCTGGCTGCGGTGGCCGATCATCTGCTGGCTCAAAGCCTGTTGCACTTCCGGTGGCAGGGGGGTTGGTCCGGGAATTCGTAGATTCATGGTGTCTCCTCACAAGAAACGACGATTGCTGGTTGCTTGTCAAGCGGTAACCACAGCCTGCCATGGCGAGGGGCGTTCTCTGGCGACGAAGCCGATCGTACGTCTTAAGGAGGTGGTTTCGTCACTACGCTACGCTCCGTTCCTCGCCACGGCAGAGGGAGACTGTTTGGTCACCCTACACGTTGCTTACTTTCGCGGTGGACCACTCCGGCGCGGAGGCCGTCCGCCCTGGCCAGATTGTCCGCCCCGCCGCGGAGGCCGCCCGCCACGAGACTGACCGCCAGACCGGCGCGAGGGCGGCCGGTCCATCTGACGCGCTTTTTCCGCAGTCCAGCCTTCCAGCACGGCTTGGCGAGACAGCTTGATCTTGCCATCTGGGCTGATGTCAATGACCATCACGGTAAGCTCATCCCCCATCCGGGCGACATCTTCAACCTTGCGAACTCGGTAATCCGCGATCTGGGAGATATGCACGAGGCCATCAGCCCCCGGCAAGATTTCGACAAAGGCACCGAAGTCGGTGACCCGCACAACCTTGCCCGTGTAAATCTTGCCTACGACCGCTTCCTCCACCAGAGCCTCGACCATTTCCCGGGCTTTCTTAGCGCTGGGGCCATCGACAGAGGCAATGTAGACAAGCCCTTCGTCCTCAATGTCAATCTTGACCCCGGTCTCATCCTGGATTCCCCGGATCGTCTTGCCGCCGGGGCCGATGATCTTGCCGATCTTCTCCGGAGCCACCCTGATGGTGGTGATGCGCGGGGCGTAGTCAGACATTTCGGCACGAGGAGCCGGAATGGTCTCTTGCATAACATCCAAAATGGCCAGCCGTGCCTCCCGCGCCTGGGACAACGCTTCTCGCATGATGTCTTGGGAGATACCCTGCACTTTGATATCCATCTGCAGAGCGTTGATACCCTCACGGGTGCCAGCCACCTTGAAATCCATGTCACCCAGAGCATCCTCAACACCCTGAATATCGGTGAGGACGCGGTAGTGGCCGTCATCGTCCGTCACCAGGCCCATAGCGATACCGGCCACAGGCGACAAGATCGGAACCCCACCGTCCATCAGCGCCAGCGTGCTGGCGCAAACGCTGGCCATGGAGGTCGAACCGTTGGAGCTGAGCGCCTCCGAGACCAATCGCAGCGTGTAGGGGAAGTTTTCTTCGAGTGGGATCATGGGACGCAGAGCCGCTTCAGCCAGCGCTCCATGCCCGACTTCGCGCCGCTTCGGCCCGCGGAGGAACCACACTTCCCCGGTGCTGAAGGGTGGGAAGTTATAATGGTGCAAGTATCGCTTCGTTTCCTGCGGGCTCAGGCCATCCAGGCTCTGCTCCTCGCGCGGGGTTCCCAGCGTGGCGATCGTCAGCACCTGCGTTTCGCCTCGCGAGAAGAGGCCGGAGCCATGCCCCCGTGGGGACAGACCCACCTCAGCCGAGAGCGGGCGAATGGTGCGCGTGTCCCGACCGTCTGGGCGGCGGCCGGACTCCAGAATTTGTGCGCGCACGGTCTCCTTGAAGACCGTTTGCAACGCACCGGCCAGGTCGGAAGGATCGTATTCCCCCTCAAATCTGGCCTGGAGTTCTTCGCGAATCGTCCGCAGCGCATCCCCTTGTTCCTTGCGGTCGGTGTGCTCGGCCAGCAGACGCTCCAGCCGGTCACCAACCCAGTCACGGACAACATCCACAACTCCCTCGTGGGGCGCGAACGGCGTGTATTCGCGTTTCGGCTTGCCGATCTCCGCGCGCATGGTTTCCTGCAAAGCAATCACGCCTTGCATCGCCTCATGCCCGGCCTCAAAAGCGCGAAGCATCGTTTCCTCGTCCACCTCACGAGCCGCACACTCGACCATGGTGATCGATTGGGCGGTACCCGCGAGCCGCAGGTCAAGGCGGCTGGCTTCGGCTTCCTGGATCGTCGGGTTGAAGAGGAAGCCACCGTCTTCATCGAGGGAGACGCGAACGGCGCCGACGGGTCCGCCGAAGGGGACATCCGAAATGGTCAACGCCGCCGAGGCGCCGATCAAGGCCAGGATGTCGGGAGCGTTCCGCCGATCGGCAGACAGCGGGGTGGCGATGACCTGGATACTGTTGCGGAAGTCCTTGGGAAACAGAGGGCGCAGGGGACGATCCAACATGCGGTCCACGAGGATGGCCGCCTCGGTGGGGCGACCCTCACGGCGGAAGTAGCTGCCGGGAATCTTCCCGGCGGCGTACAGCCGTTCCTCGAAATCGACAGATAGGGGTAGGAACGAAACGCCCTCACGAGCGTCCCGCGACATGGTGGCGGTAACCAAGATGATGGTGTCGCCCGACCGGACGGTCACCGCACCGCCGGCCTGCCAGGCCAACTTTCCGGTCTCGATGACGATCTCGTGATCGCCAATCGTTGTACGATACGTCTTGACTTGATGGTGTAACATGGTATTCATTTCCTCCAAATACAGGCAGTGCGTTTGTTGCACGAATGCACACCGCGCGTTGAACGCTTCGATTCACGTCAACAGGAAACGTTCCGACGCGCGCTATGACTCATGCCCAACGCGCCAATGGGCCTGATCTTGGAGGTAGGGACTGGGGAGTACACCCTGACCCAAGCTCGCGCCAGGGTGCACTCCCCAATTCCTAGTCTCCAAGATGGCAGCCTTCTTCTGACAGGATGTCCTGAAAACAAAACGAGTAGATGGTCACCTTTCCCATCTACTCCCTTGTTGTCCAATACGACCCCGTCGCTATTTTCGCAGCCCCAGGCGGCCGATAAGGTCCTTGTACCGGGCGTGATCGGTTCGACTCAGGTAGGCCAGGTGCCTACGCCGCTTCCCAACCAGTTTTAGTAGGCCGCGCCTGGAGTGCTGATCGTGCTTGTGCTCACCAAGATGCTCGATCAGGTGATTAATGCGCTTGGTCAGCAGCGCAACCTGCACCTCTGGAGATCCCGTGTCCTGGGGATGGGTGTGGAATTCCTCGATGATCCGCTGTTTTGCTTCTTTGTCCAATCTGAACTCCTGCTCTTGTGCCTTGCCGCTACCTTGTGGCAGTCTGTTTTCTCTCACAGCCTGGTCGCACCTACTCGGCTATCGTCAAATAGCCAATCGGCCAGTGACGTGTGACTATTATATCACAATTGTGACCGACAAGCAAATCTCCTAACCTTTGGGTTGTGTATCCCTTTCGGAGGCAAAAGCCTTCACCCACTTTCCACCGAATTGCATACACTACCGGCCTTTGCGTCCGGCCTGGGCTTTCTCGATTCTGGCCCACGTGTCACGCAGGGTCGCCGTCCGGTTAAACACGAGCGCCCTGTCAGCGGAATGCTTTGAATCGACGGAAAAGTACCCTTGTCGCAGGAACTGGTGCCGGCTGCCGGGCGCGGCACCGGCCAGGCTGGGTTCTACGCAACAAGAGGTCAACGTCTCCAGCGAGTTCGGATTCAGGTTTGCCGTGAGATCGAGGCCCTCGGGCACATCGTCCGGATTTGGGTTGGTGAACAGGTGATCGTACAAGCGCACCTCGGCAGGCAGCGCGTGAGACGCCGAAACCCAGTGCAGCGTGCCCCGCACTTTGCGCCCATCCGGCGCGGCCCCGCCCCGTGTTTCCGGATCGTACGTGCAGCGTAGCTCCACTACTTCGCCGGTGTGCTCGTCTTTGATCACGTCGCGGCACGTGACCAGGTAGGCGTGCTTCAGACGTACCTCGCGCCCGGGTGCCAAACGGAACCACTTCCTCGGCGCATCCTCGCGGAAATCGGTTCGCTCGACGTACAGTTCGCGCGAGAAGGGGATTTTTCGCCACCCGGCGCTGGGGTCTTCGGGATTGTTTTCGGCATCCAACATCTCGACCTGGCCCTCCGGATAGTTCTCGATGACCACCCGCAACGGTCGCAGGACAGCCATCACGCGCGGTGCGTGGCGGTTCAGGTATTTGCGGACGTGATGTTCGAGCCGGGCCACCTCGATGACGCTGTTCGCCTTGGCCACGCCGATGTCGTCACAGAACGCGCGGACCGCCTCCGGCGGGTAGCCGCGTCGCCGCAGGCCCGACAGCGTCGGCATACGCGGGTCGTCCCAGCCGTCCACATGTCCCTCATTCACCAACCGGATGAGCTTCCGCTTGCTCAGAATCGTGTAGCTGACATTCAGTCGCGCGAATTCGATCTGTCGGGGATGGTACACGGCCAACTGATCGAGAAACCAGTCGTACAACGCGCGATTGTTTTCGAACTCCAGCGTGCAGAGCGAGTGGGTGATGCCCTCGATGGAGTCGGAGAGGCAATGGGCAAAGTCGTACAGCGGGTAGATGCACCAGGCGTCGCCGGTGCGGTGATGCGCTGCGTGTAGGATACGGTACATCACCGGGTCGCGCATGACGAGGTTGGGCGAGGCCATGTCGATCTTGGCTCGCAGCACGCGAGAGCCGACCGGGAACTCGCCGGCCCGCATCCGCTCGAATAGGTCCAGGTTCTCGTCGACCGAGCGCTGGCGATAGGGGCTCTCCTGTCCGGGCTCCGTCAACGTGCCCCGCGTTTCGCGAATCTCGTCGGCGCTGAGGTCACAGACGTAGGCCTTGCCGGCCTTGATCAACTGCACGGCAAACGCGTGGAGCTGCCCGAAATAGTCGGAAGCGTAGTACAACCGATCTTCCCAATCAAAGCCGAGCCAGCGGACATCCTCCTGAATCGATTCCACGTACTCGACTTCCTCTTTGGTCGGGTTGGTGTCATCGAATCGCAGATTGCACAGCCCACCAAACTCGTTGGCTACTCCAAAGTTCAGGCAGATCGATTTGGCGTGCCCGATGTGCAGATACCCGTTCGGCTCCGGCGGGAAGCGGGTGTGGACACGACCGCCGTACGTGCCGGCCTTCAGATCCTCCGCGACGATCTCGCGGATGAAGTCGGTCGGCAAAGCAGATTGGTTCGCGCTCATGCTGGAAACTCCTTACTCCTAGGCCTCATGGCGCCCCACGCCGGCCAGGTGGTGCAAGACGGGCAAGCGGCGCAGTTCATCGTTGGGCGGAAGTATACCACATCCGGTCGACAAGGACAAGCAATCACGCATTTCCGGGGGTACGCCACTGCTTTGCGTTGGGGGAATTGCGGGGTGCTGGTGGAGATGGGCGATCCAGTGGAGTTTGTTTCCCCCAGGCGAACCTTTCCGCTGGACTATCTCAGCCCGGAAGACTAGTGCCGCGCCAAGGGTCAAATGATGGGAAATTGTAGGGGCCGTTCGTGAACGGCCCGCCGGTTGCGGGCGCTTCGCGAAGCGCCCCTTTCTCAAGCAACTGCCCCAAATCCCCGTAGTCATGAGGCGGACGCTTGCGTACCGTCAGCACATCCACGATCTTGCCATCCCCGGTAATCGCATAGACGATACGCCATCTGTCCAATCACCGACGATGCAACTCCCATTCTAGCAGCTTCTCGGAGGATGCGGATTGTCCGCCAACGCTGCTATAGCGCGCTTGACTCGTTGCCGCATGTGGCCGGGCAATGTCCAGGTAGACAGGCAAGCGTTTGCTGGGCTGAAAGCCTTTGGCGGGGATCGAAACCGGGCTGGTTGGCTACGGTGGGATCAAGTCAAAGAGGAAGTAGGGTGAACAGCTACACAGTCTATATTATCCCGCACGCCTGGCAGGAAATCCACCCGCCCGGCACCGTAGACCCTAAAGTCGCTCAACTAAACGACCAGAAACGTATTTGTGAAGAATACTGGCTATCAGGGTTTGGTAAGGTATACCCTCTTCCAGTGCTCTCTTTTGAATCCCCACCAAATCTTTGGAGGAAACCCTGATGTTGACTCGCCTATCTTTCTTAAATGTTGCGCGGGCATACTCCCGGTATTTCTCGACTTCCGTTTCAAACCCTTCTACCGGTCTCCACTCCCCCTTTTCATACGAGGTCAGCAAGTCCCTCTCTTCTCTATCCAGTTTCACCTGCTCCATTATCTATCACCTCTCAAATACTTCTTGGTTGCTTTGCGACTAGGAATGATGGTTTTCAAGAAAAGCTCATGTACTGTTTCCACAAACGGAACGAGATAGGCGTAATCATCGATGTTGACGATAAAGATGCTTTGTCCTTTGTACTTCCCAGGGTTTGGATGCTCAACAACATCCAGCAGTTGGCCTTTTTCAATGTAAAAGACAACCTCCTCTGGGGCCGCCGCCGCTCACTCGGCCGGCAACCTGAAGAGCGCGGCCAGGGCCAACGGTATCCCGATGAGTAGGAAGCCGCTGCTGGCGTAGCCTTCCCCGAAGCCCGACTGGTTGGTGAGCACGCCCCAGTGCGCGAAGAGTGACGCCATGATGGCGTAGCCGAGGAAAAGGAAGACGCGACTGCTACGCGGCAGCGCCGGACTCCCCTCGTCCAGGGCGAAGTACTCGCCGGCCTCCAGCACGCCAAACAGCAAACTCAAAGCCAGGAACAGCGGGCCCGTTCTCGGCAGGAAGGCCAGCGGCGAAAGCGGGTCGGAAAGGAGGTCGTAGGTCCCCAGCAGCCACAGCATGACGGCGGCCACCGTGAGGCTGGTCAGTCCGTCAGGCGTCAGCCGGCGACGGCTGACGAGCAGCATGAAGACAACTGCCACCGCCGTTGTCGCCACCGCCGTGACGTCCGTGCTCTCGAACGTCCAGCGGCCCAGGCGGCCCAACGGGCGGGTCACGCGCCAGAGGAGCAGCCAGCTCCCCAGGCAGATGAACAAGAGCGCCCAGCGCGGCATCCGCCAGGCGGCGCGCACCGACGCCGCAACCCCAAGGACAATCAGCACGCCACCCACAACCAGCAGGTAAGGTTGCAAGACGGCGAGGAAGAGCGCACCGGCCGCCGCGAGAAAGTAGCCGAATCGTTCCGCCAGACCGGTCGAAGCCGGTAATAAGTTGGTCGCCAGACCGGCCAACGCCACGAAACTCTGGAACATAGGGAGCGGCCCGATCAACAGGAGCGCCGGAACAAAATAGGTCCAGGCCGGCTCATCCGCGCTGTCCAGGGACACCCACTGGTGCAAAGCGATGTAGGCTGCCAGCCCCAGTAGGACGACGCCCACCGCTCCGGCGCTCACCCGCAGCGGCTCACCGGCCAGGTACGGGGACAACCACGTCCGGCTCAGGCGAAACAGGAGAAAGAGGCCCAGCCCGAACGCCCACACGCGCCTCCCCAAGTGGCCCCGGATCCAGTGGGCGCCGGCGTGGCCCAGGTCCACCGCCACACCCGCGACCTCACCGCCGGCCACCAGGAAGAAGGGAGCCAGCAACGCCACCAGCACGCTCAAATTCCCTTCCAGCCGCACGGCCGCCCCGCCGACCCCCGCCAGGGACCCACCACCGGCTTGTTCCACCGCCAGGTAGCTGCCGAAGAAGAGCAGGGCACAGAGGACCAACATGGCCGCCAGGCGGGTTGCCGGAGCGACCGCTCTCTTTTGCCGGCGCAGCAACGGAGGGCCAACGCTAACGAGCACACTGATCAGGGCCACGGTGGCCCACGTCACCAATGCCGGCAGGCGCGACTGGGGAAAGAACAGCTCGCGCGGAGAAAGCAGCCCCAGGACGAAGATGCCGAAGAAGGCCAGCACCAGCCCACGAACCGGCGCAGCCGCCCCAAACGCCCCGGCCAGAAGATAGGCCCAGGCCACCGCCAGCAACCCATAGAACAGCGGCACGGAGATCAGGGGGACGAACGGCATGATCCGCTCCCCTTCAACCAGCGGGAGCGGAAAAAGCAGCCCCCACGATCGCATCCGCCCGGCGAAGGGCAGGAGAAAGGCCAGGATGATGACCACTCCGCGCGCCAGCCGGACGGCCGCCTGGAACGATGGAGTCGCGTCGCGCAGGTCAATGCCGCCGGCCTTCACATCGCCCCAGACCGCTATCTCCCAGATTTCCAGGAGCAGATCTCGCAGATCGCGCAGCAGGTGGGCAGCGGGCAGGATGGTCCGCCGGGGTTGCTGCTCACTCACGGCTCACCTGCAGGGCATACAAGAACAGGCCGTCGTTCAGGTAGACGCGGTCACCCACGACGTGCGGGCCTGTCTGGCTCGAGCCGGCGTGTGGAGGCGTGTACCACGCCAGCAGCCGGCCGTTGCCCGCATCCAGGACCACCAGCGTGGTCTGCTCGGTCGCGCCATAGACTACGCCGTCGACAACAAGCACGCCGGCCAAGAACGGTTCACCCGCTCGAAACGTCCAGTTCTGCGCTCCGGTCACCAGATCAAACGCCCGAATCTGGCCATCGAGCCCCCCGACGATGACCTGCCCGTTTTCCACATCACATGCCGGCCGGCCGTAGGGAAAGGCGATCGGTTTCTGGCTCCACCAGCGCAAGGTGCCAGAAACCACGTCCAGGGCGACCACGGCGGGGCCAGCTTCGCCGACCGCCTCCGCGATCAGGTTTCCCCGACACACGGCCATAGCGCCTCCAGAGTTGAGATCGGGAGACTGCCACAACGTCGCCCCGGTCGCACCGGCCCAGGCGCGCACGCTTCCCAAAGCCAGGTAGACGTTCCCGTCGCTGGCCAGCGGCGGAGCGGCAGCGGCCGGTATGGCCTCCTCCCATAGCAGGTCGCCACGTTCAGCGTCCAGCGCCCGCAGCACACTGCCCTGCGCCGTTGTCACACTGGCGAACACCCGTCCGCCATCGAGGGACAGCGGTGTCGCAATGGAGCCCTCTTGGTCGGAGTGCCAGCGGATTTCTTGACGGGCCAGGTCGAAGGCGATGACGGCTCCCGACCCGTCCAGGCGCTGTATGAGACCGATGTAGGCTGTGTCACCATCAACCAACGGTGCGTGACCGACGTACCCACCGAATTCAAATACCGGTGCAGAATCCCCGGAGCGCGGATCGAACTGCCATAGATCACCGTTTTCGAGGAGGACCAACGGCCGGTCTTGCCACGACGTTGGCCCTGCGGCGGGACGCGCCCCCCGATTGACGTCCGCGGCCAATTGATCCCATTCCAGAGAAACACGGAGCGTTGGCGCGGGCGACGGGGCGCCCAGGGAGAACGCGTACGCATTCCGGTACCGGTCGGCGAGGAAAAGCCGGCCCCGACCGTAGGCCGGCGGTGCGCCAAACGGAGCTAGACCGCTACGGGCCGTCACCACGGCCCCGGTCGCTGCATTCACGAGGTGCACGGAACCCAACGTGTCTGCTACGACGAGAGCGTTTCCGACGAGAAGGGGCGGGTTGGCTACGCCACTGCCCAGGCGAAGACGCCAGCGTTCGGAGCCGGTCGCCCGGTCCAGGGCGAGCACCGCACCAAGCGAAGTGCCAACGTAGACCGAGTCGCGATCCACCGCCAGGCCACCAGCCACCGCTCCCGGCAGCGGGGTTGTCCACTGCACCGTCCCGTCGTCCAGGTCGAGTGCGGTCACCTGTCCCGGCACCATGCCCCCGCTCAGGCCGGCGTAGGCGGCGCCACCGAACAGGGCCGGGGCGGCCAAGATCGCGCCGTCCAGATCGGCCTGCCACAAGAGATCGCCGGTCGACGCGGAAAGTGCCAGGAAGGCTCCCTCCGACGTTCCCAGGCAGAGGACGCGGTGGTCTTTCTGTACGGTTGCCGAGATGCCGTTGACCGGCGAACCGGCCTGGAACCGCCAGCGCAACGTTCCCTTACGGGCGTCCACGGCATACAAGAAGCCGTCTTCGGCTCCGAAGAAGAGGTCACTGTCGAGCGCCAGCGGCGACGTGCCGATCACATCTTCGGCCAGCACGCTCCACAAGAAGAGGCCCTCCTCCGCATCCAGGGCAAAAAGCCTGGGCCCGGAAGCAACGTAGGCGATGCCGCCGGCCACGGCCGGCGTCGCCACGATCGGCTGGCCGGTGGTGAACGTCCAGCGCACCCCCCCGCCGTCCGGATCCAACGCCCACAGGGTGCCTTCCACATCGCCAAGAAGGAGCAGATCGCCGGCAAGGAGCGGCGGGGCCGTCAAATCGTTCGGGTTGGTGAACTGCCAGACCTGGTGCAGGGCCGGCGATGCTGGCAGATCGGCCGAGCCGCCTGCGGCCGAGCCTGCCCGCTCCGGTCCGCCCCGGTCGAGAAACGCCGAGCCGGACAGCCGGCCTTGCCCCGCCAGAAGCTCGAGACCGGTGGAAGGAGGAAGCCAGGTAGCGGACAGGAGCTCGTAGCGCAGGGAACTCCCTCTCTGATCATCCTGGTATTCATAGACGGCCGGCATTGGCGCACCTTGGGCCGTGTACCAATATCGCTGGGTTGCCTTTCCGACCGCGCTTTCACCCGTCAATTCATAGCGTTGCACTCCGGCAAACGTGCCGGCCGGCACGGTGATCGCTTCGTCAGGCATGCGGAGCAGCGTGAAATCAACGTCACGCGGAAAGGACCACGGCCCGTAGGACAATCGCCAGGCCACGCGGCCGGCGCGACCCTCTCCCCCGGGAGCGAGCCCCGGCATCGAGACCGGAATGGCCGGGCTGTAGACATTCCCCCCGACGTCACTAGCGGTTCCAGCCAGGTACAAGCCGTCCGGTTCTTGTCGGTAGAAAACACTCCAGCGGGAGACGGTGGCCCCCTGCACGCTCGTTTCTTCCACGCGCACCAAGTCGTCCCCTGTGGGGTCAAGGTAGAAGGAACTGGCGGGGGCGACGTGAACGGAATGGAGTGCGGCTTGACCCACCTGGTCGGTGACCCGGTAGAGCGCGGCTTGTCCAGGCGAGAGAGCAGGAGCGACGAAGCGCGAGACTCGCCAGGCCAGGAGCGCCATCACCAGGAGCGTGCCCACGA
Source organism: uncultured Ardenticatenales bacterium (assembly GCA_964508275.1). Classification (GTDB taxonomy): domain Bacteria; phylum Chloroflexota; class Anaerolineae; order Ardenticatenales; family JAADHH01; genus CAZDTE01. The sequence continues at coordinate 21,494 of CAZDTE010000016.1, forward strand.
AGGCGGCGAGGACGGCCAGGGCACGATCTGTTTGCCGGCGATCTCCGGCGGAAGCCTTCTGCGCAGGCTTCATTGGGCCGGGGCAGATCTGCGCTGCCCAATCGTCATCTCACAACTGCTCCTTCCGGGCCCCTTGCGCCTCGCGTAGGAGGACTGGAACCGGGACGAGCCGACCGACAGTCGTGTAGAGAAACCGTTGCCGGCCGGTGTCGTGGTGGATCATTCCCGAAAGCGGTGCCTGTTTGCCCGGAACCAGTCGCGGGTTTCCGGCATGGGAAAGATGTACAGCACACGCGGCACGACAAATGTAGTAGAACACTAATCGGCCTCCGTGTACATGAAGCAACCGGGCGTTCCCTTCTCCTTGTTGCTGATCGTCTCGAAAAAGAAGTTGCCGGTTTGGTGCCAGCGGTCGCCCTTGATCTCGATCTTGTACGTACACGCATCCGTGGCCCAGAGCAGGTCGACGTCCACGCGCCGGTAGCGCGCATCGTTTTCCACGTTCCGAACGCCGATTGTCTGTTCCAGTTGGCGAAGCCAGGCCACGATGTCGGTGGACGCGCGTTTGGCAACACTCAGGCCATCGCGCATGGAGATCGTTCGCACAATGATTGCCGTTCTCGCTCAGTTATGTTTGCCGACGCCGGCGCTTCGAACCGCACAGGGCTCGGTCGGGAGTCCGCCTGCCCATTCGGGCCGGTCGCCCAGCAGTGGCGCGCTATTCTCAGAGCAGCTTGGGATGCACCAACTCGGCGGGCCAGGGCGGTTTCTCGTGTTCCAGCCGCCGGCGGGCGATGGCGTTGTACTCAGGGTTGCTTTCAATCATCACCCACCGGCGGTCGAACGCTTGGGCGACGACAGCCGTCGTGCCGGTCCCGCCGAAACAATCGAGCACCAGATCGCCCGGGTTCGTGGCGGTGAGCACGATGGTAGAGAGCACGCGGACTGGCTTTTGGGAGGGGTGTTTGCCGTGCTTCCTCTCGCTGGCCGGCGGATAGGGAATCGACCACATGTTGCGCATCTGTTTGCCGCCGTTCAGAGCCTTGGCCACGTCGTAGTTGAACACCCAACCGGTCGCCTTGTCCTTGGGCGCGTTGCACGCCCAGATGATGTGTTCCGTGCTTTCGGTGAACATGCGGCAGGTGATGTTCGGCTGGGCATTCGGTTTGAACCAGACGATGGAGTTGACGATGCGTAGGTCAAGCTCGTTGGCGATGTAGCCCAGGTCGTAGATGTTGTGAAACGAGCCGAAGATGAAGATGTTGCCGTTCGGGCGCACCACGCGACAGACCTCGCGGAGCCAGGCGCGGCAGAAATCCAGGTACTCGGCACGGGGATAGCTGTCCCAGTCTTCGCTCATCGTCACGTGCGAAGAAAAAGCCCAGCCAAGCCCTGCCTTCTTACTCATGTTGTACGGCGGGTCGGTGATGCAGTGGTCGATGCAATCATCATCCCACTGCCGCATGATGTCGATGCAATCGCCTTCGTACAGATGGTTGGCCTGGGGAAGAACCATCGTCTGCTCCTTGGCAGCAGGAGCGCGGAGCGCCATGCCGCACGAAAAACCGGCCAACAGACATGCAGTTCCGTCAGCCGGGCTGGGGAGTGATTAGCTGGGGGACAGGGATTCGAACCCCGACTTACTGATCCAGAGTCAGCTGTCCTACCATTAGACGATCCCCCAAGGACGGCAATATTATAGCACAATTCATTTCAGGAAGCAAGCATCGGTAGTGTATACAATTCGGCGGAAAGTGGGTGAAGGTTGCCAACTCTCTAAAAGTTGGCAACCTTTTCCAACCCAAGCATCAATCGGCCAGCGCCGCCTCTTCGTAATCTCGCTCGTGCTTGACATGCCGGTAGATGTAGAGAGCGACGAGGATCAGCAGAACGATGGCGATGGGAATGTCGAAGGGTCGCATAATGGCTCGCAACTCTTCCCACCGGCTGCCCCAAAGAAAGCCCCCAACCGTCAAGCCCCAGCTCCAGATGAATGAGCCGATGAACGTCAGAATCGTGAATTTGGTGAAGTTCATGCGGGCCACACCGGCCGGCAGCGAGATGAACGTGCGCACGATCGGCAGCAGGCGAGAGAAGAAGGCGGTGGCCTCGCCCCACCTCGCGAACCACTCGTCCGCCAGGGCGATGTCGCGGCGGGAGACCAGCACGTACTTGCCATACCGCTCCAGGATCGGTCGGCCACCGAGCGCGCCGATCCAGTAGGTGATCACCGACCCAATGGTGCAGCCCAGGCCGCCGTAGAATCCTCCCCAGAAGGTGCTCGCCAGGGTCAGGCCCTTTGCCTCGACCAGCATCCAGCCGGCCAACGGCATGACCACCTCGCTCGGCAGCGGGATGCAGGCCGACTCGATAGCCATCGCGATCACCACACCGGGCCACCCGACGGCGTTGTAGAGATTCTGCAAGAACAGCACGATCTGGTGTTCGATGTGGGCCATCTGTTTACTCCTGTCGCCAGTGGTCAGTGGTCAGTGGTCAGTTGTGCGTTGGACGTGTTGCGTGCTGCGCACCGATCCTCCGCGCTCCACCCCCATCTACCCCCGGAGTTCGGCCTCCAGTTCTTTCTCCAACCGGCGGACGATGCGGGCGTGGACCTTCGCCACCTCTTTGTCCGTCAGCGTGCGATCCGCAGCCTGATAGGTCAACGAAAAGGCCAGGCTCTTCTTACCGGCCGGGATCTGCTCGCCGCGATAGATGTCGAACAGGTTCGCACCGGCGAGCAAGCGACCACCGGCCTGCGCGATCAAATCCTCCACCTGGCGGGCCGGCACAGCCTCGTCCACCACGACGGCCAGGTCCTGATGGACCGGTGGGAAGCGCGGCACCGGCTCCAAATAGAATCTGTCCGGCACGTACCGCAGCAGGACGTCCAGATTCAACTCCGCGATGAGGACGGCTTGTTCCGGCAGATCGAACGCCTGGCGCACCGTGGGGTGCAGTTCGCCCAACGTGCCCACGTCGTCGCCGGCCATAGCAAGACGCGCGGCCCGCGCCGGATGGAACGGGCGCGCCTGGTGAAGGCGGTAGGCGGCCTGATCGGCCAGCAAAAGGTGACGCAACAGCACCTCAACGATGCCCTTTATGTCGTAGAAATCAGCCGGCTCTCGGTCGGCACCCAGCCAACCACTCTCCGATCGCGGGCCGGTGACGGCCATGAGCAGGCGGCGTTCCTCATTCGGCAGCCGTTCGCCGGGCACAGGCAAGTAGACCCGCCCGATCTCGAAGACCGACACCCACTCCCGGAAGCGCAGGTTACGCTTCATCACATCCAGCGCGCTGGCCATGAGCGAGCGCCGCATGACGGTCCGTTCGCTACTGATCGGGTTCTCGAGACGGACGTATGGCACCTCGTCATCCGGATCGTGCAGACCGAGCAACGCTTCCCGTTCGGGAGCCGTCAAGGCGTAGGAGATCGTCTCTTGCAGCCCACAGCCCACCAGGACATCGCGTACCTTCTCCTCCAGCACCAGGTCCCGCGTGCTGCGCTGAGGCGGAAGGGAATCGGCCATCAAGGTGAGGGGGATGCGCTCGTAGCCGTGTACGCGCGCCACCTCTTCGACCAGGTCCGCCGGGCCCTCCACGTCCAGCCGGTGGTCGGGCACGGTCACGATCAGTCGATCCGGCGAGTCACTCGCCTCTACGACGAATTCCAAACGTTCCAGGTACTCACGAAGCTGCTGCACGGTGAAATCCATGCCCATCAGCCGGCGCACATCGGCGGGCGTGAACGGGATCGTCACCGTGGGGGCGGGGCGCGGGTAGGCGTCTGCCTCGCCCTGCGCGATGGAACCGCCGCCCACGTCGGCCATCAGCTGCGTGGCCCTGCGCGCCGCCGGCAGGGTGCTCGACGGGTGCAAGCCCTTGCCGAAGCGGCGGGATGCCTCGCTGGGCAGCTTGAGTTCCTTTGTTGTGCGCCGGATGCTGATGAAGTCGAAGTTGGCCGCCTCCAAGAGGATGTTGCGGGTCCGACTGTCCACCTCGGTATCCGCGCCGCCCATCACGCCGGCAACGGCTATCGGGCCGGCGGTGTCGGTGATCAGCAGCACGTCGCCGGTCAGGTCACGATGCACGCCGTCCAGCGTGACGATCGACTCGCCGGGATGGGCCCGCCGCACGATGATCGTCGGAGGTTGGCCGCCGGCGCGAGCCACGAGCTTGTCATAATCAAAAGCGTGTAGCGGCTGGTTCCATTCCAGCATCACGTAGTTGGTCACATCCACGATGTTGCTTATAGCGCGCACGCCGCACGCCTGCAACCGGCGTTGCATCCAGGCCGGCGAGGGGCCGATGGTCACGTCCCGGATCAGCGTCGCCGAGTAGCGGGCGCACAGGTCGGGATCGGCGATCTCAATCGCCACCTGGCCGGCAATCGGCTGGCCCGTGGCGGTCATGGTCGGAGCGGTGAGCCGCAACGATTGCTCTGTGAGGGCGGCGACTTCGCGGGCCACGCCGGTGATGCCGAAACAGCGGGCGAGGTTCGGTGTCAGGTCCAGGTGCAGCACAACGTCGCCCAGCCAGTCGGCGAGCGGCGTGCCAACCGGCGCATCGTCGTCCAGGAAGATGATGCCGGTATGTTCATCAGAAAGCCCCAACTCCTTCTCGGAGAGCACCATCCCTTCGGATCGTACACCGCGAATCTTGGTTGGTTTCAGCGTCCGGTATCGTAGTTCCTCGCTGTAGCCGTCGATCAAACGGGCGCCGGTCAGCGCGAAGGCAACCTTCTGCCCGGAGGAGCCCACAGCCAGATTCGGCGCACCCGTGACCACGGTCAGCGATGCTTCTGCGCCGAAATCGACCGTCACCAAGGTCAGGCGGTCGGCATTGGGGTGCGGATGCACGTCAAGCACCTGCCCGATGAAGACCTTGTCGCGATCCCAGTTCTCGCCGATCCGTTCGATGCGGCTGACCTCCAGGCCGGCCATCGTCAGGCGGTCGGCCAGCTCGTCAACCGGCAGAGCGATCTCTACATATTCTTTCAACCAACTGATAGGGACTTTCATCTCGCTATGCCCTCAAATCTACGGACGCTAGAAGGAAAGGGGGTCGCGCGCTTACCGACTCCGGTGTCTTGCCCCCCCGACTCCATTCGTGTGCTAACCGAACTGCTCGAGGAAGCGCAGGTCGTTGGCCCAGAAGTAGCGAATGTCGTCAATGCGATACTTGAGCATGGCGATTCGTTCCGGCCCCATGCCGAAGGCGAAGCCGGTGTAGACATCTGGGTCGTAACCCCCGTTGCGCAGCACGACCGGATGGACCATGCCCGCGCCCAGGATTTCGAGCCAGCCGCTGTACTTGCAAATGCGGCAGCCAGCGCCCTCACAGTTGATGCAATCCATGTCCACTTCCACGCTCGGTTCGGTGAACGGGAAGTGACTGCACCGGAAGCGCAGTTGCCGTTCGGCGCCGAACATGCGGCGGGTGAAGTAGACCAGCGTGCCTTTCAGGTCGGCCATTGTGATGTGCCGGCCGACGGCCAGTCCTTCGACCTGGTGGAATTGAATCTCCGAGCGGGCTGTGATCTGCTCGTAGCGGTAGCACATGCCGGGCAGGATGATGCGCACGGGGTCCGGGGTGAATTCGCGCATCGCGTGAATCTGGCCGGGTGACGTTTGCGTACGCAACAGCACTTCGTTGTCCACGTAGAAGGTGTCCTGCATGTCGCGCGCCGGGTGGTGCGGCGGGATGTTCAGCAGTTGGAAGTTATACTCATCTAGCTCAACATCGCGGCTGCGATAGACCTGGAAGCCCATATCGGCGAAGATGGTGGCGATTTCGCGCAGCACCTGGGTGCTGGGATGCAGACGTCCCAGAGCCGGTTGGCGACCGGGCAGCGTCACGTCCAACGCGGCGGCGGCAAGGTCTGTCTCGATGGCGGCGCGCTCCAGCTCCGCGCAGCGCTCGGCGAAAGCGGCTTCCAGGGCTTGCTTGAGCAGGTTGCCTTTCTTGCCAACCGCGGGGCGGTCGCCCTTTGGCAGATCGCCCAGGCTGCGCAGCACGTTGGTGAGCGCGCCCTTTCGGCCCAGGAAAGCAATCCGCCACGACTCCAGATCGGCCGCATCGCCAGCGGCGGCCAGCTCCTGCAAGGCCTCGCGTTTCAGGTCGTCCAGCCGGTTGAGCACTGCAACCTCCTACGCACCCAAAAAAATAGACCCCGGTTCCCCGGAGAAACCAGGGACGAAGTCACGGTCGAGGGACTCCACCTACTTGCTGCTGTCGTTCCCCTCGCAACTCAACGGCAGGGATTATACCATCAATCGCTGAATAAGGCAAGTGATTTATGGCGCGGGTAGCGAGCGGAGATCGTCTACCGCTTCCCCCCAGCGGGGGGAGGGCTGAGGGGAGGGAGATTTCCCGCAAGCGTGACTGCTCACCCAAGGGGCGAGAATATCCCCAGCGGTGGTCGGGAGCCCCCCAGCCCCCAATTCTGGGGGGAGTCGGATGGTTCCCCCCAGAATTGGGGGGTTAGGGGGGCTAGCCCGAGCAGTAACCCGCAAACGACGGTCTCCCGACCGGGCCCTGTCCGGTGCGCCTCGGGTTTCGGGCGCGAAATATCGACGGGAAGCCGAACGAATGTGCGTTTTTGCCATGAGACACAAAGCGTGGTATACTGCCTAGCAGACGCGGAGTTGCGAAGAGTCGAAGAGCATCTATACTTGTACGATACGAACCAAGCCGGGCTGAAACCTGGACTGGCGGGAGCAGACCAGAGAGAGCCAGAGCCTCCCGTGAACGGTGTTGGCGCAAACCCACTGCCCGGTAATCGGAACCCATAATCCAAAGCGCAACGAGCAAGGAGGTTATCCTCGTGAGCGAGCACACCTTCCCTGGGAAGGGCCGAGTGGCCGTCCTACGCACGTCCCCTCAATCTGTTCTGGACGACTACCAGCGACTAATGCACCTGGTCAAATACCAGGATGTCCTCTCCCCTGAGTTGGACACCCTGCTGAAGATTAACATTTCCTGGCAGATCTGGTACCCTGGCTGTTCCACAACCCCCTGGCAATTGGAGGGCGTAATCCGCACGCTGATCAACGACGGCTTCGACCGCCAACGGGTGATCGCTACACACAACCGCACCGTGGTGGTGGACGCCTACGAGGGGGAACGGAACAACCGCCAAAAAGCGGTCACCGACCGCTACGGTTTGCCCGATTTCCACATTTATGAGCCGCACGCGGAGTGGACCGTCTATGAACCGAAAGATCCGTTCCTGGTGCTCGATCAGATCTACCCGGACGGCGTTCGTATCCCAAAAGATTTCATCGGCACGAACATCATCCATCTGCCGCAAACAAAGACCCACGTGTTCACCACCATGACGGGGGCAATGAAAAACGCCTTTGGTGGCCTGCTCAACGAGAAGCGGCACTGGACGCACAGCGTGATCCACGAGACATTGGTGGACCTGCTAAGCATTCAGCAGGACATTCACCCCGGCCTCTTTGCCGTAATGGACGGGACGTTTGCCGGGGATGGGCCGGGCCCTCGCGCGATGCGCCCGCATGTGAAGAACGTGATCCTCGCATCGAGCGATCAAGTGGCGATTGACGCCACGGCCGCCAAAATGATGGGCTTCGACCCCTTGTCTCTGCGCTTCATCCGGCTGGCGCACGAAAAGGGGCTTGGCGTCGGCGATCCGCGAGACATTGAGATCGTGGGCGACGAGGACGCCGCAGAGGAGAACTGGCATTTCTCAGGAGCGGAGAACACCTTCGCCAGTCGAGGCCAGAAGCTGATCTACCATGGCGCGTTGAAGCCCTTGGAACACTTTCTGCTGCGCACCCCCCTCGTGCCCTGGTCCTTCGTGGCCTCCAATCTGTATCACAACACCTACTGGTATCCGTTCGTCGGCCGGCCGCGTGTCGAATGGGCCATGCAGACCGAATGGGGTGAGCTTTTTCAGAGCTACGGAACAGGCCCCGTAAACCCTGGGTATGGCTCAAGGACACCGTTTTTCTCTCTGGGCGCGGCAGCGACCGGCACCGCGTTGGCACTACTTTGGAGGCTGGGCAGAGGAAAACGCAGCACCTGAGAGACAACCCATTTGTAAACGTCTTTGGGCGGGCAGGAGGTTGAGGATTGGCCGACGAGAGAATCTTGATCGCCGACGATGAGCCAGACGTACGTGCCCTGGCACGGTATGCCCTTGAGGCAGACGGGTACGATGTTACCACCGTCAATGACGGGCTGGAAGCGGTCGAACGAGCCAGAGCCGAATCATTCACCCTGCTGTTAACCGATCTGAAGATGCCTCGCATGGGTGGGCTCGAGTCCTTCGAAACGATCCGCGCATTCGACCCAGACATCATCGGCGTGGTCATGACCGGGTTCGGCACGATGAAGATGGCCATAGAAGCATTGAAGCTGGGCTTCGATGATTTCGTAATCAAGCCCTTTTCTCCAACCGAGCTGGCAAAATCGGTCGGTCGTTCAATGGCCCAGGCCCGCCTCCGCCAAGAGAACGCACGCCTGAAAGCCTTGGTGCCCCTCTTCGAAATCAGCCGATCATTCATGGCGGACCACGATCTGGGCACGCTGTTGACGCAAATCACGACCACAGCGGTAGCGGAAACCAAGGCAGTGGCCGGCGTGCTCTTGGGCTACGACAGCGACGAGGGATACCTGTATCTCAAGGCCAGTAAGGGCCTTTCCCCACCGCCCCACGACCTCTTTGTGCCCGTTCGCGACCTGCACTCGCACCCGGCCTTGTCATCCCGTACAGCGACGGTGTGGCACGCCCAGGACGGTTCGAGACCGCAAATCTGCGCCGGCATCTTCCCCGCGAACTTCGCACCCGGTCACCTCCTGTGTCACCCGATCTGGGGCAAGAACCAGTTTACCGGGTTGCTCGCACTCGCCAAAGAGCCGGCACAGACTCCGTTCTCGGCCGGGGATGTTGAGTTCACGGCGGTGCTGGCCGGTCAAGCCGCGGCGGCCATCGAAAACACGAGATTGTTCGCGCGCATCGAAGAAGCCTACGAAGAACTGGCCAAGATAGACCATTTGAAGAGTGAATTCATCAACATCGTGGCTCACGAGTTGCGCACACCGCTGGCGTTGGTGTTGGGCTACACCGATATTCTGGAGGATTACCTCAAAGACACAACGGCCACCGAGTATCTGAACGTGATCGAGCGGAACGCTATGCGGCTACGCACAATCATTGATGATATGATGAACTTGCGGTATCTCGAAGAAAAGGAAGCGACACTGAACCTGGTGCCGGTTCCGCTTCGGGAAGTGATCGAGACGGCGATCATGGCCTTTGCCCCCCTGGCAGAAGACAAGCAGCAGGAACTCTTGTCCGACATCCCGCCCGATCTGGCAGAGATTCAAGCGGACCGGCAGAAGATCGAGCTGATCCTCGGGAATCTCCTGTCCAACGCAATCAAGTTCACCCCGGACCGGGGCCAAATCCGGGTCACGGCGCAGGGCGGCGATCCGGAGGTCACCATCCGCGTCAGCGACACCGGGCCGGGACTGTCTCTCCCCGAACGCGAACGCATCTTTGATCGGTTCTACCAGGTGGAGGACTCTCTGACGCGGGGCCACAGCGGTTTGGGGCTTGGCCTGTCTATCGTCCGGGGGCTGGTGGAGTTGCACGGCGGGCAAATCTGGGTAGAAAGCACTGCCGGCACCGGCAGCACCTTCTGCTTCACGATCCCGGGCCGCGCGACTTCGCCGGGCACTGCGGGCGGCGACACGCGATAGAGGCGAGCAAATGACGCCAGGCAAGAAGCCATCTGCCTACCGGCAAGCACTTCAGGAGCCACGCAACGTCGAAGAAACGGGCCTTGCCCATAGCCTGCTGGTGGATATGGCGTTGAAAACCATTTATACGGCAGGCGAGTTGAGCGGACAGTCGATCGCCCAGGCGCTGCGACTGCCGTTTATCGGCGTGGTCGACCCGCTCCTGGAGTTCCTGAAACGGAAGGAGCTTCTACGAGTCACCGGTGCCACCGGAGGATTTGGGGAACGGGCCTACCGTTATACCTTGACCTCCAAGGGGAATTCTCAGACGCAAAGCGCGCTCGAGCGCAGTCAATACGTTGGCCCGACACCGGTTACGGTGGACGAGTACAACGCGGTTGTGCGCCACGAATCGGTAACCGACGTCATCGTCCGCCCAACCCACGTACGGGAGGCGTTAGCCGACTACGTCTTCTCCCAAGCCATATTCGATAAGATCGGACCGGCGGTCAACTCTGGCCGGTCCATCTTTTTGTACGGGCCTCCCGGAAACGGCAAGACGAGCATCGCCACGGAGATCATCCGCATGTTGGGGGGAGAGATTCACGTTCCGTACGCGTTGGCGGCAGATGGCCAGGTGATCCGCGTGTTCGACCCCGTAACGCACATTCCGGTGCCAACTCCACCCGAAACGCCCAAGACATCGGGAGAACTGGGCCATCGCCGTCCCGACGAACGATGGCGGCTCGTCAAGAGACCGGCCGTGACGGTCGGAGGTGAACTCACCCTGACAAACCTGGACCTGATCTATGACCAGGTCTCCAAAACTTACGAGGCCCCGTTCCAGATGAAAGCGAATGGCGGCGTGTTCCTGATCGATGACTTCGGCCGGCAACAGATTCACCCACGCGACTTACTCAATCGCTGGATCGTTCCTCTCGACACACGCACGGACTACTTGACCTTGCACACTGGCATGAAGATCGAAGTCCCGTTCGAAGAGTTGATCGTCTTCTCCACCAACCTGAATCCGCGAGAACTGGTGGACGAGGCCTTCCTGCGCCGCATCCGCCACAAAATCCGAGTGAACAACCCGACGGATCGCGAGTTTCATGAGATTTTCCAACACGCCTGCCAGGAGCGAAATATCGCCTACGACCGCAAGGCTTTCGCCTACCTTTTGCAGGAACATTTCCTGAAGCCGAAACGATCGCTCAAGGCCGTATACCCGCGTGACATCCTTGACCAAATCCTTGATATTGCCATCTACCAGGGGATTAGACCGGTCTTGAGCCAGGAGATGATCGATCAGGCTTGCGACGCGTATTTCGTGGAGCTGTAAATGGCTGGGCGCAGCGGTAGCCGGATGCCCGTAGTCAGAAGAGAGGCGGGCGAAGGGCGGTAATGAGCATGAGTGTCAGGTGTCATGTGTCA
>CAZDTE010000016.1:32738-36030 GCA_964508275.1 uncultured Ardenticatenales bacterium
GTGTCAGGTGTCATGTGTCATGTGTCTCGTGTCACGCACTGCGTATCGCGTGGTACGCAGCACGCAGCACGCGGTACGCTCCACCATGACTAACCAAACCGGCGTCCGAAACCTGTTTGACCGCTTGCGGCAGAATGCACGGCAACCGAAGCCGCTCTTGCTGCTGCTCCTTGGCCTGGTCCTGATTCTGAGCTACGCGTTCTTCATCCGCTCCTTCCTCGATCAGAGGCAGGCGCAGACAAACATGGCCGCAGAGCTGAGCGACGCCAGGAACCTGCTGGCCACGGTCCAGCCAGCGGACCTGGAAGATGAGGTCGCTCGCCTGCGAGCGGATTTGAGCGACGCCCAACACCGCCTGGTATCGGCCCAAGCCGATCTTCCGGGCACCAGCGAGAATGTCAGCCTGATCGACCGCATCCTGCAGGCCGGCACCGACAGCGGCGTGGACATCACTCTGTTTCGAGCCATTGAACCGGCGGGAACCGAAACAATTGCCGGGGAGACGTTCAATGTGCTAACCTACCAGGTGCGCGCGGAAGGGGACATGGACTCCCTGATCACGTTTGCCACCCGGCTGGAGAACGAGCTGGCGGTTGGCGCTCAACTGACGGACACCTCGTTGAACGCCCGTGGTGACGGGTACCGTTTCGATGCCCATGTACACATACGGACCAGCACCATCGCCAGGGCAGGACTTCCGGCGCAGCGGCCGACGCCGGGCAACGAAGAGCGGATCGCCAGCCTGCGTGCCGAATACGCTCAGGCCATGGAAGACGGCGATTTCGAGCTGGCGCTCAGCTTGCTGATTCGCCTGAAGGCGCGCCAACCCGAGTCGACCGAGATCGACAAGCTGTTCTACGACACGTACGTCAGGTATGGGGAAGCCCTGCTGGCCAGCGGCGCACCCGGCCCGGCGGAAGAGCAGTTCCTCAACGCCCTGGCCATCGAGCCCGACGGGGACGAGGCCGTCCTCGGCCTGCTAAAGGTGAAGGCCGCGATCACGGCCACGCCGCGCGGCACGGTGACGCCAGGCGGCCCGCCGGTCGCCGTGACGCCCTCGCCAACGCTGCCCGTCATCGCCCAGGCCAGCGCGACTGCCATCCCCTCACCGACCTGGCCGACGGCAACCCGCGGCCCATCGCGGACGCCAACGCGAACGTACACGCCGCGAGCCACATCAACCGCGACGGCCACGCCTTCTCCCTACGAGTTCGTCGTCACCGGGGAGCCGTCATACCTGCCAAACTGTGGCCTGACATCCATCCAGGGTTATTTCAAGGACGAGACCAACCGGCCGATGGAGGGTGTACGCGTAAAAGTCTGGTGGGATGGCGCGCCAGCGGACTTGCCGCTGGCAAAAGCTTCTGGCACGGACCCGACGAAACCGTCCGGCTACTACGACTACACGCTGGCCCCATACCCAAAGGCAGGAAAGTGGTACGCGGCGGTCTTCGATGAGGAACGGGGCTGGGAGATTTCCCCGCGCCTGACGGTTTTCACCGACGCGGAAGATTGCAACGATCGGGGGGCCGGCCACCAGGTCGTCGTCATCAACTGGCAGCGAGCAAAAGGCACGGTCGGGCAATGGCAACCGACCTCCACGGCCACGCTTGTCGGCAGCGCCACCCCGCGCCCGACAAACACGCCGGCCCCGACACGCACGCCCACCATCAGCCCGACGCCCACACTGGAACCGCACTCGTACCCGCGCGACGAGACGCCGGACCTCGACATCCCCGACTTCCCGAACGGGCCGGCGGTCAGTGTGCTATCAGTGGGCGACGACTTCGATCTGCGGGACATCCGCGTCCTCATCTACATCACCCACGACGACATTCGCGATCTGGTCGTGACGTTGGTGTCGCCATCCAGCACGCGAATCGAACTGTACCGGGCCGTTCCGAACGAGACTCAACGGACCGAAGTCCGTAGTTGGTTCACGACTTCGACAAACACGGCGCTGAAGAATCTCATTGACCAACCGGCTCTCGGCAACTGGAACCTGGAGGTGCTGGACGAGGTGGAGGGGCGGACCGGAGTGCTGCAAAGCTGGACACTGGAGCTGTATCCATGAGGGCAGCGACCGGGAATCAGGGCCGAGGAATGGGGATTCGGAATTTCGGAGACCTGGTAAGGAAACGCGTTCGGCTGCGCAAGCTGTTTGAGCAGGAGACCATCGGCCTGCTGGTAGAAGAAACCGCCCTGCGCCTGGTGGGCGTGGCCGGGGAACGCGTGGTACGCTGGGGCTCGGCCCCCATCCCACCGGGTGTTGTGGTGCGCAGCCAGGTACGCCAACCGGATGCGTTGTGCGGTGCCGTACAGGGGTTGTTCGACGCCCACAAAGCTCCGCGCAACCGCATCATCCTGGGGATCACTGGCATTGGCACGGCATCTCGCCTGCTCCCTCTGCCTCCAGACAGCAGCCTTCCCGACTCAGACACGATTCGAGATGCCGTTGCCCGTTTGATGCCCACAGACGGCAGACATCTTGCCTGGCAGACCGTGGAACAGAACGGGCAACGTGCCGTCTATGTGCTGGTCACTCCGCAAGTTTCCCTAGGCACACACCTGGATGCGCTGGCAGCAGCTGACATTGCGCCAGTCGCGGTGGATCTGAAGCCACTGGCCCTGGTTCGGGCCGTGGGACAGCGCAACGCCGTTGTTGCCGACCTGGAGCACACCCTGCTGACACTCGCCATCGTGGACGGAGCGATTCCACAAAGCGTTCGTGTGCTACCGCTTGACTTCCCATCGGTATCCAGAGCCGAAGACAAGGTGATCCGTCTGATCGATGAACTGCAGCGACTTATCGATCAACGCAACCGGGAAGTGACTCAGCAAGGCGATGGCCAGGCTGGGACACGAATCCATGCTGCCATGCCGATCTGGGTCAGCGGGACGTTGGCCAATCATGCGCTGCTGCGGGCCGCCATTCGCGATGGGTTGGAGCACCCGTGTACCGTTGCTCCCGCACCGCTCGACTGCCCACCCGAACTGCCGGTCGCCCAGTACCTGGCCTGTCTCGGCCTGGTCATGAAACGGGTTTGACGTGTCTTCTCGATACTTTAGGGTAGAGGCTGGCCCTTGTGAATACTTAGTCTTCCAGGGCTGGACGGTCTCATCGATGGGGAAACTGAACTTCCGCCAAGATGGGGGATCCGAAGGACTGGAGGACCGGTCGGCAGCTAATCAAGGTGTTAGGCGACTGAAGGGGGAAGCCGATTGTCTTCGATGATAGTAAGCGTTCAGGGACTACCCTGGAAACACCTGCTTCAATCTCTTTTTTGCCACG
>CAZDTE010000017.1:0-35683 GCA_964508275.1 uncultured Ardenticatenales bacterium
ATGCTCCCCCAGAATTGGGGGCCGGGGGGCGTTCCCCAAGTTATTGAGATGATACAATGTCATTAAGTTAAGGATAGGGCTTTGAGGACCTTAAGGGTCTTTGGCTCACTCGGATCGGTGAAAGCGTTCCGGAAAGGGGACAATCGTCATGGCACAGCCTATTCAACCAAACTATCTCGTGATGCTTGGCGCGCCTGGAGCCGGAAAAGGGACGCAGGCCCGCTTGATGGAAGACAATCTGGGCATTCCGCAAGTATCCACAGGCGATCTCTTTCGCTACAACCTGTCCAAGGAGACAGAGCTCGGGTTGCTGGCTAAATCGTACATGGACAAGGGTGTCTTGGTGCCGGACGACGTGACGGTGCGCATGGTAGAGGATCGTCTCTCGCGGTCCGACTGCGCGGCCGGTGCGATTCTGGATGGTTTCCCGCGTAACCTGGACCAGGCAAGTGCCTTGGATGAACTGCTGGCCAAATCGGGGCACAGGGTAACGAAGGCGCTCTATGTCGCGGTCGAACGTGAAGACCTGATCGCCCGACTGACCGGTCGTCGCATCTGCAAGTCGTGCCAGGCGGCCTATCATGTGCTGTTCAATCCCCCGGCGGAGGCAGGGGTGTGTGATGACTGTGGCAGTGAGCTGTACCAGCGCGCCGACGACAGCCGCGAGACGGTGGAGAAGCGGCTGGAGGTCTACTTTGAGCAGACCGCCCCGCTGATTGATTACTACCGAGACCAGACTGTGTTGGCGGAGATAGACGGCGGAGTAACGATTGAACAAGTGCAAGAGCAGATCGTCCGTGTGGTGCGGGGAAACTAGAAGCCAGCAGGTCAGATGATCATCCTTAAATCAAAGCGCCAGATCCAGCGGATGCGGGATGCTGGCAGGATCACGGCCGCGGCGTTAGCCATGCTGCGGGAGCAGATCAAGCCGGGCGTCACGACGGGCGAACTGGACGAAATGGCTTTCCGGTTCATTCGTAAGAATCGAGGCCGCCCGTCCTTTAAGGGGTATCGAGGGTTTCCGGCCTCGATCTGCTCATCTGTCAATGAGCAGATCGTACACGGTATACCTGGTGGCCGGATGCTAGAGCCAGGCGACATTGTCAGCGTAGACCTGGGCGTGATCTACGACGGATACCAGGGGGATGCCGCGATCACGGTCGCCGTGGGCGAGGTGGACACTGTGGCCCAGGGCCTGATCGCCGCCACCGAAGCAGCGCTGTACGCAGGGATCGAACAGGCCCAACCCGGCAACCGGTTGGGAGATGTGTCAGCAGCCATTGAGAAGGAAGCGACCGCACGAGGCTTTGCCGTGGTGCGGGAATATGTGGGGCACGGAATCGGCCGGCAAATGCACGAGGAACCGCCAATCCCGAACTTTGGGGAGCCAGGGCAGGGGCCGTTGCTCCGCCGAGGGATGACTATGGCTCTGGAGCCGATGGTTAATGTGGGCGACTGGCGCACGAAAGTGTTGCCGGATAAATGGACCGTGGTCACAGCGGATGGTGGTCTCTCTGCTCACTTTGAACACACCATTGCGGTGACAACCAACGGCCCGGAGATTCTGACTCGGCTCAAATGACGTGAGGGGAGTGACAAATGAAGGTTCGAGCATCGGTGAAGAAAATGTGTGAGTCGTGCAAGATCGTGCGTCGCCGAGGGGTTGTGCGGGTGATCTGCAAGAATCCCAAACACAAGCAGAGACAGGGTTGAGTTGCACTAGCCAGGGAGGAGCAACATGGCGCGTATTGCCGGGGTTGACTTGCCGCGCGACAAGCGAGTAGAGATTGCCCTAACCTACATCTACGGGTTGGGGCGCAAAAGTAGCCAAGAGGTCCTGAACAAGGCACAGGTGAATCCAAACATCCGCGTCAAGGATCTGGCCGAGGCCGAGGTGACTCGCCTGCGCATGATTATCGACCGAGACTACAAGGTGGAAGGTGACCTGCGGCGCGAAGTGATGATGAACATCAAGCGCTTGCAGGAAATCGGGTGCTATCGTGGCCTTCGTCACCGGCGCAACCTGCCGGTTCGTGGGCAACGTACACGAACGAACGCCAGACAGAAGCGTGGCACACGGAAGACGGTTGCCGGCAAACGGCGATCAAGGGTCAAGAAATAGGACAGCGATCGGCGGGCAGCCGCCGGAGTCAGCAGGCAGTCTCTCCTGCGCGTAAGAATGAGGCGGGAAGAGATCTCGCGTGGTTGCGCGGTTCTCTCTTAGCCCTCTCCGTGCCTGGTGGATTGCACACGCTGGGAAATCCAGTACAGAAGCAAAGGGGGGTCTGATCTGTGGCACGAGCGAAAAAAACATTAAGACGATCAGGGAAACGGCGCGAACGTAAGAATATCCCTGTTGGACAGGCTCACATCCACGCAACGTTCAACAACACGATCATTACGATCACGGACCTTCAGGGAAACACGATTACGTGGGCCAGTGCTGGGGTAGCCGGATTCAAGGGTTCGCGAAAGAGCACGCCATACGCGGCGCAGATGGCAGCCACTACCGCGGCCCGCCGGTGCCAGGATCACGGTGTGCGCGAAGTCGACGTTTTCGTGAAAGGGCCCGGGCCGGGCCGTGAGGCGGCTATTCGCTCCCTTCAGGGAGCTGGCTTGAAGGTGCGATCCATTACGGATGTGACCCCCATCCCCCATAATGGCTGTCGCCCACCGAAGAAGCGTCGCGTTTAGGCCCTAGCCTCCAGGATTCTTGTACAGTGGGCAAGAATATTAAGGCAGGAGTCCTTTTTCAAGTTCCGCCTAATCAGTGTCAGGGGTTGAGGAGAAGTTTTAATGGCCAGATATACAGGGGCAGTCTGCAAACTATGTCGCCGGGAGGGAGAGAAGCTCTTCCTCAAGGGAGAGCGTTGTTTTACGGCAAAGTGCGCCATTGAGCGCCGGCCTTACGCGCCAGGCATTCATGGCAGACAGCAGAGGTTTCGGCGTAAGCAATCGGATTACGCGTTGCAGCTTCGCGAAAAGCAGAAGGTTCGGCGTATCTACGGGGTCATGGAGCGCCAGTTCCGGCGTTACTACCGGGAAGCACTCCGACGCACCGGCCACACCGGCCAGGCGTTGCTGCAGATCCTGGAGCGGCGACTGGATAATGTGATCTTTCGCATGGGGTTTTCCGAATCGCGTGCCCAGGCTCGCCAACTGATTTTGCACGGACACTTTGACGTGAATGGACGGAAGACCAACGTGCCTTCGTTCCTGGTGAAGCCGGGGGACGAGATCAGTGTGCGCGCAAGGAGCCGGAGCCTGCCGTTCTTCCAGGCTCAAAAGGAAGAGGTGGCACACAAGAAGCAACCAGGATGGGTTGCCGTGGATGGCGCGGCGTTGCAGGGACAAGTGCTGACTCTACCTGCTCGTGAGGACATTGACATCTCGCTCAACGAACAGCTTATCGTTGAGTATTACTCACGCTAGCGTTGCCAACTGCCAGCGGTCGGTGATCGGCGATCGGCGATCAGGAATCGGTGGCCAGTTCACCTGGCCGGAAACGGAAAGCCGACAACTAATCGCAAGAACTGATACCCGATAACGGACGCCTGGCGTAGGAGGGATCTCAGGTGTTGGACATTGTCTATCCGAGAATTGAACGGGAAGTGGCTACTCGTGATTACGGTCGCTTCGTGTTGAGTCCATTGGAGCGAGGATACGGCGTCACAGTCGGAAACACGCTTCGGCGTGTGCTCCTGTCATCCCTGACCGGTGCGGCGATTACGTCGGTGCGCATTGTCGGTATTCATCACGAGTTTGCGCCCATCCCCGGTGTCAAGGAGGACACGACCCAGTTCCTGCTGAACCTGAAGCAGGTGCGCCTGCGCCTATTTTCCGAGGAGGCGGTGCGGCTGCGGTTGGAGGCCAGTGGCACGGGGACGATTACGGCAGCGGACATTATCTGTCCCAGCGATGTGGAGATCGTGAATCCGGAAATCTCCTTGCTGACGCTGGACTCTGCAGATACCGAGGTCGAAATCGAAATGACGGCGGATCGGGGCCGCGGCTATTCTCCCAGCAATGAGCGAGGAGCTCTGCCGATTGACGAGTTGCCCGTTGATGCCATCTTTAGTCCGGTAACCAAGGTGCGCTATTCCACTGAACAAACGCGCGTGGAACAGATGACCGATTTCGACCGCCTGGTTCTTGATGTCTGGACCGATGGCACAATACCACCCGATGAGGCGGTGAGCCAGGCAGCCGATATCCTGGTCAAGCACTTCGACATTGTGAGAGCTTTGAGTAGGGTTCCGGGTGACGGGGAGGCCGCTGATCTGGATTCGGAAGCTCTGGAAGCGGGCATCGAACCGGCGGTGTATGGCTTGCCAATCGAAGACCTAGGCTTGACCGTTCGCGCTTTCAACTGCTTGAAGCGCGCTGGCATCACTGAGGTGGGCGAGATCATTGAGCGTCTGAAGAAGGGGCGCGACGAGATGCTGACCATTCGGAACTTCGGTGAGAAATCACTGGAAGAACTGTTAGAGAGACTGGAAGAACATGAATTGATGCAGTATCTCGAACCGGAGGACGCCGAAGAGGTTGTCACTGAGGACGCGCTGCTGGAGGAGAATCAGGAACTATGAGACATCGTGTGGCTGGACGTAAACTCAGTCGCTCTATGGACCATCGCAAGGCACTGTTTCGGAATCTCATCGCTGCCCTGCTGGAGCATGAACGGATCGAGACCACCGAGGCGCGGGCGAAGGCTGTTCGCCCAGAGATGGAAAAGCTGATCACGCTGGCCAAGCGAGCACGTGCGGACGAGAGTCATGCCCTGCACGCCCGACGCCAGGCCTTGCGCAAGGTTCAGAACAAAGAGCTGGTGGCAAAGCTGTTTGACGAATTGGCGGACGACTATTTCGACCGCCCTGGGGGATACACGCGCATCGTCAAGCTTGGCCCAAGGAAGGGTGACGCCGCGCCGATGGTGATCTTGGAACTGGTTGGCTAGACCACCCGACCGAGCCCGAAAGACGGCCGGCCCAGATGGGCAACTTGCAGAAGTACAAAGCGATTGTCGAGTACGACGGCACCGATTTTCTGGGGTTCCAGGTCCAGGCCAGGGGACGCACCGTCCAGGGTGAGCTCGAACGGGCGGTGCAGGAGTTGGCCGGTCAATCCACCCCGGTGCTGGGAGCAGGGCGCACAGACAGTGGTGTGCACGCCAGGGGGCAGGTCATCGCATTCTCGTTGCAGTGGCCCCACCCTCCGGAAGCGCTCCTGCGGGCGGTCAATGCGCGGTTGCCACGGGATGTGGCGTTGCAGAAGGTGGAACCGGTGGCCGATGGCTTTCACCCGCGTTACGATGCGGTGCGCCGTCACTACCGGTACCGAATCTTGAACAGGGCTGTGCAGTCACCACTGGAGCGGCGCTATGCCCTGCACGTTCGGCAACCGCTGAATGTGCAGGCGATGGACCGCGCAGCCACCCATTTGCTGGGAGAGCACGACTTGGCCGCCTTTGGTCGGCCCCCGCAGGGGGAGAACACGGTGCGGAACGTGTTCCGCGCCGGCTGCCGGCGGGAAAGGGACATCGTCACGTTTGGCATCGAGGCCAATGCGTTTCTGTTCCGAATGGTGCGCCGCATCGTAGGGTCGTTGCTGCTCGTCGGGCAGGGAAGCGTTTCCGTGGAAGGTTTTGCCGATCTGATGCGTGCACCGGACGACCGCAGCGCATCCAGCCCTACAGCTCCGGCCCACGGGCTGGTTCTGGTGGCTGTACATTATGAAGACCCGAACTTGGCGTAGTCTTCCCTAAAGGGAGTTCGGACTATCTAGGAGATCTGTTGTGAAGACTTATACCGTGATTTCTGCCGAGGAAGCTAAGGCGCAGCGCGAATGGTATGTGGTGGATGCCACAGGAAAGACGCTGGGGCGTCTTGCTTCGCAGATTGCTGTCGTGCTGCGTGGCAAGAACAAGCCGATCTTTACGCCGCACATGGACACCGGCGATTTCGTCATCGTCGTGAACGCGGAGAAGGTGCATGTTACCGGGCGCAAACTCGATCAGAAGATGTACCATCGCCATTCCGGATACCCCGGCGGGCTGCGCAGCATCACACTGCGGGACCAGTTGAAGAAGCACCCTACCCGCGTAATTGAATCTGCTGTCCGAGGGATGTTACCGCGCAATCGCCTGGGCCGGAAATTGATCAAGAAGCTGAAGGTGTATGCTGGCCCCGATCATCCCCACGAGGCGCAGAATCCTCAGCCGTTAGATTTGTAGAGGAGGAAGTCTTGGTTTCCGAACAGTATTTCTACGCCGTAGGCCGTCGCAAAACGTCCACCGCCCAAGTCCGGCTCTATCCGGAGGGAGAAGGGAGCGTCCTTGTCAACGGGCGCTCGCTGGACCAGTACTTTTGCCGGGACTCCGATCTGCTGCACGTGCGCGAGCCTCTCGCGGTGACCGATCTGGAGAGCGCGTTCAATATCACGGTGCTGGTTAAGGGAGGCGGACATACCGGCCAATCTGGCGCTGTCCGACATGCCATCTCCCGAGCGCTGGTTAAGTACGATGAGACCCTGCGTCCGGTGCTGCGGCGGGGTGGTTTCCTGACTCGCGATGCGCGGATGAAAGAGCGCAAGAAGCCGGGTCTGGTCAAAGCCCGTCGTGCGAAGCAATACACAAAGCGCTAGGGACTGGAAGCTACTACGTATCCAGAGCAGCTACATTCCCTCCGTGGCTGGTATCTTCTCAATATTTCGGGGTGAGCAGGACGTCAAGCCCCCCTAAGGGAACTCCAAGAGAATAGCTGCTCACTCCCCCCTCCGGCTCCCCCCGAAGGGGGCCCCCGCATGGGGGGAGTGAATGCCGGCCGCTTCCCCCCAGCGGGGGGGATTGAGGGGGCTGGGCACAGGGGGTGGCCGATGGACGCGGATTGAGTGCCCAGGCTCCCGAAGGGCGATCGGGTGCCATTCGCGGGTGGCTGGGCAGTTGTGTTGCTTCGAGGACAGCCGACAACAGGCAGTAACCACCCGACTTGGGGTATCTTGGTGGTACGCGGACCACGCAGGTGCTACTGCCGAGTCCCCATCATGGGCTGCCCAGGATCATAGCGGTAGCCAGTACAGAATCGCCACCGATGTCATCCCCCACAATACCACGGCAATGAACAGCGGACGGTCTTTGGTCAGGAGTTCGTCCGGCGGACTCACTTCGCCCCGGACGTGGATCAGGTAAAGGTAGCGGAAAAGACAGTACAGAACGAACGGAATCGTCAGCATCATCGTGTGGTTCTTCGGCAAGTTTGGCGCGGAAAAGGTGTAGAGCGAAT
This sequence comes from uncultured Ardenticatenales bacterium, assembly GCA_964508275.1. Taxonomy (GTDB): domain Bacteria; phylum Chloroflexota; class Anaerolineae; order Ardenticatenales; family JAADHH01; genus CAZDTE01. The sequence continues at coordinate 7,281 of CAZDTE010000017.1, forward strand.
AGGCCATCACCGTCGTGGAAGTGACCAGGGCGATCATCTCGTCCAGGAACGGAATGTTATACTCAATCAGTGCTGCCCTGTGGTTGTTTGCGTTTGCGCTCAAGAGCACCAATTCTTGCCGCCGCTTGCTCAACCCCAGGAAGAGGGCCAGCAGTGTGGTGCAGACATACAGCCACGGTGAGAATCGCGTCACCGGGAAGATCACAGTGCCGGCAGCCACGCGCAGAACGAAACCGGCGGCCAGCGTGAGCACATCAATGATGACATGGTTCTTCAAAACGAAGGAATACGCGATCATCAGGACGAGATAGCCGGTGACGACGAAGCCGAAGAACGTCCCCAGCAAGAATGAGGCCGGTATGCAGATCGCTGGGATACCGGCTGCGGCGGCCCTGGCCACTCGGGGGGAGAGCTTTCCGCTTGGGAGGGGACGATAGCGTTTTGTTGGATGAGCACAATCTTTGTCTATGTCCACCAAGTCGTTGATCAGATAGACGGCGCTGGAAATCAGGCAGAAAATTATGAATGCGCCTGTTGTCTTGGCCAGCAGCACTGGCTGCAGCAGTTTGCCATCGAAGACCAGCGCCGCGAAAACCACCGAGTTCTTGGTCCATTGTTTGGGTCGCATAGTGCGCAGCAAGCCACGGATTTCCTTGGCCGGCGTGCGAGCGGCGTGGGTAGAGGCAGGGTCGGTTAGCATGATGGGCCAAAGTATACCACCGCCGCTTGGCCTTGTCAATCTGCAAGCACCCGGCAGGTGGTCACCCCGTCTACCGGCTCCCCTGTCGTCTGTCGACCGAGTCCTCTGTGGTAAACAAACAGCGCGAACAGACACTGGCCAGGGCAAGCAAGAGTGACGAAAAGGAAACAACTTGATCTGCTTGTGGTGGATCGCGGACTGGCCACCAATCGCACCCAAGCCCGCGGATTAATCATGGCCGGCGAGGTCATGGTGAACGGGCAAACACGGACCAAGCCGGGGATGATGGCCCCCGCCGATGCGACGGTTGCCGTTCGTAAGCCCCCGCGTTACGTCAGCCGGGGCGGACTGAAGCTGGAGGCGGCGATTGATCGACTGGCGGTGAATGTACAGGGACGCGTGTGCGCCGACATCGGTGCCTCGACTGGTGGTTTCACCGATTGCCTTTTGCAGCACGGCGCTGCTCGCGTCTATGCTGTGGACGTCGGCTATGGCCAGCTTGCTTGGACATTGCGCCAGGACGCTCGCGTTGTCGTCATCGAACGCACCAACGTGCGCCATCTGACCTCCCTCCCAGAGCCGGTCGATCTGGTGACGGTCGATGTCTCCTTCATCTCCCTTGGGCTGGTGTTGCCGGTTGTGCGCAGCTACCTTCGGCCAGAGGGTGAAGTCGTGGCCCTGATCAAGCCGCAGTTCGAGGCAGGGCGTGACCAGGTTGGCAAAGGTGGCGTCGTGCGCGACCCGGCGGTGCATCGCGCGGTGCTGCGGGAGCTTGGCCACTGGGCCGAAGCAGCGGGTTGGGCGGTCATTGGCCTGGTTCTTTCACCGTTGCGCGGGCCGGCCGGCAACGCCGAGTTCTTCATTCACCTTCGACCGGACGGACAGGCTGCCACCGACCTGGATCGCTGGATTGAAACCTGCCTGCGGGAGACGGCCAGGCCGGAATGATCCGTCTCCCCGGACCTCGGTTGACAAACCGCTTCGCTCGGTGTATAATTGGAAACAATTCATACGCGAAGACTATGACGGAGACCAGTAAGGCTACGCGCACCTGCAGAGAGTCGCCGGTTGCTGCGAGGCGATGGTCGAGTGGCCCGAATCCCCTCCTGAGTCCCGTGCGGAAACGACCGGGGTGTGCCAGGGCGCATGTCCGCTCTCCTGCGGTCGGGGATAAGCATGGTCGGTTGATGCCCGTTAGCGCATTGGGGTCCTGAACCCCCGAAGGCGGTTGCCGCGAGGTGACCGCGAAGTCAGGTGGCACCACGAAGGGTTACGCCTCTCGTCCTGGTTTGGCGAGAGGCGTTTTGATTTTGAAGGAGGTGGTTGGCGATGATCGATTTGCGGCTTATCAGAGAGCATCCGGAGAAGGTGAAGGCGGCAATTGAGACGCTGAACAGCACGGCACCGATTGACGAGATCGTCGCCCTGGACATTGAACGGCGCGCGCTGCTCACCGAAGTCGAGAAACTCAAGCAAGAGCGCAATGTCGCGTCCAAAGCGATCGGGCGCTCGAAAGACCAGGGCGAGCGACAACGTAGAATTGAGACGATGCGCGAGGTCGGCGACCGCATCGCGGCCCTGGACCAGCAGGTACGAGACGTGGACGCGCGCTTGCGGGCCGGCTTGCTGGAGGTGCCCAACTTGCCGCACGAAAGTGTGCCGGTCGGTCCAGACGAGAGCCAGAATGTCGTCGTCCGGCAAGAAGGGGAACCCGGCGCGTTCGATTTCGAAGCGTTGCCGCACTGGGAACTGGGGCCAGCCCTGGGCATCATTGATTTTGAGCGCGGAGTTAAGCTTTCGGGATCCCGTTTCTATGTGCTGCGCGGCGTCGGCGCCCGTCTCCAGCGGGCGTTGATCACGTGGATGCTCGAACTGCACGTCCAAACGCACGGTTACACCGAAATGTATCCCCCGTTCGTGGTGCGCGGTGAGTGCCTGGTGGGCGCCGGTCAGTTGCCCAAATTCGAGGAGAACCTATACCGCGATCACGAGGACGATTTGTGGATGGTGCCCACAGCCGAAGTGCCGCTGACGAACTTGCATCGTGACGAAATCCTGAACGCTGACGATCTGCCCCTGCACTACGTAGCCTACACCCCCTGCTTCCGCCGCGAGAAGATGTCGGCCGGCCGAGACACACGGGGCATCAAGCGCGGCCACCAGTTTGACAAAGTGGAGATGTACAAGTTCTGTGCACCGGAAACATCGTACGACGCGTTGGAAAGCCTCGTGGACAATGCCGAAGACGTTTGCCGGCAGCTGGAGATACCCCATCGCGTCGTGATGATGTGTACCGGCGATCTGGGCTTTGGCGCTACCAAGAAATACGATGTGGAGATGTGGGCGCCGGGCTGCGAAGAATGGCTGGAGGTCAGCTCGTGCAGCAACACCGAAGCATTCCAGGCCCGGCGCACCAACATCCGCTATCGTCCGGAACCGGGAGCCAAGCCCCGATTCGTGCACACACTAAACGGGTCAGGCCTGGGGCTACCTCGGACCCTCATTGCTGTGATGGAGAATTACCAGCGGGCTGACGGCAGCATCGTCGTGCCCGATGTGCTTCGCCCCTACCTGGGAGGACAAGAGGTCATTCGCGGGGAGGCATAGCTGATCTGCACAACATTCACCATGCGCGCGGCGGGCGGGGACGAAAATGGCGGGTGAAGGTTGCCAACTCTCCAAAAGTTGGCAACCTTCACTGCCATCGCCGCGATTTGGAAGATTCGCCGGACCTTGGTATAATTGCGTTGTCCCGTTGGAGCGTCCGGCGGTCCAACGGTCTGGAGAGGTGCTGGAGTGGTCGATCAGGCACGACTGGAAATCGTGTAGGCAGCAATGTCTCGTGGGTTCGAATCCCACCCTCTCCGCTGCATTTGACTTTTTTCTGGTTTTGCGTTACCATGCGAGCGTGGCCGTGCTAGACGGGGAGCTAGCGGTGCCCTGTACCCGCAATCCGCTATAGCGGGGTCGAATTCCCTTTCCAGGCTCCTGATCCGTCAGGGCTAACGAGGTCCAGCAGCACTGAAGGCTGGGTCCTGCGCGGCAGAAGCCCGTGAACCCGGTCAGGTCCGAGAGGAAGCAGCCGTAAGCGGTACCTTCTGGGTGCCGTAGGGTTGCCTGGCTGGAGCTGTCTGCCCTCGGGAAGTGGGCGGACCGGTGTCGAAAGAGGGTGCACGGTCACATTTGCTGGTCCTTCCGAGAGGGGTGATCGGGTAACGTGACGACGAGACGGAAAACCCTATCTCCCTCGTTGTTGCCGCGTCCGGCGGTTTGGTGGCGCCGACTTCAGATCCGGGCTCGCTGGCGACCGTCCGCCGGGCTGAACGGCTTTGTCGGCCTGGCCCTCGCCGCCTGGATGCTGATCCTGGGCTATCAGCGCACTCTCCATCCTGCCACTCTGGTCATCAATGGCTCTCCCCTCTTGCTGCGTACCCACCAGACGACCATCGAAGGGCTGCTCGCAGAACTTGGCGGCACGCTCTACCCGGAGGACCTGATGTTGCCGGCGCGAACCGGCCCTCTTCCGTCAGAGCAACCGCTTCAAATACAACTGGCGACCCTCGTACGCGTGACAGCCGACGGACGAAGCTGGCTACACCGCACGCACCTGACCACCGTCGGTTATCTGCTCCAAGAGACCGGTGTGCTCCTTGGAGACCACGACCAAGTGTTGCTTGACGGGAGCCCGGTTGGCGCAGGTGCGCCTCTCTCGCCGTCTCCGCCGTCGCTGGATCGGAGGCCCTCCCTGCGGCTGACCGTCCTTCGCGCGCTGCCGATCTTTGTGGAAGACGACGGCGTCCCGATGCAGTTCGACACCCTGGCTCCCACAGTGGGTGAGGCACTCTGGCAGCGAGATGTCGTGCTCTACCTGGGCGACCAGGTGTTCCCGCCTCTAGGCACCCCGGTATCACCGGGCATCCGCGTCCACATTCGTCGGTCCAGGCCGATCACGTTGCTGGCGGATGGAAAAGAACTCCGCACGCGCAGCCGGGCCAAGACCGTGGGCACAGCCCTCAAGGAGCTCGGCATCAACCTGAACCCGCTGGACCGCGTAGAACCCCGGCAGTTCGTGTCGCTGCGCGATAACGTGGATATCCGGGTGGTGCGCGTAAAAGAAGAGATTATCTCGGAGCAGGAGCCGATCCCGTTCGAGACCCGATGGCGACCAGATTCTGGATTGGAGATCGACGAGCGGCGCGTCGATCAAGGTGGCGCCCCCGGCGTATTCAAGCGGGATGTTCGCGTTACGTACGAGGATGGCCAGGAGGCACACCGCGGCGTGGTACGCGAATGGGTTGATCGGGATCCGGTTGAGGAGATCATCGCCTACGGCACCAAGATCGTGATTCGCGAGATCGAAACGCCGGAGGGAACGTTCCGCTACTGGCGCAAGGTCCGGCTGCTGGCCACGTCCTACACGGCCGCTACCTCCGGCAAGTCGCGGGATCACCCCCTCTACGGCATCACTCGCTTGGGGTTGCAAGCCGGCAAGGGCATCGTGGCGGTTGACCCGCGCGTCGTCAAGCTGGGCAGCAACGTCTACGTCCCCGGTTACGGCAAGGCCCTGGTGGGTGACACGGGAGGACGCATCCTGGGCCGCCGCATCGATCTGGGCTTCGACGAGGACAACCTGCAATTGTGGTATCGCTGGGTGGACGTCTACCTGCTGGAGCCGGCGCCGCCTGCCGACCAGATCCGCTACATCCTGCCAGGCTGGCCCCGCGAGCGGCGGCGCTGAGTTGGCCGGGCCGGTGCCACGCACGCGCTCGCGTTCGATCAAGGCGCTGCTCGAATCCCATGGCCTGCGCCCCCGCAAGGGGCTGGGCCAGAATTTCCTGGTAGACCCCATCGCCTTGGAGCGCATCGTTGCCGCCGCCGGCCCCTCTCCCCAAGACACCGTGCTGGAGGTGGGCCCTGGCCCCGGTGGCCTGACCGAACTGTTGCTGGAGCAGGCCGGTCGCGTAGTCGCCGTGGAGATCGACCCGGCGATGGTTGCCCTGCTCCGAGAACGGTTCTCAGAGAAACCGGGCTTGCACATCGTGGAGGGCGACTTCCTCGATTTGTCACCGCTCGACCTGCTCGGCCTGGCGCTGCCCAGGGATGGGTCGCCGCACCCGCACTACAAGGTCGTGGCCAACCTGCCCTACTACATCACATCGGCCGTGCTGCGCCGCGTGAACGAATCGCCCCTACGCCCGACGCGCGCGGTGTTTACCGTCCAGAGGGAAGTAGCGGCTCGGCTGGTCGCTGGCCCGGGCGACATGAGCATCCTGGCGGTGAGCATCCAACTGTTTGGTGAACCGCGCATCGTGGCCCGTGTTCCGGCCGGTGCTTTCTACCCTGCGCCGAAGGTGGATTCGGCGGTGGTGCGGATTGACTACCTTGATGCCCTGCCGCTGGCGGAGGAGGAAACCGCCCGCTTCTTCCGGGTCGTACGGGCCGGGTTTGGCCAACGGCGCAAACAGTTGCACAACGCGCTCACGGCGGGCCTTTCTCTGCCGAACGCTGCGGTCCGCGCGGCGCTGGAGCGGGCTGGCATAGACCCCCGCGCTCGCGCTGAGACGCTCACGGTGGATCAGTGGGTCGATCTGCTTCGGGCGCTGGAACCATGAACGGGCTAGTGCCTATCGGACAGGGCGGCGCGCAAGCGCTCAATTTCCTCGACATCGCTGCCGGCATCCCCACGCCGGCGACGCAGTTGCTTCTTGAAGGCCAGCTCGGTGATCTGCTGGTGCCGGCGTCCGGCCTGGCGCATGGCCGACCACCCTCCCCGACTGAGGGCCCCCAGGCGAGCCGCTAACCGTTTGCGGTAGGACGAAACCTCGGCGACTTCGGCGACGGAGAGGATGCCGCTCTGCACCTCGGAAGCCAGCTCCTGCCGGATCCACTTTTTTTCCTGCCGGGCAGCAACCAGCAACAGCACGAAGATGGCAACCACACCGGTGAAATCGGAAAACAGACTCAGGAAGCAAGCGGCGTTGCCCAGGCTCACGAACAGATTGTGCAGGACATGGAAGAAAATCGCTCCCGCCAAGCCCAAGGTGGCCACAACCAACCGCTTAGCGCCGCTTGCCGTGATGCGCGCGTAGCCGATGCCGGCGCCCGTGATGCCGGTAAAGAAGGCGTGATTGAAACCGAAAACGACGGCGCGGAGGAAAACGGTCACCGCCCATGCGCCCCACCCGTGCTCAGAAAACGCGCTCACGAAGTACAAGATGTTCTCCGTCATGGCAAACCCGAAGCCGATGAGGGTGCCATAGAGGACTCCATCGAGCACGTCATCGAATTCGTGTCGGAACAGCACGTAGATGCCGACCAGCGCCAACCCCTTTGCCAACTCCTCGATTGGCGGGGCAACCAGGGAGGCGCTGACCAGTTCCGTGGCCTGGCCGGCCAGCGTGGAGATCGGTACCTGGAACACGATCTCGGCGATCACGGAGATGACGGCCGCCGGCACCGCGCCCCAGACAAAGGCGAGGGAGAGTAGCCACAGCGGCTCGCGCTCGTAGCGGTCGAACCACCAGACGATGGTGGCGTACACGACGGTTGTCGCCACAGCCACAGAGACGGACAGGAGAACAGCGATCATTGGGCCCCTTGTCTTCCTCGGTCGAAAGGTGTTGGTGTTCCAGCAGGGTGAGTATACCATATTTGGCAGCAGGATGAAAATCGGGCCGTTCGCCGGCAGGGTACTGTTTTGACACCCTCTGGCTTATATGGTACAATCACCACGCTGTCCCATGGGCTGCGCGTTGTCCCATGGGCTTGAACGAAAGGATAGCGACAACACGAATGTGCCCGGTTGAACGATAGACATAGCGCAGGGAGGCGGGCGGCTTGTGTACCGACACAAACCGCCTTTCTTATGAGAGTTCTGGTGTCGCATCAAGCGCCATCTGCGTGAAATGAGAGGATGTGTCTGTGAGAAACTTTCCAGAATACGGTCGAACGGCGATCGCAGGGGTTACGACGGCGTTGCTCATCATTGCGGCCTACGTGTTGGGTGCGGCCATGACGGTTGGGGCGGCGCCGATGGCGTTGTCCGTATTGAAGCAAGTCCAGCCAACGGATGTGCCACCCGGCAGCGTGGTGACGTATGATGTGACCATCTCAAACTCGTCTGCCTCGGACGAAGTGCTCTCGTCCATAAGCGACACGCTCCCGAACGGCTTCGTTTTTGTAGGGATGGCGGTGGGCAGCGATGTGGCTAGCGACCCCGACGACAGTACCGAGCCGGAAATCGGTTGGACCGGGCCGCTCACCGTGCCGGCAAGCTCATCCATTCTGTTGCGATACTATGTTCTGGTATCCCCTGCTGTAGTGAGCCGGGCGGAACCTTACACCAATACCGTCCGGGTCTTCCCAGCGGCGGGCAGCCCGATCTCCGACAATGCCGGTCTCAAGGTGGCAGTCGCAGCATTCGCCATTGGCAAAGAGGCATCGGAATCCCAGGTGATCAACACGAATCCTGTGACCTACACGGTTCGGATCACGAACACCGGCTTTGCCGATGGCGTGGTCGATCGGGTGACGGACACCTTGCCCAGTGGGTTCGTCTTTCAGGCCATGACGGCCGACAGCGACATCACCTCTGCGCCCGACGGGTCTAGCGGCGAGATTCACTGGACGGGGCCGTTCGCTGTGCCTGCACAGTCGGCGCGCACCCTTTCCTACCGCGTGCAGACGTCGAACGAACCGACGGCGGCGAACAAGTCGAACCAGGTCATAGCCGAAAGCGGCAACACCGTGATCGGTCCGGCAACGACGACCATCGAGGTGGGGCCCAAGCGCTATTACGCCTACTTACCGATGCTGGCTCGCAACTGGGGCGTGCCCGACTTTGTCCTATCCAAGGCTGCCAACCCGGTGAGCGCCGTTCGTGGAGAGACCATCACGTACACTGTGACCATCGATAACCGGGGCAGCGAGAACGGTATCCTGTCGCGCATCACCGACAGCTTGCCCAGCGGGTTCGCCTTCGTCAGCATGGTTCCCGGTGGCGACATCGCCGCGCCACCCACGATCTCCGGAAACGACCTGCTCTGGGTCGGCAGTTTCCCGGTGGCCGGGTTTGGGCAAATCAGCTTCTCCTACCGCGTCCAATCTGCCAGCGCGACGGGAACGTTTACGAACACGGTGACGGCCCTCTCCACGCCGCCTCAGAACGTTGTGCATCCGGCCTCGGCAGCCGTCGCCTTACGGTCGGAGATCATGTTGGATGAGGATTTCGAATCCGGCGCGCCGAACTGGGTCCCCTTCCTGAACTACTGGCGGCTGCACCCTGAACAGTGGTTCTGGGACTCCGAAGATGGATTGAACGAAGGTGGCGGTTACACCCACCATGCCTGGTTTGGGGCTAGTGAACCCGGCCGGGGTGCCGAAGATGGTGTGGCCATGTACCTGGGGCCGGGGGCGCAAAGTTGGACCGACTACCGCTACGAAGTGAAGGCCAACGTTCGATCTCGTGACAGCGATGGCACCATCGGGGTCTGGTTCCGAGGCCAATACGAAGAGCACAACGACGGCAGTGGCCTGTGGATCACCGGCTACTACCTGGTCATGGGAGGCAACCCCAACCGTTCCTCCCGCTTTGTCCGACTAATGCAGATTCAGATCCCGGGTGACTGTACCGGTTCCGCCTGCTCCAACCCCGGAAACCTGCACGATTTCAGCAACCCCATGGAGCTGGATGTCAAGAAATTCAACTCGACATTCCAGACCAACCACTGGTACGAAATCGTTATCGAGGTTCGTGGCGACCACATTCAGGCCTGGGTAGATGGCGAGTTGGCCATCGACTACGTAGATGACGAGCTGCCCTTCTTGCAAGGAACGGTTGGGTTCAAGGCGTATAAGCTCCATCCGGCCAGTTGGGATGAAGTGGTTGTCACGCCGCTAGACTAGGCATGGCACGGGATGGCGCGTGACCTGACTCCTCGCGCTTCGGCAGCGTCGGGGGCAGCGCGTTCGATAACCGACCAGCAGATCCGGTCGAGGGCGACCGCGCGGTCATCGACGCTGCTACTCTCGTTGGCCATCTTCGTCCTCGCCTTGCTGCCACGCCTTGTCGGCCTGGGTCGCTTCGCCTTCCCGGATGAAGAAACCTGGCTGGAACGGTCGCTGTTGTTCATCACCGGCCTGGCCCGTGGCGATCTGATGGCCACCTGGCAGAACAATCACCCCGGCGTGGTCCCGATGTGGGGGTTCGGCACAGCTCTATCGCTCCGTGCTGCGTTGACCGGCCAACTCGATCACCTGGTCGCGCTCTCGAAATCACTCCCTCCGGCCGAGGTTCCCGCCTTGCTCGGTACCGCTGCCTTGTTTACTGCCCTGGTCACCGCGCTCGGTGTCGTGGGCGTCTACCTGCTGACCCGCCGGCTGCTGGGCAATGGCGTTGCCCTGCTGGCCGCCCTGCTCGTCGCCCTCGACCCGTTCTTCCTGACTCACTCGCGGATCGTACACCTAGACGGCATCCTGGCCGCACTCATGATCTGCTCGGCGCTCGCCTTCCTGAACTTTCTGGCGTGGCGAAGCCGCCGGTTCCTGATCGGCTCGGCTGTGCTCTGGGGCCTGGCCCTGCTGACAAAATCGCCCGCGTTGTTCCTCATCCCGTTCGTTCTGTTGATCGCCGGCCTTAGCTATCTCCTCGATACCGGCTGGCAGATCAACGGTGGCGAACTACGCCGGTTGGCCCTGGCCTTCGCCGTCTGGCTGTTCGTGGGCTGGGCAGTTTTCTTGCTGCTCTGGCCGGCCGCCTGGCTGCACCCGCTGGACATGACATTGCGCGTCTTCAAGGGCTCCCGCTGGGGTGTGGTCACGTCTCACGGGACAAACTTCTTTCTCGGCCAGCAAGTTGCCACACCAGGCCCGCTCTACTACGCCGTCATCCTGCCGCTGCGCCTGACGCCGATCACGCTGATCGGCGGGCTGGTGGCGATTCCCTGGCTGGGCCGACGACTGCAATCACGAATTGCGCGGCCATTCGGCCGGGACAGGGCTGCCGATCGCGAAACACTCGTTGGGCTCAGTATGTTAGCCTACACTTTCTTCTTTGCCCTGGCGCTGTCACTGGCGGCGAAGAAGGGGGAACGATACCTGGTCCCCGCTTTCCCGGCCAGCGATGTCCTGACAGCCCTGTTGATCGGGTTGCTGATCCGCAGGGAGGCCAAACGGTGGCGGGGCCTGCCCGGCTACTCGCGCAACCTGACCCTGGCCGTGATTATGGCGGTCCTGGCAGTCTCTGCCTCTTGGCTGTGGCTGGCTCCCTACTACGGCGCGTACTTCAATCCGCTAGCCGGTGGCGGGCAGGCGGCTGTCTACGCCTACCCGTTTGGCCAGGGCGAGGGGTTGGACCTGGCCGCCGAATACCTGAACGTCCAGCCCGATGCCGCAACCTTGAGCGCGGCCAGCTTCTATCCCCGGCAGCTCAGTTACTACCTCGACGGAACTGCGCGCTCGCTGCGCCGAGACAAAGACTGGGACGGCACCTGGCGCTTCTCGGATTACGTGGTGTTCTACGTGAGCCAGGTGCAGCGGGAGTTGCCGACCGCCGGGCTCGTACATTTCTTTCGGGAAACACAGCAACCGGTCTTCACCGCACGGTTGGGGGACGTGGACTTCGCGTGGGTCTACCAAAGTCCGGCCCTGTTGAGCGGGCAGGAACCGGTCCAGAGCGGTGTACTAAGCGCTCGCGTCGACGATCGCCTCGTCCTGACCGGCTTCGATCTGGGCCAGGACCGGCTTGCTCCCGGCCAGACCGCCGAGATCGCCTTGCGCTGGCACGTGACCCGCGCTGTCGAGGCGAACCATGTGTTTCGCCTGCGGCTGGTGGACGAGAGTGGCCAGCCGTGGCTATCGGAGACGGGGCAGCCTTACGATGGTTACTACCCGACCGGCCTATGGCCCTCGAGAAAGGAGATGCGTACCCGCTACCGCCTGCCGGTGCCGGCAGACCTGACGCCGGGACGTTATTGCTGGGAGATCGACCTCATCCCCCGTCCAGACTGGCAGGATGACCCGTTGTTCCACGCGGTCGTCTCCTGCCAGTCGGCGGGGTGAGGAGATGGAGCGTGTTGCACAGCGGTCGTGTTGTTCCACGCTCGATTCTCCACGACGGTCAGTGCGGAATCTTCGACAACCAGGACTCGGCTTTGGCTATGTCGTCCAGCGATTCAGGCAGGCCGAATGTGCCGAGCAGAGAGCCTTGCCCGGTGGATGCACCGCCTTGCGGGATCCACGAAAACTGCACGACGTCCCGCAGACTGCCGCTGACTTTGTGCTGATCGGTTCCGTCGGCATTCATGACGTACAGACGCTTCTCATTGCTGTCGCGATACGAGATAAACGCAATCTGCGTGCCGTCCGGCGACCAGATCGGCGTGTAGTTCCCACCGGAGGTGTCGGTTAGTTTCTGGGCACTGCTACCGTCAGCGTTCATCACCCAGATGTCATACTTCCCGCCCCGGTTGCTGGAGAAAGCGATCTTGGCTCCATCGGGAGACCAGCTCGGGGCCAAATCGCCGACGCTGTTGTTGGTCAGCCGTAACAAGCTTGTGCCGTCAGCGCTGGCGATCCAGATTTCCGCCGTCTCTGTCTTGAAACGATTGTTTGCCGAATCCCAGTCTGCCGAAATGAACACCACCCGGCTGCCGTCGGGCGACCAGGAAGGCGCCCGATCATGCTTCGGTTCGTTGTTGGTCAAGAATATCTGCCCAGAACCGTCGGCGTTTACTACCCAGATGTTTGCATATTTTGTCAGCGCGCCAACGTACACAATTCGGGAACCATCCGGCGAGTAGTGCGGGTCCCAATCGTGCCACGTGCTAACGGTAACGTTGTTTGTTCCGCTGCCATCCGGGTTCGCTGTGAAGATTTCCGAGTATTGACCGCCTTGGATGTTGTAGCGCCGGGTCTGATAGATAACCTGGTTGTTGAGCGGTGACCAATCCGGCTCATCGTCGAACATGGAGTTGCTGGTGATGTTGGCCTGGCTAGTTCCATCGGCATTCATCGTGTAGATCTCTTGGTTGCCGTCGCGGTAGCTGGCAAAGATGATCTGGGTGCCATCGCCCGACCACGTTGGATCCCAGTCGCCCGACGAGTTGTTCGTCAACGTGGTGAGTTCGGTGCCGTCGTTCTTGACGGTGTAGATCTCCCAGTCGGCGGAACCCTGACGACCGTCGAAAACCAGCTTGTCAGCAGGCGGAGGCGGGGTTGGCTTGCTGATGATCGGCAAGTAGGCCAGGAAGACCGACGGTTGGACGAGCACCGGGACCTCACCGTGCGGAGTCCCTCCGGTGCTGACCGTCGCCGTGACGACGTTGACGTACGGCGTTACGGAATTGCTGCCGGCTTCCACCCGATAGCTGACGGTGAACGTGGAGCCGGCGCCGATCTCGAACGGGCCATTCCAGGCCACCGGGCCAGTCGCGCCCACCGGATTCGCCAGCCACGAAGGATACAGGATCTGTTGGAACGTAAAACCGGTCGGCAGAAGGTCTTGGATCGTGTTGATCGTGCCGGTCGCGGTTCCGGTGTTGCTGATGTACGCTGTGTAGGTCACCGATTCGTGTGCGGTCACCTGCGATGGCCAGACCGTCTTGGCCACGGAGAACACCGGCGCGGTCAACATCACCGCTGCCGACGCCGCCGACGTGGCTTCGCCGCCTTGCACCTGCCCTTGCACGAGGTTCGTATAGGCCTCGTGACTGGCCGGAGCGTTGGCCAGAACCGAGTAAACGAGCGTGAGTGTGTTGGTGGGTGGTACCGTATACGGGCCGCTCCAGACGATGCTGCCGGTTGTGCCGGTCGGATCCGCCCATACATCGGTCGGTGCCACCATCGTCAGGTACTGGAATCCGGTGGGCAGCGTATCCGAAATCGTCGACAGCACGACGGAAGAGGGAGTACTGTTCGAGAACGTGGCTGAATACTTTACGACGGATCCCGGGGGGACCGAGGAGACGTTTGCCGTCTTGCTCACTGACAGCGCTGGCGCGGCTACTACGGCCAGCGTACTAACCAGAATCAGCAGGGCGACGATTCCTGCTACCGCGCCGACCGCTGCAGTACGCGCGCTGTGTCCGAACGTTGATTTCACAAATCTCATCGTTTCGTCCTGCCTCCTTCGTTTGTTTAGGCCTGGGACTGCGGGCTGGCCAACGGATACACCCCTATCCCGTAATCAACCGGGCCGGACAGACATCGTGCCGGAGGGGACAGGGCGCTGTATTATACCATAATTTGGAGTGGGTGCGAAATCTCGTGGTTCAACCTTGCGTAGCAGAATCCAGAGACAATAGCCAAGTCGGGATCGACAGGTTCGGTTATCAGGCGATCATCGCGTTGGTCTTGTTGCTTGCGCTGACCATGCGCCTCCTTTATGCTCGTCAGATCAGCCTGTTCGTGGATGAGTTCACGACGATCTGGGCAGCCCAACGCGTGCTGGACACCGGGCTGCCGGTGTTTCCCTCCGGCAACTTCTACAGCCACGGGATGGTGTTCACCTACATAGAGGCGGCGTTTCGGCTTGCCGGCGGCACCGGAACCCTGGTAGCCCGGCTGCCCAGCGTGCTGATCGGCACGGCGACGGTTGCTGCCCTGTACGGTGTTGGGACGCGATTGTTCAACCGGCCGGTGGCCCTTCTCGCTGCTTGCTGGCTCGCGGCGGACCCGGACGCCATCGTCTGGGGCGGGCGAGCACGGATGTACGCCCTCCTCCAGTTGCTGATCCTGCTCGCCGTGTACGTCTTCTACCGGGGCGTGTCTCCGAGCGGGCGCTTGCGGGATCGGCTCATCGCGATGATCCTGCTGGCCGCCGCGTTGTTCACCCAACCGGAAGCGGCCCTGCTCCTGCCGGTGCTGGGGACGATCATGTTGTGGCAGCGCGGGTTGCGACCGTCGCTCCATCCGCGCGCCTGGCTGCCGTTCGGCATTCCCGTCGCCGGCCTGGCGGCGCTCTTCCTGCTCAACAAACTCGGCCAACCCGGACACCTGGAAGCAATCCAATCCTCCCGTCCCTACTTTCGCCTGCCCGGTCATCTCCTGCGCGGGATAGAGGTGTTCGCTCCGGCATTCCTGGCCGGGTGGCGACTGCCCGCAACGCTGCTGTTTGCCGCCGGCATCTTTTGGCTGGCCGCTCGCCTGGTGCGCAGAGACGCGCTCTCATCGGCCTGGCAAGCGCTGGTCGCCAGCTACCTCGCCGTGCTGCCGATCCTGTTCGTACTCCTGTTTCTCGTCGGCCCGACGTGGCAGCGCGAACGGTACGCCTTCATGTTGTGGCCGTTCTTCTACCTGGCCGCGGCCTTCATCGCCTGGCGCAGCCTCGGCCGGCGGTTCCGCTTCGCCTGGCAGTGGGCTGCCGTTGTCGCCGTCCTGTTCGCCCTCACCCTGCACGCCGGCTTGTCATACGTCTTCGCGCCGGTCGAGGGGTACGACCTGGCGTTTGCATACGTCCGCGATCACTGGCAACCGGGCGACGCCATCGCCTCACCCGTGCCCGCTGCCTCGATGCTATACCTCGGCCAAAGCGATTACTTCGCCATCCAACGCGCCTACGAAGAATATGTGATGACTCACAACGGGCAGCAAGTTGATCGCTGGACCGACGCGCCGCCGCTCGCTTCGCCTGCCGACCTGCGAGCAGCCCTGCGCGCCCACCACAGGCTGTGGTTCGTTGTGGATGGTTGGCGATTCGAGACGCGCTACGACATCGAATTCGCCCAAACCGTTTTGGAGCAGATGGCGGTGGCCCATGCCGACGGCGGCGTCGTCGCCTACCTGGGTGAGGGCTACGAGGCGCCGCTGCCTCCCGCCATCTCCCGCCAGATCCAGGCCGACTTCGGCGGCGAACTAAGGCTTGATTCCTACGACCGCTCGCCCGCCGATCCGCTGCCGGGTGAGCTGTTGCAACTCACCCTCCATTGGCAAGCGCTCACCGCCGTCGAGCGGCGTTACACGCTCTATCTCCATCTCATCGACCGAGATGGGCGCACGGTCACCCAAGTGGACGAAGGGATTCTTGGCGGTCGCTACCGGCCACTCTTCTGGCCGCCGGAAACGTTGGTGCGCGATTACCACGCCCTACCCATCCCGCCCGATCTGCCGGCCGGCCGCTATCGCCTGGTTACCGGCCTGTACGACGAGACACCGGAGCAGCCGGTCGGACGTGCGGTCCCGCTCGATTTCGTTTGGATCGGTCCACTTCCGCAGCCGCCAGCCCCCGAAACCGTGCTCTCCGCCGACTTTGGCGACCGGCTACGCCTGCTCGGCTACGACTTGGTGCCCGCTGCGGAAAGCCAATGGCGACTCACGCTGCACTGGCAAGCGACGAAACCGGTCACCGAGAATTTCACCGTGTTTGCCCACCTGGTCGGGCCGGGCGGGACGCTCTGGGGCCAGCACGACGCGCCACCGGGTGGAGGGTTCTTCCCCACCTCGTTCTGGCTGCCGGGCGATCACGTTGCCGATGAGCACGACATCGCCCTGCGCGACGACGCGCCTCCCGGCACCTACGATCTAGTCATCGGCCTGTACCGGCCCGACACAGGCGAGCGCCTGAGCGTCGATCCGACCCCTGTTGGTAGGCCCGCCGATCACCTGACGTTGACAACAGTTTCCACCGCCGGAGCCACGCCATGAGACGCATCAACGGGCGCTCGCTCCTGGCCCTGGCCGCGGTCTTCCTGTTTCATGCCGTCAACAACGCGATCTGGCTGTCCACGAACATGGTCACCATCGGCTGGGATCGCCTCGATCACCTCGTGCGCACCCTCTCGTACAACAACATCCTGTCCCAGGTCACGCCCGCGACCCTGTTCAAGGCGCTCACCTGGAGCGATTACTATCCGCCGCTGGTTCACGTCGTTGTGGTGGCTGCGTACAAACTTTTCGGCGTGGCCACCGATGTCGCCGCGATGACGAACCTGCTGTACCTTGCCGTGCTCCTTGGCAGCGTGTACGCCATCGGCAAGCGTATCGGCGACGAGGACACCGGCATCCTGGCCGCCTTGCTCGTGTCGCTATTCCCGATGGTCTTCGCCTTCTCGCGATACCTCTACCTCGACTTTGCCCTGACCGCGATGGTCGCAGCGAACCTGGCCCTGCTGCTGGCCACCGACCGCTTCCGCCAGCGCCGCTTTTCCTGGCTGTACGGCCTGAGCTTCGGCCTGGGGATGCTCACCAAATGGACGTTCGCGGCCTTTGTCGCGGCACCGCTGCTCTGGATCGTGTGCCGACGCCGCATCTGGCGGGAGGCGCTGCGCGCTGCGCGCGCCCTGCCCGCCCAGCGCCGGGCAATCGGAGTGGCCGTCATCGCCGGAACCGCTCTGTCCGCCGCCTGGCTGCTCCCGAATGCCGATCGCGTCCAGGAGTTGGTTTTGGGTTGGGCCCTCGTGCCGCTGTTCGCCGTCCTCTTCGCGGCCACACTGTTACTCCTTACGCGCCCGGACGACGTGGGCTGGAACGCGCTGGCTGCCGGTGCCACCGGCGTGACCGTGGCCGGAACCTGGTATTTCACCAAGATCAATTTCATCCAGACCGCCCTTGTCGTGGCCTACGGCAAGCCGACCGGCCGCGCCTGGGGGTTTCGGCGCTACCTGCGTTATCTCTGGACCGAAGAACTCTCGCCGATCTTCATCCTCCTGTTCGTCATCGCCGTGATGATCCTGATCGGATACGCCGCGACACACCGCCACCGCCTGCGCCGGGCATGGGTCGAGAGGGACGAAGCGGCCATGGTCCTTCTCTGGCTGGTCGTCCCGTACGTGATCTTCTCTTGGCGGGCCAGCACGATCCACGCGCGCTACATCCTGCCGTTGGTGCCGGCAGTGGGCCTGGTTGTTGCCGCTGGCCTCACGGCGATCGCGTTTCGCCGGTGGCGACAAACGGTTATCGTCGCAATTTGCGCGCTGGCGCTGCTCCAATTTGCCGCCCTGACATTCGACGGGCTGCAACCCCTCCGCGACGCCGCCTTCACCACGCTCCCCGGTGGCCGCCTGATCAACTGGTTTGCCGGCGACTGGCAGAACCAGCTACCGGCCAGCGGCCTCACCGATCCCGGGTACTGGATCGTGCCTGATGTCCTGGAGCGCGTCGAAGCATGGCGCGTGGATCAAGGTCTGGGGCGGGCAGAGTTGGCGATCATCATTAACGATGCCCAGGTTCACGAGAAACACTTCCTGTACCAGATTTACGTGGGCTACCCGCACGTCTTCTTGCGGGAGCTGGCCCGCAACTGGTCCGGCAGGCCGGCCTATCCGCAGCTCTTCGAGGCCGACTTCGTCTTGCTGGAAGACCGGCCGCACCCGCGCGATGTCGCCACCGAGAGCAAGCAGACGATCCAGCGCGTCCTCTACGAACCTGCCGATCTGTTCCGCCAAGCGTTCGCCTTGCAACACCGCTACACCCTGCCCGACGGTGAGAACGTGTATCTCTACCGCCGCGTCCTGGACCGGCCCCATGTGGAGGTGCGGTACTACCAGGAGATGCTGCAAGACCTGTCGGCCCTCTGGCAGGAAGATGACGTTCTGCTGATCGGTCACCGGGAGGACCTGCTGCTGTACGGTCAATTGGGCGCTGCCGGCTTCGCCCCCACGCCGCTGCCCACCGATGTGGACCTGGCCTACATCTTCGTGGACGATCTCTACAGCAGGCAGCGCCGGCTGATCCTGGTGCAGCGAGACAACGCGGCGGCCACGACCGAAGCCTGGCTGAATCGCATCGCGTACCGCGCGTACGACCGCTGGTATGGCAACGTGCAACTGATCGTATACGCCACCGGCCCCGTGCATCTGGGCGGGCCGGCTCCCGTTGCTGCCCGGTTCGGCTCGGCCATTCACCTCACCGGCTACAGTCTGGATCGAGCGGACGTCCGCCCGGGCGGCACCCTGCGCCTGACGTTGACCTGGCGAACTGACCGGCAGATCGCGCAGCGGCTCAAGGTGTTCGTCCACGTGCTGGGAAGCGAGGGCCAACTCATTGCGCAGCGGGACAGCGAGCCGCTGGCCGGCACCCTCCCAACGACGGCGTGGCCTCTTGATCGGGAGATCCACGACCGCCTGGCTGTGATCCTTCCCGATGATCTCGCCGCAGGTCTCCTCACACTGCGCGTCGGCCTCTACGACCCCGAGACCGGCCAGCGACTGCCGGTACACACCGCATTGGGGGTCACCGCCGACAGCCTGGCCCTGACAACGCTTGTGGTGAAGTAGGACCCATCATGACAGTGATCACACAGCACAAGAAGCACCGTGATCGCCTGGCGTGGGCTGCGTTGGTCGCTTTCCTGGCCCTCCTGATCGGGTACGACCTGCGATGGCTTTCTGTCAACGTCACGCTTCTCGGATGGGACCCCCCATCCCACTTGCTGAAGACGCTGACCTACGCCCGGCTGCTACAAGACCATTCCGCGCAGAGCCTGTTCTCCATCTTCACGTGGGATCTGTATCGCCCACCGTTGTTTCATCTGTCTGCCGTGCCCCTCTACTGGCTGTTAGGTTATTCGACCGACGTGGCGACAGCGATGAATGCCGTTTGGCTTGCCGGGTTGGTGCTGGGCACGTTTTTCTTGGGACGCCGGCTCTTCGGCGCGACAGCCGGATTGTGGTCGGCAATGTTTGTTGGGCTCTACCCCATGGTTTTCTGCCTGGCCCACTATTTCTACCTTGAAGTGGCCGTGAGCGCTTTGGTGGTCTGGTCTGTCTGGACTCTACTAGCAGCCGAGGGATTCACCCGCCGGCCCTACTCACTCCTCCTGGGCCTACTGGTTGAGGCCGGTATGCTGGTGAAATGGACGTACGCTGCTTATTTCGTCTTCCCCCTCCTGGTCGTGCTCGCCTACCAGTGGCAACGTAGGCATCTGTCCGATGTGAATCTACGGATCAACAACAACCGCTGGGCTCTTGTCTCGCTCGGCGTCAGCGGGTTGCTTACGATGGCCTGGTATGGTCCGAACTGGGAGCTTATCCCCACCCTGGCGCCGGGACGGATGTTGCCGGTGGCCTCGTTCGCCTTATGGGCGGTGACCATTTTCCTGGTGCGGGAAGGGCGGAGCCGCGTCGGGCAGTTGGCGGCAGCGGCGGGGATGGGGGCGTCTGTGGCCTCGCTGTGGTACCTGCCGCACATTGACTTCCTCGATTTCTTCTTCGCTGTCGCCTACAAAGGGGAGGGAACGGGCCCGGCGCAGTTCGCCTGGGCGGAAATCGAAACCTACACCTACTACGCGCGCAAGCTGTACTCGGAGCACATGGGCTTGGGGTTCGCTCTACTGACGGTGCTGGCCACCGGGGCATGGCTGTGGCACCGACGACATGAGTTGCGCAAGGAGTTCGCGCTGTGGATGCTGCTGGCGTGGGTCGGCGGAACCTACGTTTTATTCACGGTGGCCACTATACGGAACACACGAATCATCATGCCGGTGCTGCCGGCCCTGGCTCTGCTCACGGCCGGAGGGCTGGCCACGATTCGCTCCGCTACCGTTCGCCGCACCCTGATCGTCCTGGGGCTGGTCTTCGGCTTGGCCCAGTTCGCCGTCTTGAACTACCAGGGGTTGGATTCCCTGCGCCGGGCCGCAGGCCCGGTCTTCGCCACTGGCTCGTACCCCCAATTGCCTGCCACTGGTCCCACCGACCCCGGCTATTGGATCGAACCGGACGTTCTGCACACCATCGCTCAGCCCGGAGACCGGCGGAAACTCTGCACACTAATTAACATCAGCCAGATTCACTGGACCCATTTCAAGTACCTGACCAAAACGGAATACCCCGATATCGCCGTGCGTGACCTGGCCCATGTGGGCCGGGAGGATCAACTGCGCGAAGAGATCGCCGCCTGTGATTATCTGCTCTTCAAGGGCCGGATCAACGTGCGGGTGAAACGGGTGGGTCAAGAATTCATCACCCGCGCACTGGCCGGTGAAGATCCCTCCTTCGACACCGAGTTCGAGTTGGTGAAGGGCTATCCCCTGCCGGACGGCAGGAACACCGTCTACCTCTACACGCGGCACGACGCTGGGCAGTGATCGCTGGCACCGTTTCGCTGTTGGGCAAGCAGGTGCAACCACGGTGCCGAGCCGGTTGCCCCCCGGCGAGAAACGTGTTATACTCGTTTGTGATAGAACCCTGTGTTCTTGATTGGTTTGGCTAGCCAAAGCTCTGGTCATTGTGAGAGCCTTTCTAAACGCAAATGCCGCAGGGCAATTCAATGGTATTCCTGGAGGGCCAAGCGATGGAAATGATGGAAAGCCGCGGTGTACGACGTTTCTTCAGGGTTTTCAACAAGTACTTCATGGTGCCGGCCTTCCGATCTGGGCTGGGCCCGTTAATGGGCAATCCGTTTACGGGCTACATCATGGTCATCAAATCGGTTGGTCACAGAACGGGTCTGCTGCGCTACGCGCCGGTGAATTATGCGATCCTGAATGGCAATGTCTACTGTCTGGCCGGTGTGGGAAAGGCCACGCACTGGTACCGCAACCTGATTGCCCAACCCAAGGTAGAACTGATCTTGCCCAGCAGGCCGGTTGCGGGCGTGGCCGAAGAAGTGACAGACGCGGAAGAGCGACTGATCATCCTGCGACAAATCCTCAAGAACAGCGGCTTTGCCGGCTTCTCCCTGGGTTTTAACCCACACACGGCACCTGATGAGGTGGTGCGCGCAAAGACCGAGGGCCTGCCCATCATGGGCATCCGCCCAATAGGAATCGGCAGCGGCGCCAGCGATCCAGGAGGCTGGCTGTGGCTGCTTCCTATGTTGACCAGCGCATGGTTACTGCTCCGCTCTGGGCGGCGTGACAAGTGAGCGGCGAATTGCTGGGCAAGCCCTGTGACGTAAGGAATTGCCGCTCCGAGGCATCAGTGGTATACTAAAGAGCGCATCCGGGGCACGGCTCTGCCGTCCGCGTGTGGTCACGTCGGACGAAGCCGGCTTTTCGCCAGTCGCTCCGGTATGGGGATGGCCGCAATCATCTTCGGGTGCGCCGTTTGGGGCAGCTTGTGGGAGTCGCTGAGGAGGAGTCTGCCGTTTGGACCGCGAGGCCATGCTGTATGAGGCGTTGGACGACAAGAAGGTGCGGTGCAATCTGTGCGCCCATCGCTGCCTGATCAAGCCGGGCCGACAAGGCATTTGTTGCGTGCGCGAGAACCGGGATGGCACGCTGCACACTCGCGTCTACGGGCGGGTTACGTCACACAATGTGGACCCGATTGAGAAGAAACCTCTCTTCCACTTTTTTCCCGGAACCAAATCCCTCTCCATTGCCACACCCGGATGCAATTTCCGTTGCCGGTTCTGTCAGAATTGGGAGATTTCCCAAATGGTGAGGGAATACCACTTGGTGGTGGGAGACCACGCGAGACCGGAGGAGTTGGTGGCCGTGGCGCAGCGCACCGGTTCACGATCAATCGCCTACACGTACACTGAACCGACGATCTTCTTTGAGTATGCGTACGACACCGCACGGAAGGCGAAGGCCGCCGGCATAGCGAACGTTTTCGTTACGAACGGCTATGAGACGCCGGAGGCCGTGGATACGATAGCTCCTTATCTGGACGCCGCGAACACCGATCTGAAATCGTTTAGCGATCGTTTCTACCGCAAGGTGTGTGGCGCGACTCTCCAGCCGGTGTTGGACACCCTGAGGCGAATGAAGCAAGCCGGCATCTGGGTGGAGGTGACCACCCTGATCGTGCCCGGATACAACGACGAGGAAACCGAGCTTCGCGACATCGTCGGCTTCATTGCTGAAGAACTGGGCCCGGAAACGCCGTGGCACGTGAGTGCCTTCCACCCTACGTACAAGCTCACGGATGCCCCTTCGACGCCTGTAGCCACATTGGTGCGGGCACGGGAGATCGGTTTTTCCGGAGGATTGCACTTCGTCTATACGGGAAACCTGCCTGGCCGTGGGGAAGATACCTCCTGCCCCGAGTGTCACCGGGCAGTCATCCGCCGTTTCGGATACACGATTCTGGAAAACGGGCTGCGCCAGGGGCGCTGTCCCTACTGCGAAACGCCCATTGCCGGCGTCGGGCTATAGACTCTCCAATTAGGAAGTGCGCGGCCCGCGCCACGGTTCACGCATAACCGCCAGATGGAGGTGCGAACACGATGACTATCAAAGAACACAAAGTGCCTGTCGAACAACTATACAGAAAATGCTCGCCGGAGGATCTGGAATGTACGAAGACCACCGAAGTAGAACCGCTCGCTGAGATCGTTGGGCAGGATCGGGCGGTTCGCGCACTTCGGTTTGGGTTGGGCATGAGCGAGCAAGGCTACAACATCTACGTCGCCGGCGTGCCCGGCACAGGGAAGATGACGGCGGTGAGGGGCTTTCTTGAGGAGGTGGCCAAGAAGCTACCGGTTCCGGACGACTGGTGCTACGTGCATAACTTCGACGACCCGTACCACCCCCGTGCCTTGTGTCTCCCGCCCGGAAAAGCGCGCGAACTGCGATCCGATATGAAGGAACTCATAGCCGGCGCCAAGCGTGAGATCCGCAAAGCGTTCGAGAGCGAGGAGTACTCCACCCGGCGTGACGAGTTGATTTCTGATCTGCAGGAACACCAACAGGTCATCTTTACGGACCTCCAGAACCAGGCCCGGTCCGAGGGTTTTGTTCTGCAGAGTGGCCCTTCCGGGTTGATGATCATTCCGCTTGTGGACGGTGAGCTGCTTACGGACAAAGAGTTTGCCAAACTCTCCCCGGTGCAGCAGCAAGAGATTCGGAAGCAGCGGGAGAAGGTGGAAGGCAGCATCAAGACAGGCATGGCGCAAGCCCGCTCCCTGGAGAAGGAAACTCAGAAACAGCTCAAGGAGCTGGACAACCAGGTTACCTTGTTCGCTGCCGGGCACTTGGTGGACGAATTAGGAGAGAAATATGCTGCGCTCCCCGACGTAATAGCCTATTTGGAAGCAGTGCGCAAGGAGGTCATCGCGAACGCGGGTGACTTCCGCGGTTCCGACGAGCAGCCACCTCCGCAGCAGATGCAGAATCCTTGGGCAGAGGAAGCGAAATGGCGGAAATACGAGGTCAATATCCTGGTTGACAACAGCGAAACCGCGGGGGCACCGGTGATCACCGAACTCAACCCCACGTACACCAATCTTCTCGGACGGATCGAGAAAGAAGCGTTGTTCGGTGCTCTCCACACAGATTTCACCCTGATCAAGAACGGAGCGCTGCACCGCGCACTGGGCGGTTTCCTTGTTCTGCCGGTAGAGGACCTGTTGCGCAATCCATTCGCCTACGACGGTCTGAAGCGTACGCTGCGCAACCAGGAAGTCTGCACTGAGGAAGTCACCGAACGACTTGGCTACATGACCACGAAGAGCATCATGCCGGGGGCGATACCGGTGGATATGAAGGTCGTGCTCGTGGGTAGCACGTACCTGTACCACACGCTCTATGCCTATGACGAAGAGTTCGACGAACTGTTCAAGGTTAAATCCGATTTCGATACCCGGATGCCGCGCACAACAGAGACCGAGTGTCTGTATGTCCGCTTCGTGGCCCGAATCTGTGACGAGCAGGGCCTGCTCCCCTTCGATGCCGAGGGCGTGGCCAGGGTGGTCGAACACAGTTCTCGGCTGGCGGATGACCAGGAGAAGCTCTCCACCCGCTTTGCGGATGTTGCCGATGTGATCACCGAGGCGAATTACTGGGCCATCCAGGCCGAGGCAAACACGGTTAGCGCCAGACACGTCACCCGCGCTATCGAAGAGAAAGTGTACCGGTCCAACCTGGTGCAAGAGCGGGTAAGAGAGATGATTGAGCGGGGCAGCATCCTCATAGACACGGCCGGCGAAAAGGTGGGCCAGGTGAACGGGCTTTCGGTCGTGAGTATGGGCGACTTCCAATACGGCCAGCCGTCCCGGATCACGGCCAGCCTGGGGATCGGGCGGGCCGGCGTTATGGACATCGAACGGGAAGTGGAGATGGGTGGCCCCATCCACAGCAAGGGGGTTATGATCCTGGGCGGTTATCTGACCGACCGCTACGCGCAAGAGACGCCACTCACCCTCTCTGCCCGGCTGGTGTTCGAACAAAGCTACGGCGGCGTGGATGGGGACAGCGCCTCGAGCACCGAGCTTTACGCCCTGCTGTCCCGTCTGACCAAGCTGCCCATCCGGCAAGGGCTGGCCGTTACGGGGTCCGTAAACCAAAGAGGTGATGTGCAGGCGATCGGCGGAGCCAACCACAAGATTGAAGGGTTCTTTGACGTCTGCAAGGCTCGCGGGCTGACGGGCAACGAAGGGGTGTTGATCCCCGCCAGTAACGTCCCCAACCTCATGCTACGCGAGGACGTTGTCCAGGCTGTACAAGAGGGGCAGTTCAGCATCTACGCCGTCAGCCATGTGGAGGAGGGCATCGAGATTCTCACCGGAGTGCCGGCCGGCAAGCTGCAGGAGGACGGCACCTATCCCGAAGGGACGGTGAACGCGCTCGTGACAGAACGCTTGCGCAGTATGGCGGAACAGCTGCGCAGTTTCGGGCGCGATGAGGAGAAGGACGAGGGAAAACAGGGCCATTCAAATCCTTCGAGCGCGGAGCAGGAGGCGTAGAACCGTGATCCGCCCCCGGCATTTTGAACATGAATGATAAGAAACCGCGTCCGCTTGATGTTGTGCTGGATCGTCCGCACCGGGTGCTACGCGTTTCCTGGAACGATGGGCATGCGAGCGCCTATCCGTTTGCTGAGTTGCGATACAACTGCCCCTGTGCGACATGCACGAATCGAGCGGAGGAGGGTACACTCGGTCGCCCCACCGTGGATGTGGGCGACCCCTACACATTGCAAGAGGTGATCCTGGCCGGCACATACGCGCTACAATTTGTCTGGGGGGATGGTCACGGTGACGGGTTCTACACGTTCGCTTACCTCCGCGATCTATGTCGCTGCGAAACGTGTCGGACACTTTGAGGCATGATGGGGATAAAGTCGAGAACCGCGTCACCGGTCATTCCGCGGAAAGTCTTTATGCAGCAAATCCCCGATCAAGTACGCGTTCTGTTGCCGCCCTTCCTGCAAAGCCTGCGCTGGAAGGCGCGATCGCACCTCGTGCAAATGTACTACGATGACCCGGCTGTGCACTACGAGGTGTGGCCCATTCGCAAGCTGGATGTCGTGGAAGTCGGGCTGCACATGGAGAGTCGGAACCGCGAACTGAACGACTTCCTCCTCCGGGCGCTGGACCCGCTCATGTTTGAGGTCCGGGCCCAGCTCGGCCCGGACGTGGAATTGGAGCGCTGGAGCAAGGGGTGGGCTAAACTGTACCGTCTCCGTCCCTGGCCGCGCTTCGATCGCGATGCCATGCGCGGGATGGCCACGGATGTAGCCGCCATGATCCGCGTGGTCGAGCCGATGGTTAGGGAGGCCTTGTACAAACGCAGCCTGCCGTTACCCGATTGAATGATGGACCATCACCCTCTCATCATCATTGGTGCAGGTCCGGCCGGCCTGACCGCCGCGTACGAGGCGGCCAGGCGCGGCATCCGCCCTTTGGTGCTGGAGAAAGCCGACCGAGTCGGAGGGCTGGCACGCACCGAGACGTACAAGGGCTACAGGTTCGACATCGGTGGCCACCGGTTCTTCACGAACCTGGCTGAGGTGCGGCATCTCTGGCAGCAGATGCTGGGGGAAGATTTCCGCACCGTACGCCGGCTCTCGCGCATCCAGTATCGCGGCAAGCTCTTCGATTACCCGCTCGACTTTGCGAACACCCTCTCCGGTCTGGGGTTTACCGAAAGCCTCTCTATCCTGGCCAGCTATCTGCGAGCGCGGGCCGTGCCGCACCCAAGAGAGGAGACGTTCGAGCAATGGGTGAGCAACCGCTTCGGGCAACGCCTCTACGAGACCTTCTTTCGCACGTACACCGAAAAAGTGTGGGGCATACCTTGCAGTCAAATCCGAGCGGACTGGGCAGCGCAGCGAATCCAGGGCTTGTCGTTCATGACGGCGATCTCCAACGCTTTGTTCAACACCAACCACACCCGGTCACTCATCAACCAGTTTCACTACCCGGTGCTCGGTCCCGGCATGATGTGGCAACGCTTCCACGAGGCAGTGCGGGCACGAGGCGGCCAGGTCTGGCTCGAGGCCGAGGTCGTGGGCCTGGAGCGGGAGGGAGGGCGCGTCGTGAGTATCGAGGTGCGACGCCGCAACACCCGGCAAACCATGCGGGGGGACAGCGTTATCTCCACCATTCCGCTGCCCCAGCTCATCCGCCGGCTGAATCCGCCGCCACCGGACGATGTTTTGGAGGCCGGCAACGTACTCAGCTACCGGGCCTTCGTCCTCGTCGGCCTCATCGTCGCTCGGGAGATGGTCTTTCCCGATAACTGGCTGTACATCCACAGTCCGGAAGTGAAAGTGGGGCGCATCCAGAACTTCAAGAATTGGAGCGCCGCGATGGTTCCGGACCCGCAGAAGACCAGCCTGGGTATGGAATACTTCTGCTCGGAAGGTGACGACTTCTGGCAACAGAGCGACGAAAGGCTCATCGCCCTGGCCACTCGCGAGTTGGCCAAGCTGAGGCTGGCAGGGGCAAACGAGGTGGAGGACGGCGTTATCATCCGCCAACCCGCAGCTTACCCTGTGTACGACAACGCCTACCGCCCAAACGTGGCCGTCCTTCGGCGCTTCCTGGAGCGCGTCGACAATCTGCAAACGGTCGGACGGGGCGGTATGCACCGCTACAACAACCAGGACCACTCCATGCTCACCGGACTGCTGGCCGTCAGAAATCTTCTGGGCGGAGGCTTCGACCTCTGGGATGTTACCGACGATCAAAGGTACCTTGAAGGGGGCGGTTAGGGTTCGTCGTGACTGCTCAGCCAGCCTCCACCAAATCGTATAAACAACCGTCATCACCGTTTGCTTGCCCGATCGCGCCGGCGATGGTATAATCAATCCATAGGGCATCTTCTGTAAGAAGTGGGGGTGTAGCCCATAGGCATCAACAACGGCATGGAAAGAGAGCGGTTCGAGCAGTTGGTCGACCGGGCGTTGGATGAACTCCCGGAAGAAGTGCAGGGCTGGTTGTCCAACGTGGCGGTGGTCGTGCAGCTACACCCGACTCCCGATCAGATGCGCAGGGCGCGAGTAGGATCGGGCAGCCTCCTGCTAGGCCTGTACGAAGGCATACCGCTCACAGCACGAACCAGCCACTACGGACTGGTTCTTCCTGACAAGATTACCATTTTCCAGTGGCCCATCGAGAGGATCTGCCGGTCGGACGAGGAAATCGCCGCGCGGGTTCGACACACCGTCGTACACGAACTAGCCCATCACTTCGGCATCTCCGACGAACGTCTGCGAGAGATCGGCGTCTACTGATGTGAATAGATCAAGCTATCAGATCGCTTCCCTGGTCACCTTGTTCTTGGCCGGTCTGCTTTTCCTCTTCCTTGGTGAGGACGCCTACCGGAGTCGCAAGCTTCACCTTCTGGATCCGGCCAGCGCCTTTGGAAAGCGCACGACCATTGAAGGGACAGCAGCCATGATCGGCGGTATCCTGCTGCTGGCTCTGGGGGCGTTGTTTCTGCTGAGCAGCATCATCGCCTTCTTCTTGCTGCCGTTCTTTTCCATCGGAACGCCTTGATCGCCTCGCCGTTTGCCTTTTCAGGTACTTTGATGTAAACTATTGGTATCTTCTCAATGTTTCGGGGTGAGCAGGACGTCAAGCCCCCCTAACCTGAGGTTAG
>CAZDTE010000018.1:0-34803 GCA_964508275.1 uncultured Ardenticatenales bacterium
GGGGGTTGGGGCCAACCTCAGGTCTCCTGCTCTACGCTTCCGGTTCCATGCGCGAACGACTAGGGGGCTTGCTTTTTTTTCCAACCAATGGTATTATTGACCAACGGCTAATGGCCGATAGCTCCTAGCTAATCGCTGATCACTCACCATCTGCCGTACGCAACACGCAGCACGCCACGAAAGGAGGTGATACAAAGGGGCAGAACGAATCCTGTACGTGAATGGAAAACGTTTTCCGCTAGTGTTTTGTAAGTTAAGGGAGGAGAAGTTTCAAGATGAAACGTTTGATGATCCTTATTGCGGGGCTGGTTGTGCTCGGTCTGCTGGTTGCTGCCTGCGGACCCACGCCAACGCCTCAAACGGTCACCAAAGAGGTGACAAAGATCGTAGAGAAAGAGGTGGAGAAAACGGTCGAGATCGTGGTGACGGCCACGCCGGAGCCGGGCATGGAGAGAGTCACACTATACGCTCCTTTAAGCGGCGAACCGCCCACACTCGATCCCTCGTTGGCAACAGACACCACGTCGGTATGGGTTGACGAACAACTCTTCCTGGGCCTGACTGCGTTTGACGAGAACGGCGCGGTTATCCCGGAACTAGCCACTTCGTGGGACGTCTCCGAGGATGGAACGGTGTACACTTTCCACATGCGTGACGATGCCAAGTGGGTACACCTTGACCTGGCCACCGGTGAGTTCGAAGAGATCGGCCCGGTGACGGCACAAGACGTAGAGTATGGCATTAAACGCACGCTCAACCCCAAGACGGCCTCAGACTACTCCTACGTACTCTACATCATCAGTGGGGCTGCTGATTTCAACGGCGCCGATCCGGCGGCTGAAGATTTTGCCGACACCGAAGCGGCTGTGGGCGTGAAGGCAGTAGACGACACCACTGTCGAAATTACGCTCAACCACGCGGCCGGTTACTTCCCGGCCATCGCGGGCATGTGGGTTGCCCGTCCTCTGCCCAAAGACACCATTGACACCTACGCAGATCGCTGGACAGAACCCGGCCTGATCGTCACCAACGGGGCCTACGGCCTGCAAGAATGGTCGCACGGCGCGCACATTACGCTGGTCAAGAACCCATCTTGGTTCGGCTGGGCCGACGCGCCGGGCAACATCGAAGTCGCTGAAATGCCGATCGTAGAAGAAGAATCGACGACCATGTCTATGTACGAGGCCAATGAAGTCGACTTCAACGGCGATCCCGGCTGGGGCCCGCCACTGCCCGACATGGACCGCATCAAGGCCGATCCGACACTGGGCGCGGAACTGAAAATCGAGCCGCGGCTGTGCACCTACTACTATGGCTTCGTCAACAGCAAGCCGCCTTTCGATGATCCCAACGTGCGCAAGGCTTTCTCCCTGGCCATCAACCGCCAGAGCCTGATCGACAACGTGCTCAAGGGCGGTCAGAGCCCGGCACACTCCTTTGCTCCCAAGGGTATCTTCGGAAACCAGGTGGACAACCTGGATATCGCGCCCGCCCTGCTCGATTATGAGAAAGGCCTGGCCGAAGCTCAGAAACTGCTGGCCGACGCCGGCTATCCTGAGGGCGAAGGACTTGACGCAGTGCTCATGCACAACACGTCCGAAGGCCATGCCAAGATCGCACAGGCTATCCAGGACATGTGGGCCACGGCGTTCCCGAAGGCCAATATTACCATCGAGAACCAGGAGTGGAAGGTATACCTGAAGACCCTCCTGCCCGACTCACCGGATGAGGAAAAGCCTAACGTCTATCGGCTGGGCTGGTGTGCCGACTACCCCGATGAGAACAACTGGGTGAACGAGGTCTTCAACTCCAAGAGCGAGAGCAACTACGCCAAGTACAACAACGCAGATTTTGACAAGCTCGTGGAGCAGGCCGAGCAAGAACAAGACCCGGCCATGCGAGCGGATCTGTACGCCCAGGCAGAGAAGCTGCTTGTCGACACGGACGCTGGCATTGCGCCCATCTACTACTACACTCGGGTGCAGATGACCAAGCCGTACCTGACCCGCGTGAACAACCCGATGGGCGGCGCCCCGCTGGATCAGTGGGTGCTGGATGTAGCCGGCCAGGCAGCAGCTCGAGGCGAGTAGCCACGAAAAAGCATACGTAGAAGCATACGTGGAACACAATCGAGCGGCCCTGCAGGTTCCCTTGCGGGGCCGCTCAACCCTCCGGTAATGCGCAGTGCGTAATGCGGAATGGCCAGCTTCAAGCCTCAGCGGCTCCTCCCGTTGCGCGGTACGCAGTACGTGTTACGTGGAAGTGGTGTGCCGTGAACCGGAAACGAGTTCCTGATTACCTTCCTGGCAAGGAGCACAAATCGTGATTCAATACGTGATCCGGCGTATTCTGTGGTCGATCCCCGTGCTATTCCTGTTGACCCTCACAGTTTTCCTGCTCATGCGTGCGATTCCGGGGGGGCCGTTCGATTTCTCCGGAGACAAGAAGATACCCGACGTAGTGCGACAAAACCTGGAACGGAGATACCACCTGGACGAGCCAACAAGCACCCAGTTCGTCCGCTACCTTGTTGGGGACTTCGTTGACACCCGTGACATCCGAGACTTCGGAAAGGATGGCCTGTTGCGCGGCGATCTGGGCCTGTCCCTCCGCCAACGCGGCCGCACCGTAAATGAGATTCTGGGCGACTCCTTCCCCATCTCTGCCCAACTAGGTGTCCTTTCCATGATGCTGGCTATCTTCATTGGTATCCCAGCCGGCATCCTGGCGGCGCTCAAGCAAAACAGTTGGATTGATTATTCCAGTACCTTCGTGGCTGTCTTGGGAGTCTCTATTCCCAATATGGTTATGGGTCCGCTGCTGATCTGGGCCTTTGCCCTGAAGTTGAACTGGTTCCCAGTGGCTACGTGGGGAGCCAGGCCACCCTTCACCCTCGGATTCCTGCCTGCACCGACAGCGGCTTTTTGGTCTCATGCGGTGTTGCCCACGCTCGCACTGGGGACCGCGTTGTCAGCCTCAATCGCCCGCCTGACGCGGGCCAGCTTGCTGCAAGTGATCCGTGAAGATTACATCCGCACAGCGCGTGCCAAGGGATTGCGAGAGACAGTCGTGGTGATGAGACACGCGCTCAAGAACAGCCTGATTCCCGTGGCCACGGTTTTGGGGCCACTGTTCGCCGCCGTCGTTACAGGAACGTTTATTGTTGAGTTGATTTTCGGGATTCCGGGGATGGGAAAACACTTCGTGACCAGCATCGGAAACCGCGATTACACCTTGATCCAGGGCGCCACCTTGCTGTACGCCCTGCTCCTGGTCGTCGCCAACCTGGCAGTGGACATTACCTATGCCTGGCTCGACCCGCGCATTCGGTATGACTAATACCCAGTAAGTCAGTATCCAGTCGTCAGTCGTCAATACGGAACACGTAACACGTTTCACGATATAACACCGGGCCGCTACTTTCGTCAAGAGGAGTAACTATGGTCGCTGCGGAGAAGGCAGATCCCGTTGCCCTGCCCCAGAGAAAAGAACGCAGTCCCTGGGCTGATGCCGTAGGTCAATTGATGCACAACCGCCTGGCCGTGATCAGCCTGGGGTTCATCGTTATTCTGATTCTACTGGCAATCTTTGCCGATTGGGTCGCGCCATTCGACTTCGCCAAGAATCACCTGAAGGATAACTACGCCCTACCCAACTCAACGTATTGGTTCGGGGCGGATGACCTGGGCCGCGACATCTTCACCCGCACCCTGTATGGAACGCGGGTGTCGGTCTCTGTGGCCTTAGTTGCGGCCACCGTCAGCCTGGGAATTGGCCTGATCTACGGCATCGTTTCCGGGTATTTGGGCGGGCGCGCCGATGATATCATGATGCGCTTCGTGGATTTCCTGTATGGCCTCCCGATCATCATCGTCGTGATCCTCCTGCAGGTGTACTTCAAGGCGGTCGCCCGTCGTGGAGAAGCCTCAGGCCTCTTCGGGACCGTAATTTCGCTAAACAAAGCGATGGGAGGGATGCTATTCATCTTCATTGCCTTGGGTGCGCTCAACTGGATCGGCATGGCCCGTATCGCCCGAGGGCAAACTCTCTCCTACAAGGAAAAGGAGTTTGTAGAAGCCGCTCGCAGCATCGGGGCGAGCCCGCCACGCATCATCTTTCGACACCTGTTGCCGAACGTTCTCGGCCCCTGCATCGTCCAAGAAACCCTGCAGATTCCCGGGTACATCCTCACCGAAGCTTTCCTCAGCTTCATCGGGCTGGGTGTTGATGCGCCCACCCCAAGCTGGGGTATCATGATTCAAGAAGGCTATCAGGCACTCCGTTCCCATCCACACGTACTGGTGGCTCCGGCGACCGCGCTAACGCTCACCGTGCTGGCCTTCAATTTCCTGGGCGACGGCCTGCGCGACGCCTTCGACCCCCGCCTGCGCGGCACGTCGTGAGGGGGTAGCGGGCCAGGGGGCGAGAGTTCTGCTGGTTTCCACGATAGATAACCTATGGTGTTGAATTGGCCTAGACGCTGCCTGTCCTTGCTGACCCGCCGGGTGCTCTCCTCCCTGCCTCTCCTGGCTGCCCTGTCTTCCCTGACTCTCCTGACCGCCCTCACCGTGGCCTGCCGCGCAAAAAGCACGCCCACACCCACACCGACCATCCCGCGTGTGCCCACGTTCACCGTGCCGTCCAGCATTGGTGGCTACCCAGCACCGCCGACCAGCCCAACGCCCGCGGCCACCAGCAGCGAACCGGGAACCCAGCCCGACCGACCTGCTCCGGCCACGTTCCCGCCATCGAGCACCGAAATGGTGATCTGCATGGCCGGCGAACCAGAGGACATCTTCCTGTGGAGCACCGCCGAATCCGCGGCCAAGCGCACCGTTCTCCACGCCCTGTACGGGCCGGGCACGGCCACAAACGGAATCGCCTCCTTCCGAGGTTTTGCGTACCGGCCGGCCATCCTGGCCAAACTGCCCAGCCTGGCCGACGGCGACGCCCGACTGACAGACGTTACCGTCCTGCCCGGCGCGCCGATCGTCGACGCCGAGACCGGAGCACTCATGCTGTACCGGGGATCGCCCACCACCATGCCCCAACTGACCGTGTCCTTCCGCTTGCGGCACGACCTGTCCTGGTCCGACGGAACGCCACTGACCGCTCGTGATTCCGTCTTTGCTTTTCGGGTGGCGCGGGATCCGTCATCGGGCTACCCGCGCCGCGACCTGGTAGACCGCACGGCTAGATACATCATGGTGGACGAGTACACCACCGAATGGACCGGCATTCCAGGCTATCTACCCAGCACCTATTTCTTGAACGTATTCGACCCCTTGCCCGAACACATCCTGAAGAACCTCTCGCCTGGAGAGATCCGGTTCAGTGACTTCGCGCGCCGGCCGCTGGGCTACGGCCCGTTCGCCCTCGAGGAATGGTTGCCCGGCCACCACATGACCGTGGTGCGCAACCCCTTTTACTGGAAGGCGGCCCAAGGAGTGCCTTCCATCCGGCGACTGATCTTTCGCTTTCCGGTGACCGCGGAGCAAGCCCTGCCCCAACTTATCGGCGGTGGCTGCGACATCGTCACCAGCGACGCGCTGCCGCCCGATCAGATTCCGGCCATCCTGGCCGCCGAGAAACAGGGTACTGTCCAGGCCGCGTTTGCGCCCGATAGCACGTGGGAACAGATCGCCTTCAACCTGCAACCGGCTGACGAACGCCCGCCCCTCGGCGCGCAGAAAGAACTCCGGCAGGCGCTCGCCTACGGCTTCAACCGCCAGGCGATGGTCGATCAGGTATGGCACGGGCAGAACCAGGTTATGGACAGCATCGTCCTGCCCGATCACCCGTACTACCCATCAACCGGGCTGGCCACCTACCCCTACGATCCAGAGAAGGCCCGTACGCTGCTCGAAGAGGCCGGCTGGCGCGACGCCGATGGCGACGGCATCCGCGAAGCGCACAGCGTCCGGTTCACGCTACGGGAAACGCCGGAAGTCACACACACCGTGGACATTGCCGCCAGCACACCTCTCTCTCTGACCCTGCTCATCACAACCGACGACCCGTTACGCCACCAGGTGGCCGAGCTGCTCCAACGCGACATGCAAGCCATCGGCGTGGGCATTGCCATCGAGAGCGTGGTTTCGGTCGATCTGTTCGCCGACGGGCCCGATGGCCCCCTGTTTGGCCGCCGCTTTGACCTGGTCGAATTCGCGTGGACACCGCCCTCGGGCCTGGCACCTCGTGGCGAGCTTTTCCTCTGCGACCTGATCCCCTCGGACCGCAATGTGTGGCTGGGAAACAACGCCACCGGCTTCTGCAATCCGGCTTACGATGCCGCAGTCCGCGCCGCGCAAAAGGCATTGGACGAAACGGAAGCGGCGATCCACTGGACCATGGCACAGAACATCCTGGCCGATGCGCTCCCGGCCATCCCCCTGTTCCCGTACATGAAAACCGTCATCGCCCGCCCCAACGTGGTGGGCCTGCAACCGGATGCCAGTGAACCCGGTGAGCTTTACAACATTGACGAAATCCACCCCTGAATTGCGAACCGCGATGTCGCCCATTCACTCATTCGCTCATTCACCGATTCGCTTATTCGCTCATTCGCCGATTCGCTTATTCGCTCATTCGCCGATTCGCTTATTCGCTCATTCGCTCATTTTGGTTCTTGCCCTGGCGGCAGGGTGCTCCTGGCCAACGGCGAGTCCCTTGCCGACTCCCGTTCCGTCGGCTACCGCCACCCCTGAGCCAACGGCCACGCCCAACGCCACGCCGACGCCCGCCGGCCCACTAATCATCCTTGGCCGGGAAGATGTCGCCCCGCTCGATCCATTCGGCTCCTCTGGCCCAATAGCGCGTGCTGTCGCCGGGACGCTGGCCGACACCCTGCTGCACGTTGACCCGGCGGATGGGAGCCTGATTCCCGGCCTGGCTACCGGCTGGCAAGTCTCGGATGACGTGCAGACGATCACCTTCTCCCTGCCGGCCGACCGGCGCTGGAGCGATGGCCGGCCTCTGACAGCGGATGATGTCGCTTATAGCATCCGGCAGGCCCTGGACGCGGATCAGGGAAAGGGAATCGGGCCGTACATCCACCTGGTCTCCGCCATCACGGCGGTTGATCCACAGCACGTCCGTGTCCGGTTAGCAGCAGGGCTGTGCGCTGCGCTGTACGATCTGGCGGCCATCCCAATTGTGCCGCAACACGTGTGGGCCGGGCGTGCGGACCCAAGTCGCCAGATGATTACCGGTGGCGCGTACGCCGTCCGCGTGCCGGGCCAGGCCCAATTCATCCGCAACCCGAACTACGCGCCCACGCCGGCAACATTCTCCGAGTGGGCCTACCGCCAGGCGACCGATGCCAGCAAGATGACCGAGGCGTTAGCCTCTGGAACCGCCCACGCTGCTCTGCTGCCCGCCGATAACGCGGACCCGTCCGCTGACGACGTTCGTCTGCTGGCAGCCCCTTCCCGCAGACTGACTTCTCTTGCCTACCGGCCGGATCACGAAATCCTGCAGGATCCGCGAGTGCGGCAGGCTCTGGCTCACGCTGTCGACCGGAAAGCGCTCGTGCAAACCCTTTTCGGTCACGCGGGTTTGCTGCCGCGCACCCATCTGCCTCCCCATCACTGGGCTGCGGAGCAGGCCCCCGACCCGCCGGCGTACGACCCTGCCGAGGCCGCCCGCCTGCTGGACCGCGCTGGCTGGACCGATAGCGATAGTGACGGCATCCGCGACCGCGACGGCCAACCCCTGCGCCTGGACCTGCTGGCACCGCTGGGCAGTCAGCAGGCAGAAGATATCCCCGTGGTCCTGCGCCACCAACTCCGGCCATTGGGGATCGACTTGCGGCCCCAGTTTGCCGAACCCCTGATCTTCCAGGACAACCTGTACGACAACCAGTTCGAGATCGCCCTCGTCACCTGGGATACCGGTCTCGATCCGGACCAGCTTGACCTGTGGCACAGTCCGGGGTCTGATGACGCACCGGCCTACAACTTCACGCGCTACACGAACCTGGATGTGGACCGTTGGCTGGACGAGGCGCGCGCCCTGCCCACCTGCGACCCAGAGAGACGGGCTGCGCTCTATGGCCAGGTTTGGCAAGCTCTGCAACGGGACCAGCCGTACACCGTTCTCTTCGCGTGGCCACAGACATTGCTTGTCCGGCAAGGGTTGACCGGCCCGCGGCTCAGCCCCTTTGTCAATCCCCTGTGGAACCTGGCGCAGTGGCGCTGGGGGCCTGCATCCCCGTAGCCCGTATACGCCGCCGGCACGAACCCCAGAGACGCCGCGAGACCAGGAATAGCAGAGGGGGGGTTTCCAGTCCTTGTGGTTAGTTTAATGCTAGACACTGGCGTTTTTTGTTTTTGCCACGGATTACGCGGATTTTGTATCTTTTCAAAAAATGGGGGCAAACCATAGGGTGCAACAGAAATCAGCCACGAATTTCACGAATTAACACGAAAAAGAAAAGAAAATTAGTGAAATTCGTGTAATTCGTGGCAGAAAAAAGCAAGGCCGGACCAAGACGCCCCAGATTATTGAGATGATACTGTTGCACAACCTTATGAAAGTGCGTCGCACCTACACATTGCCCCGATTTATTGAGAAGACACGAAAGATCAGAGAAAACAGCTTCAAAATCTGTGGAAGTCCGTGCAATCTGTGGCCGAAAATGCTGTGTTGCACGGCCAATATGATTTTCGCCAGACTCCAGTTTAAGAGTTGACGGGGGATAAGGGATTCTCCGGCGCTCCGCTGGAGACTATGGCAACGTCAGCGGACCCAGCTCAACAGAATCTGCGCCGGGGTCTGCCTGAGCACCTTCCACCGCCAGACGTGCGCCACTAGCCGGATCGTACATGCCCACACGCAGGTGGTAGACGCCGGCCGCCGCGTCGCCAGCAACCGGAATGGTCAGCGTATCGGTGAGATACTCGCCAGGTTGCCAGCCGGTCGTCGGGAAGGCTCCCTCGCCCGGAATCTGGTCATCCTGGCCCCACAACCGGCCATCGGGGCCGATCAAGTGTGCGAACACCTTGTACGACCTCGGCACCCGCGCGGTGCTCTGCCAGTACAGCGTAACCGTCAGGGGATGGCCGGCGTGGATGGTCTCGCCGCGCGGGAAATCGTAACCGAGCAGCCGCGCGCTGGCCCCGACGGTCACGTACAGCGGATGGGCGATGCGGGCCGGAGGCAGAACACTGTGCGGGCGCTCCTCGACGGTGAACTCGCCAAGGATCACGTGGTCGCCACGCCCCAGCCACCCCTGGCGAACCGGCAGCCTGGTGCCGTCCGACGTGCGGTAGAGGCCGGCAAGCAAGCGGTACTGCCCGGCCGGCGCATCGGCAGCCAGTTGCAGACCGTGCAGATCGCGCACCCACTGACCGGCGGTCCAGGCCGTCGTCGGGAAACGCCCGTCTACGGGCAGGCTGTCCCGCGCCGCCCACAGCTTGCCCGCGCTGTCGGCCAGTTGCACGAACACGGTGTAGTCGTCGGCCGGCGACCGCTCCGCCTGCCAGAGCAACTCGACCGAGAGCACTTCGCCGGGCCGCAGATTCGCGGGCGCCGCCCGGTGGCCGGCCAGCATGATGGCGTCGCCCAGGTGGGCCGCATCGTGCGCGTACCTCGCCGGCAGCCGATCGGGCGTCGTGCCCGCCCTTATCTCGAGCTCGCCCAACACTGCCCGAATGCCCTCCATGCCGGCGACCGGATCGTCTACAGGGAGGAAGCGCGCGTCCGACGGATCATACGCTCCCACGGCAAGTTGGTAGCGGCCGGGCGGGGTGCCGGGGGGAACATCCAACCGCATTGTGTGTTGCACCGTCCCGCCAGTCGGCCAGCGCGTTGGCGGAAAAAGCGGCCCGCCGGGGAGTTCATCGGCCACCGCCCACTGCCGGCCGGCCGCCCCGATGAGGACCAGCGACAGGCGGTAGTCACGCCGGAGCGCGTCCATAGGTTGCCAGAAGAGCGTGACGTAGAGTGGCTGGCCAGAAACGACGGTGGAGGGGAGAGGTTCGCTGCCTGCCAATAGCAGTCGATCGCCGAGGGATATGCCCAGCGGATTCGAAGCGGTGGGACTTGTCCCGCGACTCATGAAACCCTGCACGCGGACGTTGGTTTGCCCGGTAACGGTCAGACCATCGAATGGCCTGGTGTTCTGGTCGAGCCATCGCCGGATGAATCCTCCCGGATCGGTCACTGTGTCGTAGGCGCGCAAGACCCAGACGCGCCCACAATCATGGAACAGCCGCTGCAAGGCCGCTGCCGTCTTCTGCTCGGTCGTGGCGTAGAAGTCGGAGGCCGGATCGCCCCACCCCAGCGCGGGATCGCCGCCGACGGACCCGGTTTGGAGAACGAGAGGGCCACGGGAATCGCCGCACCCACCGGCATACTCGCTCAGTCGCCCGCGCCAGGCCGGCACGTGCCGGGAGTAGTACAGGACCATCGGATAGACGTAGCCGGCGTTGATCAAGACCGCGTCGCCGGGGCGCCACTGGTCGTCGAGGTAGCGGACGGCAGCGCGATAATCGTCGGCGGCGTAGGCCGAGTCGAAGTGGATTTGGTACGTCGCCAGGGCATAAGTTGCCAGGACAAGCAGGCCAATTGCGGCGGCCATCACCCTTTGCCAGCGCAGACCCGCAGCCAACCGGTCCAGCCCGCCGCCGAGGAGGATGAAGAACGGTGCTGAGAACGTGAAGACGTACCGCTCGTGGTAGAGCGGCGTCCAGAATGAGGCCAGGTAGATCAGGAAGATCGGCATCCAGGTGTGTCCGGCCAGGATGGGCCCGCGCCGGTGGCGGCTGCTGTGTATGGCCCAGCCGTACAAAGCGGCCGCCGCCAGCAGCAACGGCCAGGCTTGAGCCAGAGTCGCCGATTGCCCGACAACGAGGACCTGCCAGCTTTCGAGCAGCACGTGTGCCAGGGGGGTTGGTGTTCGCCAGGGTGGGACCGGCGGGTGCAGTGCCTGCCGCAAGGCCACCGGGATCCATGGTGCGTACAGCACGATGATGCCAGCGCCCGTTAGCAACCAGCGCCCCAGAGAGCGTCGTGTCTCGGGCCGGGTTGTGAAGGAGAACAGCACCAGCAGGGCGTGGAACAGGAGCAAGAACGCAAAGTAGTAGAGCGTGTACATGCCGAGCGCGCTGACGACAACATAGGCCCCCCAGATTCGGGTGCGGGTCTCCCCGTGCAGCATGAGCATAAGCAGCCAGGTCGCCAGAAGAGCAAGCGTGGCGCCCAACGTGTACATCCGCACTTCCTGCGAATACCACAGGTTGTAGGGCGATGCCGCAACGACCAGCGCCGTGAGCAGGGCCGCCCGCCGGCCATACAGCCTTGATGCCAGGCGAAAGCAGAAGGCCACCAGCAGCACGCCGAAGACCACGGAGAAAAACGCAGCGGCGAACTCAGTTCGGCCGGCGAACCCCAGCCAGACGTGCAGCAACAAGTAGTAAAGCGGGGGATGGATGTCCCGAGCCGTGTGGGCAATCAGCGCCGTAGGCGACTTGCCGGCAAGGAGCAGGCTCACGCCTTCGTCGTACCACAGGCTCTGGGCGCCAAGGCGATACACGCGCAGCCCAAACGCGATCAGGACCGCAACGGAGGGCCCAAAGCGATACAAACGTACTGCACTGGAGCCATGAGGTCGGGCAACGGAGTCCATGGGGCGATCTTAACACAATCGGTCGCTGGTGGCAAGTGGGTTGAGGGTTTGGGATCGGGGTCAGGGGTCGGGGGTCGGGGTGCCAATATGCATACTAAGAGTCAAAAAACGTATAAAGAATACACCCTTAAAAAGGTATTGTTGTCACTTGACACTTTGACAAATCTGTAGTATTATAGTAGTGTTATATAGGACGAAATGCGACACATGTGGGCGACGGAGGTGGCATGATGAAGATGACACGGATCCTCGTACCCTTGATAGCAGCGCTGCTGGCAGTCACGTTGGTGGGAGGTGCAAGTACAGCCCTGGCCGCTCCACCTGCCTCGGGGCCGCAAGTTCACGTGGTTCAGCCCGGGGAAACGCTCTACTCGATCTCGTGGCGCAACGGCACCACGGTGCAGGCCCTGATGGCCGCGAATGGCCTACACAGCACGCTGATCTACTCCGGCCAGAGCTTGGTGATACCAGGGCCTGGAGGCATGGTTGCCCAACCAGCGGCCGTACCGGCAACCAGCACCTACGTGGTCCAGGCTGGCGACACCCTCTACAGCATCGCTACGCGAAATGGCATCTCCGTAGAAGCGTTGATGCAAGCCAACGGCCTATCCAACACCTGGATCTGGACCGGCCAGCAACTGATTATCCCGAACGGGAGCGCGCCAGTCGCCGTGCCCGTCCCGCAATCGGCGGCCCCGCAAATCTACGTTGTCGTGTGGGGCGACACGCTCTACTCTATCGCCTGGCGATTCGGCATTCCGGTTGGCGTGCTGGCACAAGCCAACGGGATTTCGCCCGACGGGTGGGTGTACGCCGGCCAACGGCTGATCATTCCCTCGGAGGCCCATCCACCGGCACCGCCGGCCTACGGAGCACCGACTGCACCTACTGGACCAGCCACCTACTACAACTGCCAACCGGGAGACACACTGAACGGCATCGCCTACCGCTACGATATGAGCCCCTGGGCACTAGCGCAAGCGAATGGACTCTCGTACAATGCCTGGGTTTACCCTGGTCAGCAACTCGTAATTCCTGGCGTTTATCAGCAACCGCCACCGCCACCGCCAAGTTACGCCCAGCCGGCCGTCGGCTGCGACGGATGCGCACCACCGCCACCTTCGACCTGCGACGGCTGTGCACCGCCGCCGCCCAGCTACGCGCCGCCGCCAGTGAGCTGTGATGGCTGCCCGCCGCCCCCACCGGCGACTTGCGACGGTTGCCCGCCGCCGTCAGCCGAGCCGGCCCCGCCGGTCGTCAGCGTGGTTTGGGAAGGCCGCGTGATCAGCAACACGAACAGCACCGGTGACACCCGTGAGATGAACTCCGTCATCAGGGTGACCATGCCCGGTCGGAAGGATTGGCCGGTAACAGTATGGGCCTTGCCGATCCAGGACAGTACGTTCCACATCACCGGTCGCACGGGAACGAAACCGGAGCTGGGGGAGTACGCCGTCGAGTTCGCTCCCTTCAAGGCCGGCTGGTATGCCGTGTACCCGGAAGACCTGGACGTGCGCATGGACATCTACCTGGACGGTCACGGCACGATATACCTGGAGTTTGCCCAGGTGTCGCTGGTCGGGCCACCATATTAGCCCAGCCTGTCGTCACCTCTGGCTTACACAGTGACGAGCGCCCAACAGACATTCACCGAAAAAGGCCCCCTATCTGCGGGGGCCTTCTCTGTTCCACGGCGGTACATGTCTCCACAGGCGTCAGCGGTGCGCGCTCGCCAAGGCGGGCAGGCACAAGGCCAGCCCCTACACCGAGGCGAACCCGAACGGGGCTCAGTCAGGAGACCTACCCGCTGCAAGCAGGCCATCGCCCGGTACGCAAGGCCCTTGAGCCTCTCCGGTCAAGCGGCCACCCCGAACCCCGTTTTTTGCCCAATC
Organism: uncultured Ardenticatenales bacterium; assembly: GCA_964508275.1. GTDB lineage: Bacteria > Chloroflexota > Anaerolineae > Ardenticatenales > JAADHH01 > CAZDTE01. The sequence goes on from CAZDTE010000018.1 coordinate 13,522, forward strand.
TCCGCATCCGGTATATAATCCAGACCATGGGAACGAAAGCACCGAGAAAGACGACACCCGTCCGCCGCCAATACCTGCAAATCAAACAGTCCTACCCGGACGCCATCCTCTTCTTCCGGCTGGGTGACTTCTACGAAACGTTCGACGACGACGCGCGCATTGCCGCCCGCGAACTCGATCTGGTGCTAACCTCGCGACCGGTCAGCAAGGGGCAGCGCGTCCCCATGGCCGGCGTGCCGCACCACGCGGTGGAAGGCTACATCGCTCGTCTGATCGAGAAGAACTACAAGGTCGCCATCTGCGAACAGGTCGGGGACCAACCAGCGCGGGGCATCATGCCGCGAGAAGTCGTGCGGGTCGTGACGCCCGGCACGGTGTTGGAGCCAAACCTGCTGGACGACCGGCGCAACAACTACCTGGCCGCCGCCATTCGCGAGGTAGATCGCGCCGGTCTCGCCTTCGCCGACGTTAGCACCGGCGAGTTCTCGGCCACCGAAGTGGTGGGCCCCGAAGCCCCTATCACACTGGCCCAGGAACTCCAGCGACTCCAGCCGGCCGAGACCCTGGTCCCGGAAGGCCGCGAGTCCGCCATCCCACCCCTGGCCAACGACCGGCCGCCTGTGCCTCTGGAGGATTGGCGATTCGAGGAAGAGACCGCGCGGCGCGCCCTGCACGAACACTTCGGCGTCGCCTCTCTCGACGGCTTCGGCCTCCGTGGCCTGCCGTTAGCCACTCGCGCCGCCGGCGCACTGATTCAGTACCTGCAACAAACTCAGAAGCGTTCCCTGCCCCAACTCCTTTCCCTTTCCACCTACACCACCGCCCACTACATGCTGCTCGACGCCGCCACACGCCGCAACCTGGAGTTGACCGCAGGGATCCGCAGTGGCAGCCCGGAAGGATCGTTGCTCGGCGTCATCGATCTGACGAAAACCGCTATGGGCGCCCGCCTGCTCCGCCGCCGGATCGCCCAACCGCTCCTCGACCGCCAGACGCTGGAAGACCGGATGGACGGGCTGCAGACCTTCTTCGCCGACACCGCTCTGCGGGCCGCAGTGCGCGCCCTGCTCAAAGGGCTACCCGATCTGGAGCGACTGACGAACCGGGTCGTCGCCGGCCTTGCTCGGCCACGCGATCTGGTTGGCATCGGCCACGCCTTGGAGACCGTGCAAGCCCTGCAACAGGATGTCCCAACGGAAACCCTGCGCGAGCCGCTGGATCCGAACGACGAGGTGCGCGAGTTGATCTCCCAGGCGATCCGCGATGACGCGCCGGCGACTGCCAACGCCACCGGCATCATCCGCGCCGGCTTCTCCGCCGAACTGGACGGCATCATGGCGGCAACGCGTGATGCCAAGGCCTGGGTCACCAACCTGGAGGCCACCGAACGGAAACGCACCGGCATCAAGAACTTGAAAGTCGGGTACAACCAGGTGTTCGGCTACTACCTGGAGGTGACGCGGGCCAACGCCGACCGCGTCCCGGAGGAATACATCCGCAAGCAAACACTCGTCAACGCCGAGCGCTACATCACGCCAGAGCTGAAGGAGTACGAGTCGCTGATCCTCAACGCAGAGAGCCAGCAGCAAGAGTTGGAGAACCGTATCTTTCAGCAAGTTTGTGAGCAGGTCGCGGCCGGCGCCGCTCGCCTGCTCACCACGGCCCGCGCGTTGGCCATACTCGATGTGGAGAGTGCATTGGCCGAAGCCGCTGTGCGCAATCGCTACGTCCGCCCTGCGCTCACAGACGGCGATCGTCTCATCATCCGAGGCGGTCGCCATCCAGTCGTGGAAACGACCCTGCAGGATGAGCCGTTTGTCCCCAACGACACCGATCTTTCCGCCGATGAGGCCATCCACATCATCACCGGCCCCAACATGTCCGGCAAGAGCACCTATCTCCGGCAGGTTGCCCTGATCTCGCTCATGGCGCAGATCGGGTCGTTCGTGCCGGCGGAGGAAGCCGAGATCGGCCTGGTGGATCGCATCTTCACGCGCGTCGGTGCGCAGGACGAGATTTCCGCCGGACAGTCAACGTTCATGGTGGAGATGGTGGAAACGGCAAACATCCTGAACCACGCCACGCCTTCCTCGCTCATCATCCTGGACGAAATCGGGCGGGGGACGAGCACCTACGACGGCATGTCCATCGCCTGGGCCGTCGTCGAATACATCCACAACCACCCAGACCGGCGAGCCAAAACGCTCTTTGCCACGCATTACCACGAACTGACTGATCTGGCGAAGATCCTCCCCCGCGTGCGGAACTACAACGTCGCCGTCGCCGAGGAAGGGGATCACGTCGTCTTTCTGCATCGCATCGCTGCCGGGGGAGCCGACCGCAGCTACGGCATCCACGTGGCCCGGCTGGCCGGCGTGCCGCGTACGGTCACCCACCGGGCACAGGAAATCCTGGCCGCCTTGGAGCAGGATTCGCGTACCCCCGCCCACGCGGTGCGCCGGCAGCGGCCAGAAGCCGTTCGCCAGGCCGTGCAGCTCGGCCTCTTTGCGACGGAACCCCATCCGGTTGTGCAACGCCTGGCTACCCTGGACGTGGACAGCCTGACCCCACTGGAGGCGATCAACACCCTGTATGAACTCAAGAAGCAGACGGAAGGAACAGACAGATGACAACCACAATCGAGACGTTTATCGAGGACTTCACCGCACGCTACGCCGCCCTCCACCGACAGAGCACGCAGGCCACCTGGCAGGCGCACACCACCGGCGAGGAGGCGGCGTTCGCCGAATCCGCCCGCCTGACCAAGGCGATGCGCACCCTCTTCGCCGACCGAGACGCCTTCGAGCAGTTGACCACCTGGCAAGACGGGTCACCGCCCGCCGATCCGTTGGTTCGCCGCCAACTCAAACTGCTGTACCTCGGCCATCTGGCCGGCCAGAATGATCCGGACATGATCGAACAGCTCACCGAGACGGAACGCGAGATTTCGCAGACGTTCATCAACTTCCGGGGGGAGTTGGACGGTCAGCGACTTAGCGATAACGAGATCGAGACGATCTTGCGGACGAGCGCCGACAGCCGGGAAGTCCGCAATGCCTGGATGGCAGGCAAACAGGTCGGCGCTCAGGTGGCCGACCAGGTCAGAGAGGTGGTCCGCCTGCGCAACGAGTCCGCCCATCGCCTGGGTTTCCCAAATCACTACGCACTGTCCCTCGTCGCCTCAGAGCTTGACGAGGACTGGCTGTTCGCTTTGCTGGACGACCTGGCCGCACGCAGCGAAGAACTGTTCCGCGAGATGAAGGCCGAGATGGATGCCCTGTTGGCCGAGCGCTTCGGCACCTCGACTGCTGCCCTGCGCCCGTGGCACTACGGCGACCCCTTCTTTCAGCGCCCGCCTCGCCTGGATGAGGTAGACATGGACCCGTTCTTCGCCGACCTCGATCCGGTCGAGCTGGCCACCCGTACGTACGACGGCATGGGCATGGACGTGCGCCCGATCTTGGAGCGCAGCGATCTGTACGCCCGCGCCGGCAAGAACCAGCACGCGTTCTGCCTGGACATGGATCGGCAAGGCGATGTTCGTACCCTCTGCAACCTGGAGCCGACGCACCGCTGGAACGAAACGCTGCTGCACGAACTGGGCCACGGCGTGTACGACATCTACATTTCGCCCGACTTACCGTTCCTGCTGCGCACCCACGCCCATACCATGATGACCGAATCGATTGCCTTGCTCATGGGGCGACTGACGCTGGACCCGCGCTGGTTGACCGCCGTCGCCGGCTTGCCCGCCACCCGAGCCGACCGGCTGGCGAGCGCGGTGCAGCGACAATTGCAACGTTACCTGATTGTGTTCCTGCGCTGGGTGCTGGTCATTACCAACTTCGAGCGGGCCATGTACCGTGACCCAGAACAGGATCTCAACGGATTGTGGTGGGACCTGGTGGAACGGTATCAGCACCTGACCAGACCTGAGGGACGCAATGCGCCGGACTGGGCGGCCAAGATCCACCTGGCTCTCTTTCCGGTCTACTATCAGAATTATCAGTTGGGCGACCTGATCGCCTCGCAGCTCGACCACCACATCCGCACAGAATACGGCGGGCTGGTGGACAATCCGGCAGCCGGCGAATTCCTGATCGAGCGCGTCTTCGTCCCCGGCGACCGTTGCGACTGGCAGGCGGCGTTGGAGTATGCCACAGGCAAACCTTTGCACGTCGATCCCTTTGTGAATGAGGGCCTGGGCGCCGCCACGTGAAGAGACGGTCAAGCAGGAGGCCGGCCCATACAGGCAAGACGAGACAGGGATTAAGTCGGGTGAGGAGGAGGAGGAGGAGGAGTTCCCCGATGAACAAGAAAACCGTCCGCGATCTTGATGTTCACGGCCGCCGGGTGCTTGTGCGCGTGGACTTCAACGTACCCCTGGCCGGCGGTGCAGTGGCCGATGACATGCGTATTCGTGCCGCGCTCCCGACGATCCGCTACCTGCAAGAACGTGGAGCCCGGCTGATCCTGATCTCCCACCTGGGCCGACCCAAAGGCCAAGTGCGCGAAGACCTGCGCATGGCCCCGGTCGCCCGGCAGCTCGGCGACCTGCTGGGCACGGAGGTTCGCTACGTGCCCGACAGCATCGGCCCCGGGGTCGAAGCCGCGGTTGACAACCTGGCCCCGGGCCAGATTCTGCTGCTGGAAAACCTGCGCTTCAACCCCGGCGAGAAGGCAAACGAACCGGAATTCGCCCGTCGGTTGGCCGGGCTGGCCGACGCCTACGTGAACGACGCGTTCGGTACGGCTCACCGCGCCCATGCGTCGGTTGCTGGCGTGCCCGCCTTTGTACCGGAGGCCGCCGCCGGCTTCCTCATGGAGAAGGAGATCGAGTTCTTGGGCCGGGCACTGAAATCGCCCGACCACCCGTTCGTGGCCATTCAGGGCGGCGCGAAGATCTCCGACAAGGTGGCCATCCTCGATCGGTTGCTGGAGCAGGTCGATCGTCTGCTCATCGGTGGCGGCATGGCCAACACCTTCCTACTTGCCCAAGGGCACGAGGTGGGCGAGTCGCTGGTGGAGGCGGAAAGCCTGGAGGCAGCGCGCGTCATCCTGGAGCGAGCCGGCGAGAAGATGCGGCTGCCGGCTGACGTGGTCATTGCCGACCGGTTCGACGCGGAGGCGGATAGCCGGGTGGTGCCGGCAACAGCCGTGCCGGCCGGCTGGCGCATCCTGGACATCGGGCCTCGGACGGTGGAGCAATTCGCCGAGGCGTTGCAGGACGCGAAGACCGTGGTCTGGAACGGGCCGATGGGCGTGTTTGAGTTCCCTCGCTTCGCGGAAGGCACCTTCGCTGTGGCGCGGGTGCTCGCCGAGTTGGACGCGGTCACCATCGTGGGCGGCGGCGACTCGGCAGCCGCCGTGCGCCAGTCCGGCCTGACAGACCGCATGACCCACGTCTCCACCGGCGGCGGCGCCGCGATGGAGTTCCTGGAAGGCCGAACCCTGCCCGGGATTGCCGCCCTGCCAGACAAGGATTGAAGCGATGACGGTTTCTGCCTACGTGTTCGTCAACTGCCACACCGAGGCCCTGGACGTGATTCGCGACGTGGCCGCGATCCCCGAGGTCCGGCAGGCCCATGCCTTGTTTGGCCCGCTGGACGCCATCGTCTTCGTGGAAGCCCGCGACCTTGACGCGATGGGGGACATCGTCGATCAGATTATGTTGCTGCCCGGAGTGCAGAGCACTGACACCCGTCTCACGCGGCGGAAGGGACGATGACCGGCGCTCATCGAGCGGGTCATGGACTTGACCATTCCCATTAAATGGGGTATCCTATGGTGCTTTGAACCTGGGGGTGGTTGGGCCCCGGTGGGTCCCGCGGTCTTCAAAACCGTTGGAGGGCGGTGTCGCGCCGGCCTCGGTGGGTTCGACTCCCATCCACTCCCGTTCGGGTCGCGGCCACGAGGGACTGGCCGGGCGATCGCCCGACGACTCGTCGCTCGCGCCGCCTACCCCCGCCCCACACCGAGCTGTTCGGCCAATTCCTCCGGCGTGGTGACCGGCTGTTGGCAGGTATAGTTCGTGCAGACGTAGGCGGTCGGCTTGCCATCCAGCAGCGGCCGATCGGCCAGAAGCGGGATCTGTCGGACGGCCCCTGCGTCCCCCGGTGCGCTGCTCACGACCACCTTGTTGGGCAGGTAGTGCGCAAAGACGACGCGGACGAGCGCATCGAGCGCCCGATCGCTGGCCTCGCCGATCAGCGCGATTTCCTCCGGCGAACCCAAGTGGAAATCGAGCGCGCCCAGCAGATGGCCAAACCCTCCGGCGTGCTTCTCCATCGCTTCGGCGAGTGACCCTAACACCCGTGACGCGATGCGCTGGAACGCCGGCTCCCCACTGAACACCGCCAGGCGCAGCAGCACGTCCACGGCCACCGAGTGGCCCGAAGGCACGGCGCCATCGGTGACATCGCGTGGGCGGACGATCAACGCCTCGTGGTCCCGGCCGGTGTCGTAGAACACACCCTCCTCTTCATCCCAGAACAGCGCGACCATCGCCTCGGCCAACGCGTGCGCTTCCTCCAGCCAGCGCCGCTCGAACGTGGCCTGATAGAGATGCAGCAAGCCATCCGCCAGATAGGCGTAGTCCTCCAGGTAGCCAAGCAGCCTGGCCTGGCCGTCTTTGTGGGTGCGGAGCAAGCGTCCATCCCGCCGCAGCGCCGTGAGCAGGAAGCGGGCATTGCGCACCGCCACGTCGCCGTAGTCTGCCCGCTCCAGAACCCGGGCCGCCTCAGCGAAGGCCGTGAGCATCATCCCGTTCCAGGCCGTGAGGATCTTGTCGTCCCGCGCGGGCTTCACGCGCTGCTCACGCCGCCGGAAAAGAACCTCGCGCCCGCTGGCCACCGCTTCCCGCAGCCGCTCGAGCGATACGCCTTCCCGATGGGCCACCACATCGCCGTCTCGCGGCACGTGCAGGATGCTGCGCCCCTCGAAATTGCCACCGGGTGTCACGTCGAAATAGGCCATGACCAGGCGCGCATCGTCTGGTGGCAGCGCCGATTCAATCTCCGCCGGAGTCCAGACGAAAAACATGCCTTCTTCGCCCTCGCTGTCCGCGTCCTGCGCCGAATAGAAGCCGCCTTCGGGAGACGTCATCTCGCGCCGCACGTAATCCAGCGTCTCTTCGACGATGCGGCGATAGAATTCATCCCCGGCGATCTTGTAGGCGTGCAGGTACACGCGACTGAGGAGCGCATTGTCGTACAGCATCTTTTCAAAATGGGGGACGAGCCACCGCTCATCTGTCGAATAGCGGTGGAAGCCACCGCCAAGCTGGTCATAAAGGCCACCGCGCGCCATCTTCTGGATCGTCTTCTCGACCATCTCTAGCGCCCGCAGATCGCCAAGTCGCCCATACATGCGGAGCAAGAACTCCAGGTTCATCGGCTGGGGAAACTTCGGCGCGCGCCCAAAACCACCGAACGTGGCATCGAAGTTGGTGGCCATGTTGTGGTGGGCGTGATCGAGAATCGTGGGCGATAACGCCGCCGTCATGGACCCGCCGCCGAAGGCGTCGCCTTGCAGCGACGCCAGGAGTCGCTGGCCGCCCTGTGCAACCTCATCCGGGCGGTTGGCATGGGCCTCCGCCACACCCAGCAGCACGCGATGGAAGGCGGGCAGCCCATGTCGATCCTCCGGAGGGAAGTAGGTGCCGCCGTAGAACGGGACGCCCTCCGGCGTCAAGAAGACCGTCATCGGCCAGCCACCATGACCAGTCATCGCCTGTACCGCCTGCATGTAGATGCTGTCCAGGTCGGGTCGCTCCTCGCGATCCACCTTGATGTTGACGAAATGCTCGTTCATCACGGCAGCGGTCTCCGGGTCCTCAAACGATTCATGCGCCATAACGTGGCACCAGTGGCAAGCAGAGTACCCGATGCTCAGCAGGATCGGCTTGTTATCGGCACGGGCGCGCTCCAATGCCTCGTCGCCCCAGGGATACCAATCCACGGGGTTTTCGGCATGTTGTAGCAAGTAAGGGCTGGTTTCGTTTTGCAAACGGTTCATGTCAACTGTCCTCAATTGAGATATGACCTCTTTGAGCAAAGTGTAGCACAAACGCAGAGAAAAGTCTAATGGACAATCTGCCCCTGATATGCTACAATACTCCGCAGGGGCGACGCCCGGGCTCGTGGCCGTGCCCGTGCGCGCGGCGCGCGCGCCGGTGGCCGGCATGCAGCAGGCAGGTCTCCTGACCGAGGCGAACCGAACAGGACTCGGTCAGGTGAACGCCTGCCCGAGCAATCAGGCAAGGGGGAAAATGGAGCCACGTTTCTCCCCCCCCTCAATCCTCCCTGGAGGGGCCTCACATGAGGGAGACGGGATGTTCACTCGCCCCGGAGGAGGGAGCTGGACAGCTGTTTTCACGACAGGAGAAACAGGAGGCAAAGCCACGCCCGTGAACTCGACATACCGATGGCTGTTCATTGTTCTAGTCGTCATGGCTGCTGTTGGAATCTGGAGCGCGCGCGCCCCGGCGGCCGGCAGCAACGGCGGTGGGGCCGTCATCACCGGCCGCTTGCTCGATCCCCATGGCGAGCCGCTCCCCAAGGCCGAAATCCATCTCGTTCAAGGCAGCGATGATGAGCCACTGGCGGATGCGCTCAGCCAGGAGGATGGCACGTTTGCGCTGTACCTCGACCGGCCGGTCGTCCGACCGTTCGTAATCGAGATCCGGCGACATCACTTCGAAACCGTCCGCTGGCAGCCAACCGCAACCGACCTCGACACCCTCCAGCGCGTGGGCACTCTGCACCTCCCGGACCAAACGATACCCAGAACGATTGGGCCAGCATTCTGGATCGCGGTTGCCGTCTTCCTGGGTATGTTGATAATCATCGCCACCGAGAAGATGCACAACACGATGGCCGTCTTGTTCGGCACGTCAATCATCTTTATGATCACCTACGTCGGCGGCACGTTCATGGACAACCTTTTTGTGCTCGATTTCGAGGAGGCGATGAGCTTCATTGACTGGGAGGTCATCTTCCTGATCATGGGGATGATGATCTTCATTGCCGTTGTCGAGGGCACCGGCATCTTCCAATGGCTCGCCTACTTCGCCTACCGCCTGTCCCGAGGCCACGCCTGGCTGTTGGCCATCATCCTGATGATCATAACGGCCGTTGCCTCCGCCTTTTTGGACAATATCACCACCATGTTGCTGATCGCCCCGATCACCGTGCAGATCGCCCTGTCAATGGGCATGAGCCCGCTCCCCCTGCTGATCCCGGAGGTGCTGGCCTCGAACGTTGGGGGCGTGGCCACGCTAGTGGGCACGCCGACCAACATCCTGATCGGCTCCTACGCCAACATCTCTTTCGGCGCTTTCCTTGTGGAACTCACACCGGGTGTCCTCGCCGCCCTGATCGGGTTGATGATCTACATGGAGCTCGTCTACTTTCGCGATTACCGGGCCTCCAGGGCAACGACGTCATCACTGCTGTTGGAGAAACTGGCCGAAGATTCCCAGATCACGCATCCGGTTGAGTTGCGCAAAGCCGGCTGGGTGGGCGCGCTGATGCTGGTCTTCTTCCTCTTCGGCGACTACTTCCACCTGGTGCCCGCGGTGACTGCCGTGGCCGGTGCAACGCTTCTGCTGGTCTGGGTGCGCCCGGATATGGAAGCCATGATCGAATCGGTGGACTGGACGACGTTGGTGTTCTTCATGGGGCTATTCATCGTCGTTGGGGCAGTGCAAGAGGTGGGTGCGATCAGCCTAGTCGCCGATCTGATCGGGCGACTCGTCGGCGACAACTTGACCCTCGCCTGGATCGTCGTCTTGTGGTTGGCAGCGGTTCTCTCGGCTGCGGTGGACAACATCCCCTTCACCGCCGCGATGCTGCCGGTGGCCGGCTTTTTATCAAACACGATCCCCGGTGCAGAAAACCAGGTGATCTACTTTGCGTTAGCGATGGGGGCAGCGTTCGGAGGACACGGAACGCTCATCGGTTCGTCGGCCAACCTCGTTACCGCCGGCATCACTCGCCAGGCCGGGTACCCCATCACCTACGGCGAGTTCCTGCGCAAAGGGTTCCCGGCGCTGGTTATCACCACGGCCATCGCCATGGCCTGGATTGCGATTCGGTTCTGAGAAGTGGAGGGGAGCAAGCCTATGCAGCCAATGAAGCCGGTGAACACAATTGTTTGCGCCGTGCGCGGAGGGAAGGCCAGCGAGCCCACGGCCGAACGAGCTACCGCACTGGCCAGGGAATCGAGCGCCCGCCTGATCTTCCTGTACGTCATTGATGCCGATTTTCTGGGACACGCCACCGTCGGGCGGCCAAGCGTGACGATGACCCAACTCAAGCACATGGCCGAGTTCATCCTGCTCACGATCCGGGCCCGCGCAGAAGAGCAAGGCGTGCCGGCAGATTGCGCCGTGCGCGAGGGGAAAGTGCGCGAACAGATTAGGGCTTTTGTGATCGAACAGAGCGCGGACACGGTGGTCATGGGAAAACCGACCCACCAAGCGGAGAGCGACCTGTTCACCCACCCGGAGCAGGATACCTTTATCCGCGAATTGGAGGAGGAAATCGGGGCGCAGGTCATTCTCGTCTGAGCCTGAGGGAGAGAACATTGCGATACAAACGATTGTCCGTTGTCGAGGTTTTGGTTTTGGCCGGTTTGGCGATCTTGGGGCAGTTCTTCCTGTCTGTACCCGGTCGCCGCCACGTGCAGGCAGCATCCCCTCCCATGATATACCTCGATCCGCCCAACATCACCGTGGACACAGGCAGCGAAGTCACCGTGCTCGTCAACATTGACGGCGCGGAGAACCTGGGCGGCTTCCAATTCGACCTGCTGTTCCCGGCCGGCATCCTGGAAGCCACCGAAGCCGAGCTGGACCCGTACCTCTCCAGTACGGGCCGGACGCCGATTCCTCTGGGGCCGATCATCGACAACACTCAAGGCAAGCTGACCTTCGGTGCGGCCACCGGCGGCGATGCTCCGGGCGTTGCCGGCAGCGGGACGTTGGCCCACGTCACGTTCCGAGCACTGACCAGTGGGACCGGCGCGTTGAGCCTCTCCGAGTTCCAGCTGTTGGACACACAAGGCCAACCGCTGAAGGCCGCGTTCAAAGGGGCGAGGGTCCGCGTGACCGGCTCGCCGGTGCCGGCCAAACCTCCGACTCGGCCCACAACGCCGCCGACCCAACCCGCCCCGCCCTCCGCATCCGAGCAGCCGTCCGGGTCTTCGTTCGACATCGTCCGGGTGTTCGGCATCGGCGGACTCATCCTCATTGCCATCGCTCTCGCCATCTTCATAGGTCGGCGCGGGCGGCAACGGGAATAGCCCGACGCGCCGCTACGGCGGTTCCACCCGGTACAGCCCGTCGTGGAGTTGGCGCAGCCGGAAACGGCCGGCCAGTTCGGGGTGCGGCGTGGTCACGTAAACCGGACGGTTGGCCAGATTCGCCGCGACGACGTCTGCCAGGTTCGGGGTGGCCGGCAAGCTCACCACCTCGCCGTTGCGGCGCAACGTCTCGCCGTACCAGGGGAAGTTCAGCAGCCCCTCGGCCAGGACGGTGACGCCAGATTCCGGCTCCTCCACGTAGCGGTAATACCACAACGCGAAGACGTGCAGGTCCTCGTCCGCGAAGACGATGGCGTCCGGCCCCACAGCCAGAAATGTCATGACCGCGTAATCCTGGGCTGCGTGATCCGCGCGCAGGTTCAGTGCCCGATGATTGAGATTCCAACTGAGCCCCGGCAGGATCGCCAGGAGCGTCGCAGATGCGGCCACGGCCCATCGCCTCTGCCCCCAGATGTCGGGCCACAGATTGCGGCGGCCCCAAAGTAGCCCCATCGCCAGCCACAGCGCACAGACCAGGTATGAAGGAATCAGGTAGACGTAGGAATCGGTCGTGTTGTAGCCCACCGCGTACGTCACGGTAAGGCCATAGTAGATCAACAGGGCAATCGCCAACCTCCGGTTGGTCTGCCACGCGGCCCAGGCCCCTATTAGCGTGGCGGCCAGGCCAAACGGCCCGAACTGTTGCCCCAACAGAGACGCCCAGGCCGCCAGCCGCGCCGGCACAAACGACAGCGGAAGCCCGAAAACGTAGTGCCGGTACGGGCCGCCCGACAGGTGCCACCACAAACCACGCAGGGTCTGGGGATTGCCCCAGTTGATCGGTGGCCAGGCCCGCGCCCGCCATGGCAGGTAGGCGTAGACCCCCATGCCGAGCAGAGCAAGGAGGCCGAGCTGCACCCAGCGGCTGCGCGCCAACCCACCGTTGCGGGCAAGCACCAGGAGCGCGGCCGGTGCGACGAACAACAACGTCAAGTGGCTGCCGAGGCCCACGCCGAAGGCGATGACCGCCAACTCCGGCCACGGCCCGACTACGCGGCGCTCCGCTTCCCACTGCGCGAGGCAGAGAAGCACCAGCGCGGCAAAGGCGGCGTGCAGCGCATACACCTCGGTGATCACCGCCTGTGACCACAACGTGGGCGAGAAGGCGAGCGATAGCGCCGCCACCCCGGCCAGCAAGGTCGATTCGGCGGGCGTTGCGGCGTTGGATCGCAGGAGACGACGGGCCGCCAGATAGATCAGTCCGACTGCCAGCGAGGCAGACAGCGCCGAGAACAGGTTCATTCGAAAGGCGAGTGAGCCGAACGGCAGTCGCGTGAAGGCGCGAGCCAGCAGCACGTAGGTCGGGTAGCCAGGGGGGTGGGGGATGCCGAGGAGGTGGACTGCAGCGGCCAGGTCGCCGCCGTCCACGCCGTCATGGGCCCAGGTCAGACCGGGGGCCAGCGTGGTCAGATAGCCCAGCAGCGGGACGAGCGTCACGAGCCAGAAGCCCATCGCTTGTCGTCGGCTCATGAGAAGTTGAACCCGTGCTTTCCCCGCTTTCAACCGGCGACTGGCAGCCAGAATGCGATCGGGAACAGATAGCGGAACCGGCCCACAAACAGGTCGCGCACCAAACGGTTGTTTGTTTCGTTTGCTTCCGCCACGGCGTCATCCGGATCAACCTGCACGACGAGGTGGTGGACGCCGGCGCTCACCGCGGGCCAGGCCAACGAAACGTCTGTCGTCGCGCCACAGCCGGCGAGACCCGGCGGCAGGACGCCCCCGCTGACCAGCACGCCACCGACATCGGGATCGCCGTCCCAGACGCGGAGCGTGGCGCTGATCGGCAGACTCACGTTGCCGGCGTTGGCCACGGCCAGGTGCAGCGTGACGGTGACCGGTCCGGCAGGCGCGAACGGAATCGCCGGCGTAGTGGTGACATCGAGCGGCAGGAGGTCGGTCTGCGGGGCGATTTGGGCGGCATAGTCGCGGAACGCGGTGCCGAGCGGTGTGATTTGACGGGTGATATTGTCGAAGAGCGCACCGTTGAAGTACGGATCGTCCAGGCTGTACCAGGCCCAGCGTTGAACAAGCCGGCCATCATCGGCAGGAAGTCCGTACGCCGAATCGCGCAGTGAACGGAATCGATCGAACGAGCCAGTCATAAACACCGCAACGCGTGCGTCACCGAAAAAAAACCCGTCCTCGTCCACAATGTATTCCGGGAACAACACACCGTATTCAGAGATGATGAGCGGCTTATCACGCTCCCCGCGGTCGGCCATCCACCGCCGAAAGGCGACAACTTGCGACCGCACCAGGTCCAGGTCGTCGTGGTCGCGGATGGCGGCGAGCAGGCTGGGGTAGGGATCGTTGTCTTGCATCGCCGCCGATCCGAGCGAAGTGGCATGGAATTCGTCCAGCCTCACATCGCCATCGCCGACCACCTCCAGGGTTAAGGCGTGGCGACCGTAGCCAAGGTTGGTATAAGAGTGCACCTGGGCCACCGCTTCCGCGGCGGTTGTGCTGACGGTTTCGCGATACTGATGATCAACCGACGCGCGCACGCGGCCACCGGTCGGGCCGTGAAGCGCGGTCCACGAGGCATGATTCCCCTCGAACGAGAGCACGGCCTGGTCGCCCACCTGCGCCGAGTTATGGACGGTGACTCTCGCCACATTTTCTGTCACCCAGGTACCGCTGTAACCGATGGCCGTCTCGATGCCTGGCGGCAGATCCGCTCCCCAGGAATCGGCCTCTTCGCGGAGGACGAACGTGTGGATGTTCCAGAGATCGGCGGGAAGCTCCGCGCCGTAGAGTTGACGGTAGGTTTGCCGGATCATGTCCAGGTACTTCAGGCGCAGCGGAGTCGCCTGGACGATGCCACCGACGGCAACCTGCGCCGTCGGATCGGCCGACTTTAGCAGGGCGTACAGTTCGTGATACGCGCGCGCGTACAGGTCCGGCGTCACATCGTCCTGCCAGGCACGCCGGTCGGGTTCATTGCCGATCAGCCAGACGGACCCGGGATTGGCCAGGGCAATCTGCTCAAGCTCGGCGGCAGACGGCTGGAAGGCGTAGGTGGTCGGGCCCGTTTGCTGTAAGCGCACCATCTGCACGTATTCGATGCCGCCTGGCCGCGGGGGATTCTGATCGGTGCGCCAGTTAACGTACCAGCCGAGGTTCAACGCCTCCGTAGCATAGGAAGCGATCTGGCCGGAGGAGCCGACGCCGAGGCGACAGTTCGTGTACGGCAGGGCAGCCCGGTTGGAGTGCCGGGGCACGTTCGCGGAGACGTCGGGAGCGATGGCGGATCGCAGCGTGACGATTGGGATTGCCAAGCCAAGGAGAAGGAGGATCGCGGCGCGCCCGCCCGACCGGGTCAACGATGCACCTCAAAGTAATACAGCGGGTCCGGCCCGATCTGGAGTGTCGTCTGCCCGTCAAGCTGACCGTCAGCGAAATCTTCGACGCTGGAGCCATTCCCGTACATGTCAAGCGTCATCAGACGGTCGGCGGGCACCATCATCGTGTGCGTGATCCCATCATTGGCCCACACCACCGTGACATCAGTCGCCACCTGATCGTCCGGGGCGATGAAGCGGTAGCCTTCCACCTCGGTCGAATGGGTTTCGAACCAGTGCAGCGGCCGTTCGTACTGCAAATCGGCCAACTGGGCCACGACGGTCTGATAAGCAGCATAGGCGGGCTTCGGGCGCATGTTCAGATCGAGCAGACCGTTGTAGTACGGGTAATTGGCCGAATCGGTCAGCCGGAACCAAATCGTAGCCTCGAGGCCGAACACGACGGAGCGTGCCATAATCTTGACTACCTGTTGGCTCTGAATTGTAGGGCTACTATCGAAGTTGCTGTGCCAGCCGCTCTCGGAGGAGAGCAGCGGCTTGTACACGTGGTGCCACTGCATCCGGCGCTGGAGGTACGAGGCTTTCCCAATGATGCCGGGGCCATAGTCTGACCAGTTGTAATCAAACGCCGGGTAGTAGTGGAAGGCCAAAATGTCGAAGTACCGGCCGCCCCAGGCATTGAGCACGTCGTCGAGGAACTCGCGCACGAAGGGCCCGCCGTCTTCCTCAAACCAGTCGTAGGCCAGTCCACCGAGCATGATCATCGCCTGATCATCGGCCCGGTGCACCGCCTTGTGAACGTGTTGGAGCAGGTCGGCATACTCCGCTCCATAGTGCCCCCAGTTTCCCCAACCCGCTTCCGCATGGAGCACGTCGGCGTTATCTGGCTCGTTGTAGATCTCGTAGTAGCGCACGACCGGCGACGCAGGCGCGTCCTGAAAGCCGTCGCCGTCGTAGCGCTCCACCATCGCGGTGAAGAACTCCTCTAGCTCGCTTATGTCGACCCGGTCGATCCGGCCGGCAGGGAAGGTGGCCGCCCACGCCGGATTGCCGGAAAAGGTCAGAATGACGTTCAAGCGGTTCTCGTTTGCGTAGCCCAAGAACGCGTCCCAGGGCCCCCAATTGTAGAACTCGGGCGTCGTGTTGGCCGGTTCGACCTGCGACCAGTAGATCGGCAGGCGAATCCAACCCGATCCCAACCGTTTCGTCTCGGAGTAGACGCGCGAGGGGGTATCGTTGCTGTAGAGTTGCACACCAAAGGCATTCGGTGGGTGCGACTGCGGAAACGGATCGCTCCCGAACAGACTGAGTGTGGCCGGAAGGAACAGGTACTGTGGCGGCGGGGGCAACGTGGACGATCGACCGGATCCCGGCCAGGAGTCCTGGCCATCCACCGCCACGGGGGACTGCGCGAGAACGGTTCCGAAGCGTAGAACGAGCAATCCAGCGAGCCCTAGCCCCAGCAGGGAGACGAAAACGAGCATCAGCTTGGATTCAGTCGCCCGGTGTCTGCGCATCGGTCACGGCCCTCGGATCAGAGGTACGTACAGGCAGTTGGCGAGTGCGGCCGTCGGGAACCACACGATGTCGCTCTGCGCGGCGATTCCGGCGGGCGACGTGTAGGCAGCCGGTGCCGCGAAACGCTCGATCGTGCCGACGTTCCGCTCCTTGATGACGGCGACACCAGCAGCATCCGTAAACCACGGCCGGTTGCTGCTGTCGAAGGCGATTCCGGCCGGAGCGACCTGGCCCGGCAGAAGGGTATACCAGCGGAACACCTGGGTTGTGCCGGCCTGGAACCAGCCGACCTTGTTCCCGGCGATGTCGGTCACCCAGGGATCGCCCAGGGCGTCCACCGCGATGTCAAACGGCCGGCTTCCGGCCGACAGCACCTCGACGAACGTCCCTGGATTCGGCCACAGCGACGGCCTGAAGCGCCCGATCTTCTGGGCGTCCGCTTCCGTGAACCAGATGCGGTCTTCCTCGGCCACGACCAGGTTGTGGGGAGCACTGTTGCTCGTAGGGACGAAGTACTCGCGTACCGACCCGTCGCCGGGGTCGAAGCTGGCCAGGCGATTGCCCGACTCCTCGGTGAACCAGACGAGGCCGCTGGGAGCCACGTCAACGTCAGTCGGGCGAGCGTTGGCGCGGGCCAGCACGTGTTCGGTCACAGCGCCCGTCGTCGGGTTCAGCTCGCTGATGGCGTTGGCGCTCGCTTCGGCGATCCAGACGCGGCTCCCATCCGGACTCACGGCGATGCCCAGCGGCTCAGCAGCAGCCGTCGGGAGCGCAATCATCTCGCCGGTGTAATCAATCGTCGAGGTGACGACGAGATGGCCGACAGCGTTTTCGGTTGGGAGGGTAAACCAGACGCTGCCGTCGGGGGCCAGATCAAGCCCCGCCGGAGTTCCGCCGGCGAAAGCGATGGCGTACGTCTCGACAGCGCCCGGGTACGGCAGCCGGCCGATCGCCGCCCGACAGTACCCCTCGGTGGAAGCCGCCGGCCCCGCTCGTTCGGCAAGCGCCGCTCGTTCGGCGAACACCGACCGGACGGACGGTTGCGCGCGGTCAGTCCGTAGCAGCACCAATAGAGTCGCGAGCACCAAAAGGGGCAGAAGGGCAACGGGTGTTGCATGACTCAGGAGTTGTCTCTTCAGCCTGTGCACCTTCCCGAACATAGCGCGTCCCTCCCGACTTCAAGGCGATGGATAGACCAGGTTTGCGGGCTCCGTCATGTAAACCCAATAGCCGTGGTGCGGCTTCAGAGAACCCAACGTGTTCATGTTCGCAGGCAGGGCCGCGTACCAGGTTCGCGCGCCCTGCTCGTACCCCAGCACGGCGGTGTACTTTCCGGCGATCAAAGTCAGCGCGTCGGCGAGCGGCTTGGACGTGTCCGGCAAGTAGCTGACCAGGTTCCAACCGGCCGCCAACGGGATCGACGTACCGGCCGGCAGCGGCGTGCCGGGCACGGTCAGCGTGACGGCGCCGGTCACCTTGACCCAGTAGCCGTGCAGCGCGTCCACGGTGGTCAATGTGTTCTGCGCACCGCCGGGATAGAACGTGCGTCCGCCGCCGCCATCAAAACTCTGGGCGACCGTGAGATGGCCCACAAGCGGCGCGAACACGTTTCTCGCCGTCGCATCCACCGGGGCCACGTTAATGGAGATCAGGTTCCAGCCCGGATCGAGCGCAATCTGCACTGCCGGGATCGCGCTGTCCACACTCACGTACACGGGGTCCTGGCCAACGTCCAGGGAGATCGACCCGTTCACGAAACCGTCCAGGTCGCCGGCCCCGCCATCCTGGATGAAACTGATCGCCTTCGTCGGGTAGGCGGTGCTGTCCACCACGCGGAGGCGAAGGGTTCCGGTCCAGCCGGTCCCCAGTTGCTGCGGGCCCAAGACGACGCGTTCCACTACCTCGTCGCACTGGTTCCAGGGCAAGACGATTCTGATGGGGCATCCGGGATCGGTCCACAACACGAGCTTCCGCTCGGCATTCGGCCCGATGAAGCGGAATGCCTGGATGTTTGCCGAGCCGGTGCCGCCTTGGGAGGCCGGTTCCGGGCCCAACTGGCTGTCGAATTGGTACGCTCCCAACTCCTCAGTCAGCCACTGGTAGGCGTAGAACGACGGAGCGGGGGTCGAGGATGCGTCTGTATTCAGGATTCCCCACTTCGAATCACGCAAGGTGTAGACAATGACCGCTCGCAGCCGCCAGGGCCACAGGCTCAACGCGCGCGTCAGGCTGTGGACCAGGTGGCGCGCCTGCCATTCATCGCCCTGTCCGGTGCGGTCACTGGACAGGCCGACTTCCGTCCCGATCAGGGGGATGTCGTTCAACCCGAACTGCGCCAGCACGTCAAGCATGGCCGGGTACGCGCCGGACGAATGAGCCGCCTTGGCCAGGAATCCCTGATTGAAAGGGAGCGATGCGCTGCTCCAGCCGTCCCACGTGTTGCGGAAGGCATCGTACTGGTGGAAGCCCATCAGATCGAAGAACGGATATCCAGCGTCCTGGCTGTAGTTGGTTTGCAGATAGCCTAACACCTGGGCGGTGAAGCCGGTGTTGAAACACCCCTGGTCGAGTTGCTCATACGCCGGGCTGCCAAAGACGACCTCGGCAACGGGGTCGGCCGCTTTGATGACCGGGTAGGTCTGGCGCAGCAGATCGGCGTACTCCAAGGGGTCCGGGACGCTGTTAGCGTTGAGGTCTCCTCCCCAGGCGCTGCTGACGAATGCGCAATACGGCTCCATGGATTGGTTGTCCGGCTCGTTGTAAATCTCCCACTCACGGACGCCCGCGCCGGCCGACCAGCCGGCCTCTGCGCTGCGGATACCGCCCGGCCGGTACCGCTCCACGAGAGCGGTCACGAAGGCGAGGAAGTCATCCACATCGTCCGGGTCCAGCGGGCCGCCGGTGAACGGGACAGGAGGCGTGCTCGGGTTGCTGTCGTGGTCCCACACGGCTTGGTAGCTGTCGGTCGCCCAGCCGGGCGCGACCCCGACGTTGGCCAGGGGATAGAAGCCGGCGGCGATCA
This sequence comes from uncultured Ardenticatenales bacterium, assembly GCA_964508275.1. GTDB lineage: Bacteria > Chloroflexota > Anaerolineae > Ardenticatenales > JAADHH01 > CAZDTE01. The sequence continues at coordinate 32,731 of CAZDTE010000018.1, forward strand.
TCTGATCGATCGTGTTGTCGAGAGCGCCCCATTGGTAGGTATGCAGGCCACCGACCGGCGGATCTGGTTCGATGTACTTCCAGAGCACGCCAAAGCGCACCCAGGCAACGCCGGCCGATTGCGCCTGCGTCGTCACGCCGCTGTCGCGAAGCTCACCGAACGTTTGGGCACCGAAGGGCAGCCACCCGGTCGGCGACGGTCCCTGGGCAATGGCAATGTTCGGCGAGAGGTGGACTGGCGATGAAGACGGCAGAATGAGCATTGCTACGACTGCCATTAGGAACGGGAGAAACCACTTTCTATCTGGCATAATTCACACTTCCACGTTGGGAAAACGGGCGTCGCTGCTGCACGTCGGCACAACACGATCGAGGGGCTGTAGCGTCTATCCTCAGGCCCCTTTATGGAGACCTTTCATCTATCCCCCCTGGTTGCGTGAGACGAAGGGGATGAACGGCATGTATGTCATCGACTCCTGCGCCGTAAGCGGTTCCAGATACTGCGAACGCCACTAGACCAACGGTGACCATGTTGCGTGCCACTCTGACCGTCGCTCGAATAATAGTCAGAATAGTAATAGTAATAACCCCTTTTGGCCAAAGGGAGATTATTCAAGACCACGCCCAGTATTCTTGTCCCACCCTGCTTCAGTGTCTGAAATGCCTGCAAGGCCGCGTCCTGTCGTGTGGTTCCGCTATCAATCACCACAAGAGTTCCATCAACCAGATTGGCAATGATGGCGGCGTCCGCGGCAACCATCACAGGGGGAGAATCTAAAAGGATAATATCTGCCATGCTTTTCAGGTGTTCCACTAATTGATTCATTCGCTGCGACTCCAGTAGCTCAGACGGGTTTGGTGGTAGCGGCCCACTCGTTATGAACTGTAGGTTTTCCACTGTTGTGTCTAGCAGTAACTCGTCCAATCCCAGATCATTCGCAACCAGCGCATTCGTTAGCCCATTCTGATTAGGCACGTCAAACTCCTTGTGCAAGACGGGCCGCCGCAGGTCCGTTTCTACCAGGATGATTCGCTTACCTGCCTGGGCCATTACAACACCAAGGTTGACCGCTATGGTACTTTTGCCCTCGTTGGGACCGGCACTCGTCACTTGCAAGGTTTGAACTGGGTTGTCTACGCTACTGAACCGGATGTTTGCCCTCAAGACGCGGTACGCTTCCGAGAGCGGTGAGTGGGTCGACCCCATTGTAACCACCCGTCCATAGGAATCAGCCCCGCCCTTGCTGCGAGGGCTTCGCGCAACCATCCCTATCGTAGGGACACCAAGCAAGGCTCGTACATCGTCTGGTGTCTTGACTGTATCATCCAGGTACTCGATTAGGAAAACAACGCCAATGGCAACCATTGCTCCCACGACAGCCGCAAGCAGTGTATTCATTCTGGTCCGAGGGCGAATCGGTTTCTCTGGCACTTTGGCTGGAACGACAACCACGACGCTGCTGCTAGATTGTACTTCTGCCAATTGGACATTGCTATAATTCTGGAGCATCGTCGAATAATTGGAACGAGCTTGCTCCAGGTCGCTCTCCAGGATTATCAGGACTGTGTCTTTCTCCTCTGTCCCCGAAGCCGTCTTTTCGGCAATTGCCTTCTGTAGTTGGCCAACCTTTTCCTCCAGTCTGTCTAGCTCTTCAGTTAAGCTGGCCTTGATCTGGGAGTACTGCGATGATCGCTGGGCCTGATCCTGTTGTGAAAATACGTTGGGAATTTCGTTCGCGATGGCCTGTGCTATTGCGGGGTCAGTATTCTCTGCTGTGATTTCAATCAGATCCGTGGAGCGCACTAACTGAACCTTTACAGCCCCCTCCAGTCGTCGTGCACTTATCTCCAGTCCCAGGTTGCTAATGACACCATCTAATACAGGACCCTTGCCAAGTAGCTGGGCATAGGTTCCTGCCAGTCGTTGGCCAATTTGGAGCGCACCAAGATCTGTCCTGCCTAGGGAGTTCGACGGGCTAATGATTCTCAACGTAGTCGAAGCCTGATACACAGGTGTCATGTTTAGGCTAACGAAATAGGCGGTCCCCCCGGCCAAAACGGTACTCAGCACGAT
>CAZDTE010000019.1:0-3044 GCA_964508275.1 uncultured Ardenticatenales bacterium
CGTGGCAGAAAAAAGCAAGGCCGGATCAAGACGCCCCAGATTATTGAGATGATACTTTCCAGATTAATAAACCTGCCAGAAAGATATCACGAAGCCTGTTAGAATTCGCGAAATGTCTTCAACCGAGGCGGAAAAGCCCAAGGAACTCCCCTGCAAATCACTTGTTAGATCTGTTGTGGGCCGCATCGTGAATCTGTTTGGGAGAACTGTTTTCTTGGAGTTCCCTAAGCCGCAGGGGCGAGCTTGAAGCCCGGCCCTGCGTTTCGTCACAGTCGGGGTCTACAGCCCAGGTTTACTGTTGACCCGCTCTATGTGGGCACCGAGAGGGCGCAGTCGCTCCTCGACCCGCTCGTAGCCACGGTCAATCTGGCGGATGTTACCGATGACGCTGCGTCCCTTGGCGGCCAGCGCAGCGATAAGCAGGGCCATGCCGGCGCGAATGTCGGGGCTTTCCAGCGTGGCGCCGCGCAGCCGAGACGGCCCCACAACGACAGCCCGGTGTGGATCGCAGAGGATGATTTGAGCACCCATGGCGACCAACTTGTCCACGAAGAACATCCGGCTCTCGAACATCTTCTCGAAGAACAGCACCGTCCCGGTGGCCTGGGTGGCAACCACCAGGGCGATGCTCATCAAATCGGCGGGGAAGGCCGGCCAGGGCCCGTCATCGATCTTGGGCACAGCCATGCCGATATCGGGAATGATCTCCATCGGATCCTTACGTGATACGATCAAGTCAGAACCATCCATTTCGACCAAGACACCGATCCGCTCCAGAACAAGGCGAATCATGTGTAGATCATCATGAACCACATCCGTAATGCGCACCCGCCCGTTGGTTGCCGCTGCCAGTCCCATCAGGCTGCCGACCTCGATATGGTCCGGAACAACATCGTGCTCCGCACCGGAGAGCGACCGTACCCCGTCCACCGTCAACGTATTGCTGCCGATGCCGGAGATGCGCGCCCCCATCTGCACCAAGAAGCGAGCCAGGTCCTGCACATGTGGCTCCGAGGCCGCGTTCCGAATGACCGTTTGACCCTGCGCGACGGCCGCCGCCATCAGCGCGTTTTCCGTCGCCGTCACGCTCGCCTCATCGAGGAAAATGCCCTGTCCGCGCATGCCGTTGGCTTGCAGATGGTAATCGGAGTCGATTTCGACCTGCGCACCCAGCCGCTGCAAAGCCAGCAAGTGCGTGTCGATGCGCCGACGGCCGATGACACAGCCGCCGGGCGGAGGCATCTGCACGCGGCCACATCGGGCCAGCAACGGACCGGTCACCAGCATAGAGGCTCGGATTTCTTCGCAAAGCCGCCGGTCAGGCGTCGTCTTGCGGATGTTCCTGGCCTGCAACGCCACTTCGTGATCGCCCAACTGCTCGATCTCCACGCCCAAGTCGGCCAAGATCTCGAGCATGGCGGCCACATCCCAGATGCGTGGCACGTTGCGCACGACCACCCGTTGGTCCGTCAACAGAGTGGCCGCCAGGATCGGCAGGGCCGCATTCTTGTTTCCGCTCGGTCGAACCACACCGGTCAACGGATGCCCACCTTCAATTGCGAACTGTTCCATCAGACAAACCCTCCTTTTTGTCAACCGGCGCGAGTGACCGCCACAATGTCACCAACACAGACGTTCAGAGCTTTGGAAGCGTTCCCATCCCGCACACCGATCTCCAGCGTCCCACCGCTTCCCACATAGGCCACCAGTTCGCCAGGCTCTACCGAGGAGAATGTATGACGCACCGACTGAATCACGACACCCCCAATATCTACGCGAGCCGTCCCCGGGCGAAAGGACTCGTCATGCCAAGAGAGATTCGTGATCAGATTCCCGTGCCGGTCCACGTGGACAACCTCGCCCAGGAAAGCCCCGTCGGAGCGTCGATACGGTCGGGAAACGGGAAACGCGATCAAGTCCGCCACCGGTGGTCCCAGCGCGACCAAGGGCACGCCAAGAGTCAGATGGGCCGCAACCGGGGCAAAGACGTCCCGCCCGTGGAACGTCGCGCTGGTCGTGGAAAGCCAGTACGCCGGCTCGGCCAATTCCACAGCCTCGTACAGCGCTTCCCGGTCCAGCGCCAAGCTGAGGACGCCGTTGTCGGGCGCGACGAACGTACCACGCGCCGTGCGCACCGCAATGCCCCGGCGGTCGGAACCAACTCCCGGATCGACAACGATCACGTGGACAGCATCCGGCGGAAAGTAGGCATAGCTGGACGCGATCAGGTACGCGCCATGGCGAACGTCCTGCGGGGCCACCTGGTGGGACAAATCCACCAACCGGGCAGCAGGGTTGATCCTGAGCACAACGCCCTTCATTATGCCCACGTATGGATCCGCCAACCCGAAATCGGTCGTCAAGGTAATCAACCCGCCCATGAAACCTATTTTACCCTGTTGTCTGGGCGACGTCAAGTGCGTGCCGTGCGGGCAATCGGCTTGCCTTAACATAGAAGATGGCGTATAATAGCGAGTGGATTATTCACTACGCTTGCACGCTATTTCGCGCCACGTGTTGTTCGTCGTACGAACACCACGGAACGTGAAACAGCCAAACTCTATCTCTTACTGCAAGGAGGGACATCATGAGTACCGACTTGACTCAGGCCAGCGAAGCGTTTGTCGAAGTGCTGAAAGCAGGGCTGGCCGCCTTCGATGCCGGCAATCGCGATGAAGCGTACCAGATCTTTGACCAGGCGCTCGATATCGAGCCGGACAACATCTGGGGCCTCTTGTGGAAAGGCGCAACCGCCCCCTCCCCTCGCGAAACCGCCCATTGGCTGGAACAGGTGCTGGCCCTGAACCACGACAACATCCACGCCGAAGCCGGGATGGCCTGGGCACGCGATCAACTGGGAGTGGTCCCGACGATTATTGAAGAAGCGCCGGCAGCTCCTCCAGCAGTAGGCGAGCCGGAGGAAGCGGAGGAACCGTTCATCGCCGAGGAACCTGCCCCGCCGCCCGTAGAGGAAGCGGTGGAGATTCCAGAGGCCGTCGAACCGGCCGCCGAGGTCGAGGCCCCTGAAGTCGAGGCCGCCGAGG
>CAZDTE010000019.1:3144-34445 GCA_964508275.1 uncultured Ardenticatenales bacterium
CGAGGTCGCCGAGGCCGAGGCCCCTGAAGTCGAGGCCGCCGATTGGCTGCGCGATGAGGTGTCCCTCCCCGAAGAGGAAGAGGAGCAAGTCCCAACCTGGCTAGAGGGACCGGCTCTGGTCGCGAAAGAAAAGCCGGCGGAGGAAGCCGAGGCCGCCGAGGTCGAGGCTCCGGACTGGCTGCGCGAAGCCGGCGAGGAGATCGAGGCAGTAGCCGAAGAGGAAGCTCCACCTCCGGTGAGCGAAGAACCGGAGGTAGCCGAAGAAATCGAGGAGGAGGAGGCTGCCGAACCTTTCACCCTGCCCTCCTGGTTGACCGACGAGATTCCCGAAGCTCCGGCGGAGACGGCAGGTGCAGCCACCGTGCTCGCCGGACTTGAAGAGGCCCCCGAGGCCCCCGCCACCGACGAAACCGGCCTGCCCGATTGGCTGGAGGCAGAGGCCGTCGTCACGGAGGAAAAGGCGGGAACCGAGACCGCGTACGAACATTACCAACAGGGGCTGGCATACTACGAGGAAAACCGGCTGGAGGAGGCGGCCAAAGAATTCGAGGCCGCCGCCAAACTCAACCCCGATCACGTTGAGACCCACAACTATTTGGGCAGTGTGTACTTCCTCCAGGGCAAACCAGCCGATGCGGTGGAAGCCTTCCAGCAAGCTCTTCAGCGAGACCAAAACCATGCCGAGAGCCACCTGAACCTGGGCCTGGTCTATCAAGAGACAGGGAAATCCGCCGAAGCGGTCAAGGAGTTCGAAACCTACCTGGAACTGGATCCGAACTCCGGCATCGCCTCCGAGGTCAAGGGGTTTATCGAAGCATTGCAGGGTTAGGCATGATCCTGGTCACCGGTGCTGCGGGTCATGTGGGACACGTCGTCGTACGGCAACTCGTGGAGGCCGGTCACCACGTCCGGGCTCTTGTCCGCCGGCGCGCCAAGGCTGACGAGCGACTGGGCAACATCGAGAAGGTCGAAATCCTCGAAGCGGACGTGACCGACATGAGCGCGCTCCGCCGCGCGCTGGAGGGCGTCGCCGCCGTTGTGCACACCGTGGCCATCGCCATCGAGCGGGCGCCCGGCACTTACGCCTTGGTTAACACGGAGGGCACGCGCAACGCTTTGGCGGCTGCCGACCAGGCCGGCGTATCCCGCTTCATCCACATCTCCCAACTCGGCTGTGCGCCCGATCTACCGTTCCCGTTCTTGCGCAGCAAAGGGCTTGCCGAACAGGCTGTGCGCGAATCCGAACTGGCCTGGACCATCATGCGCCCTTCGGCCATCTTTGGCCCCACCGACGAATTCGCCAACGTCCTGGCGCGACTGATCCGCCTGTCCCCGTTCGTCTTCCCCATACCGGGCAACGGCAAAGCTCGCTTCCAGCCCGTGTACGTCGGCGACGTGGCCACATGTGTCGTTCGCGCGCTGGCGAACGACACCACCATCGGCGGGCGATACGAGATCGGCGGCCCCGAGGTGCTCACCTACGACGAAATCGTTGACCTGGTGCTCCGCGCGCTCGGCACCCGCCGGTTGAAGATCCATCTCCCCCTGGCCGTGATGCGCCCGCTCGTCATCGCCATGCAAACCGTGCTACCGAACCCGCCGGTCACCGCCAGCCTGCTAGACCTGCTGACGGTAGAGAATACGACCACTGACCGGGCGCTGGAAGAACTGTTCAGCGTTCAACCAACCCCGTTCATCCCCCAGAACCTGCGCTACATGCGCGAGTTTTCCGCCGGGGAGGCACTGCGCCGGTTATTGGACACGAGCAAATGACCGTCCTCGCTGCACAAGACTTGCACAAGGAATACCGCATGGGGGAGGTCGTTGTTCAGGCCCTGGCCGGTGTGGATTTCCAGGTCAGGAAGGGAGAATTCGTGGCCATCATGGGGCCCTCCGGCTCCGGCAAGAGCACGCTGCTCCACCTGCTTGGCGGCCTGGACCGCCCCACGAGCGGCGAAATCACGCTCGCCGGGCAGCCGCTGTCCCCCCTATCCGATGACGAAATCACGCTGGTGCGCCGGCGCAATGTCGGCTTCATCTTCCAGTTCTACAACCTGGTGCCCACCTTGAGCGCCGGAGAGAATGTCGCCCTGCCCCTGCTCATTGACGGCAAATCCCTTGCGGCCTACGAGTCCAAGGTGACCGAACTGCTGGGCATGGTCGGCCTGGCCGAGCGCCGCAAGCACAAACCGAGTCAACTGAGCGGCGGCCAGCAACAACGTGTGGCCATCGCCCGCGCTTTCGTCACCGACCCGGCCATCGTGTTGGCCGACGAACCGACCGGCAACCTCGACACTCACGCTGGCCAGGAAGTCTTGGACCTGTTGCGCCGCTCGTGCGACGAGCTACAACAGACTGTGGTCATGGTGACTCACGATCCCAACGCCGCCAACTGCGCGGACCGGCTTGTCTTCCTGCGCGACGGCGTGGTTGTGGACGAGAAGTAGACGGGAGAGAAAGGGCAAGCCCAATGGTAAACCGCGCACCCGATTGGTTCAACCAAGCCGTCCGTGACCTGACACAGGCGGAGGACTCGCAGAAAGCCGGTCGCCACGAATGGGCCTGTTTTGCGGCCCAGCAATCTGCGGAAAAAGCTGTAAAAGCCCTGCATCTTCACAAGGGGCAAGAAGCTTGGGGACACGTAATCGCCAAGCTCCTTCATGAGTTGCCGGAGGCGGTGACAGTTCCCGCGGAATTGATCGAAAAAGGGCGCGTCTTGGACAACTTCTACATACCGTCCCGTTATCCGAACGGCCATCCGGCAGGCGCACCCTTTGAGCACTATGGTCCACTGCAAAGTGGGGAGGCAATTCGATATGCCCGTGAGATCATTGGATTCGTCCGTTCTCAGATGGCCTGATGCCCAAGTCGTGGACCAAGCAGTGCGCCGGTGGGCAGAACAAGCCTTGCAGCAACGGCATGATGTTATCCGCATCGGCTACTTTGGCTCCTACGCGCGAGGCGACTGGGGAGTAGGAAGCGATTTGGACCTGGTCATCGTAATGGAAAGCTCCGACCTGCCCTTTGAGAGGAGGGCGACACAATGGGATGCGACAGAGCTCCCTGTGCCTGCTGACGTGCTTACCTACACGAAGGACGAGTGGCAAAACCTCGATCCCCGGAGACGGTTCCACCGGATGCTGCTGAAACAGACCGTCTGGGTTCACGGATGACCAGTTTCTACCTCCTGGCCTGGCGCAATCTGCGCACCCGCCTGACCCGCACCCTGCTGACCGCGGCCGGCATCGTGCTGGGCGTTGCCGTGATTTTGGCCATTGATGTCACGAACCGGACGACGCTGGCCTCCATCCGCGACATGTTCGACGAGGCTTCTGGCAAGGCCAGCCTGATGGTGGAAGCGGCCTCCAGCGGCCAGGGTGGTTTCGACCGCAGCCTCCTGGCGGACGCGCGCCGGGTGCCCGGCGTCGAACTGGCCGCCCCCAGCCTGTACGCCCGCACCCTGCTGGTCAGCGAGGCCGACGAGTGGAACATCCAGATCTCACTCGGTGGCGGGAGTTCCGCCGGGTTGCTCATGGTCGGTGTGGACCCGGCGCTCGATCCGCAGGTGCGCGTATACCAGATGTCCACCGGCCGCTACCTAGAGCCGGACGAGGAGCAGCGCTCGGTTGTCCTGACCCAGGAGTACGCCGAGAAGAAGGACCTCTCCGTGGGTAGCGATCTGGAGATTCTCTCCTCGGATGGCCCTGTGGCTTTCGAAATCGTTGGCCTGATGGAATCTGAGGGCGTTGGCCGGCTGAGCAATGGCGCCGTCGGAGTAATCCCGCTTTCGGTGGCCCAGGACGTGTTCCGCCGTGGCCGCTCGATTGACCAGATTGACGTGGTGCTCTCCCGGCCGATTGCCGATTCGCCGGAGCGTCTGGAGGCGATGAAGGTTGAACTGGAAAACCGGCTGGGCCGCGAAGTGAATGTCACCTTTCCGGCATCGCGCGGCAAGCTGATTTCCCAGATGTTGGCGACCTATCAGCAAGGACTCGGCTTCTTTAGCGTGGTCGCCCTGTTCGTAGGGGCGTTCCTCATCTACAACGCCTTCTCCATGACCGTCATCGAGCGCACGCACGAGATCGGCATGTTGCGGGCCCTGGGAGCCAGGCGGCGACAGATTTGGGGGCTGATCCTCATCGAAGCCGGGCTCCTGGGCACCATCGGTTCGGCCCTCGGCCTGTTGGCCGGTTGGGGTCTGGCCCTGGGGTTGATCCGGGGCATGAGCAGCGTGGTGGGCACGACACTGAACGTGGTCTCGATTTCGCTCAGCGGTGTGCTGACCGCGCTACTCGTCGGGCTTGGCGTCACCCTGGTCTCTGCTTTCCTGCCAGCCCGGCGGGCCAGCCTGATCTCCCCGCTGGAGGCGCTGCGCGTCACCACGCAGAAAGAGGGTGACGGCTTGATGCGCCGCCTGGTCTGGATCACCGGCGCAGAGTTGCTGGCGGTGGGCTGGCTCGTGATCTACCGGATACCCTTGCGCGCAGAGGTCTACTTCTCCGCCGGCAGTGTGGCGATCTTTGGGATGTTGTTGGGGGCGTCGCTACTCGTACCGCTAGTCGTGTACCTGTTGGAAAGCCCGCTGCGCACGATCATGACCGCCCTGTACGGAACCGAAGGGCTGCTGGGCAGTGGCAACGTCCAACGGGCGCGTGGGCGAACGGCCCTGACCGTCGCCGCGCTCATGGTTGGCGTGAGTATGGTCATCGGCTTGGGCTCCATCAACAACAGCTTCCACGAGGACATCCTGGGCTGGGTCGAATCGGCTATCGGCGGCGACCTCTACGTACGCTCCCCCCTGCCCATGCGCCCGCAGTTCGCCCAGCGGTTGCAGTCCGTGCCGGGGGTTGGCTACATCACACCGGTCACGTTCACGAGCATTCGCCTGGCCGATCGGGAGGGCGAAGACCAGGCAGACACGTTGCAGTTCGTGGCCGTGGAACCAGAGACCTATACGAACGTAGCCTCCTTCCTCTTCGCTGCCGGCCAGGGCAGTGAAGAGAACATGCTCGCACGACTGGCGCAAGGAGACAGCGTCTTCGTCTCCACCGTCGTGGCCGACAAATACGACCTGCAACAAGGGGACATCGTGCGTATCGAAACTGCGCGTGGGGTGCGCGATTTCGATGTCGGCGCCGTGATCATCGACTTCTCTAGCCAGGGATACGTAATCAACGGCTCGCGGCGGGACCTGGCCCGCTATTTCGGTACGACGCGCGTCAGCACCTTCATGGTCAAACTGGAGCCGGGCGCCGATTTGGACTCCGTGCGCCAGGACATCGTCGCCCGTTACGGCGAAGCGCACCACTTGCGGGTGGAATCGGGGGCGGAATTCAAGGCGCGCATCATCAATCTGATGAACCAGTCTTTCGCCCTGATGAACGTGTTGACGGCCATCGCCGTCGTGGTTTCTGCGCTGGGGGTGGTCAACACACTGCTGATGAATGTGCTGGAGCGGGTGCGCGAGTTGGGGATGTTGCGCAGCCTGGGCATGACCCGGCGGCAGATCGTGCGCATGATCCTGGCCGAAGCGGGCACGGTAGGGCTAATCGGTGGGCTATTCGGCCTGGCCTTCGGGTTCTTCCTTTCGCAGGTCTTCGTGGCCGGAATGAACGTCAGTGGCGGGTATGCTCTGAACTGGTTCTTCCCCACCCGACCAATGATCTACGGGGCGATCATCGCGCTCCTTGTTTCGCAGGTCGCGGCCCTTTACCCCGCCTGGCGAGCCGCCCAGGTGAACATCGTGGCCGCGATTCAGCATGAGTAGTGATCGGCCATCGGCCACCCGCTAGCAGGTGGCGACCGTGTTGGCGCATTGCACGTTGTGCGTGCTGCGTGTTTCGTGTTGCGTGGAAGAACAGGCACGCACTACGGACCAAAACCTGACGACTGACAGTTAAGATAAAGGTTATTCCATGTCACGCAATCGCATCATCATCGGCACATTGATCGTCGTTCTGTTGTCGTACCTCGGCTATCGGGGCTACGTCAACTCGCTGGCTCCCGTGCGCCAGACGCCAACGCCGAGCACGCGGGCCGGCGAATCACGCCCGGACACGGTATCCGCCAAGGGAGAGATCGTGCCCTTGCGTCGAGCCACGCTCGCCTTCTCCGTCGGTGGACGGCTGGCCCGCTGGGAGACGGAAGAGGGCACAGCGGTGCAGTCCGGCCAGGTGCTGGCCCGACTCTCTGCACCGGAGATCGAGCAGGCCGTCCCCCAGGCTCAGGCGGCCCTGGCCGTTGCCGAAGCGCAGTTGGCCCGCGCCAAGGCCAGCGCACGGCCAGAAGAAATGGCCCAGGCCGATCAGGCGTTGGCCGCCGCCCAGGCAGCGTTGGCCAGTACTCAGCGCCAGCTTTCTGCCGCCCAGGCCCGCCTGGATGCGGCCAACGCCGCGCTGGCCAAGCTGCAACGCGGTGCCCGACCGGAAGATCTGACCATCGCGAAAGCCAACCGCGACAAGGCCGCCGAAGCAGTCAAACAGGCCCAGGCGGCCTACGACCCGGTGGCCCACCTGCCGGACGTGGCCTCGTTGCCGCAATCGCTGGTCTTGCAGCAGGCGACTCTGGACCTGCAGATCGCGCAAGCGGAGTACGATCGCCTGCTGAACGGGGCCACAACTGAAGACCTGGACGCCACCGAGGCCCAGGTTCACGAAGCGGAGGCCGGCGTGGCTACCACACGCACGCAGGTACAAAACGCGAAGGCCCAACTCGGCCAAGCGCAAGCCCAGCGCGACCTGGTCGCCGCCGGCGCCAGCGACGAAGAAATCGCCGTACTCGCCGCTCAGGTGGATCAGGCGCGCGCCGCGTTGGTTCGCGCACAGGCGCTGTTCAGCGAGACCCTGCTCACCGCGCCGTTCGCTGGCACCGTCGCCCACCGCCTGGTTGAGGAAGGTGAGGTCGTCGCTCCGGGCGTCCCGACACTCTCCTTCGGCGATCTTTCCGAGCTGGTCGTGGAGACCAACGATCTGAGCGAGGTGAGCATCGCCGACGTGCGCGCCGGTCAGCAGGCAACGGTGGAAGTGGACGCGCTGCCGGGCCGGACGTTCACCGGCCAAGTTCTGCGCATCCGCCCGCAGGCCGAGGAAAAGCGTGGCGATACGACCTACACGGTAATCATCGCGCTGGACGCCGGAGCCGCCGATGGCCTGCGTTGGGGCATGACCTCCTTCGTGGACATCACCGTGCGGTAGGGTTGGATCGGGCAGGGGTTGGGGATCGGCGGCCAAGAGGTAGCCATGGCGGGGAGATTTGGCAAGGGGTTGTGTCGTGATCCGTGAGAACTTCTCGGCCGATGCGCAGGCGCTGGGCATCGCACTGAACGACGCCCAACTGACCGCGTTTCGCCGCTACCAGGACACACTACTGGACAAAAACCGGCGGCTGAATTTGACGTCAATCACGACGCCGGACGAGGTGCAGATCAAGCACTTTCTGGACTCCCTGACCGGGTTGGCGCTGTTGCCGGCAACCGCAGGGCTACGAGTGATTGATGTGGGCACGGGAGCCGGTTTTCCCGGCATCCCCCTGAAGATCGCGCGCCCCGATCTGCGGCTCACGTTGCTGGAAGCCACACGCAAGAAGGCCGGCTTCGTCGAGCGGCTGACGCACCTACTAGGCTTGGCGCAGGTTAGCGTCATCTGGGAGCGGGCGGAGGTGCTGGCGCACGACCCAGCACATCGAGAGCGGTACGATGTAGCGCTGGCCAGGGCGGTGGCGGCGCTGCCCACGCTGCTGGAACTGCTCTTACCATTCTGTCGGGTCGGGGGTGCGTGCATCGCCTGGAAGGGTCCGCAGGCCGAGGAGGAAGTAATCGCTGCAGAGGAGGCACTTGCTCTGGTGGGAGGGCGACTGCGCGAGGTGCGGAAAGATCGCCTGCCGGGACCAGATGAACCGGCCCGTAGCCTGATCGTGGTGGACAAGGTGGCCCCGACACCGAAGCGCTACCCACGTCGGCCAGGCATCCCGGCCAAGCGCCCGCTTACACCGTGAGAAGTGAGAAGTTCGACTTCTGGCAGAAGTCGAACTTCTGCGCAGCAATAACCGCTTTTGCCAAGATATCCAAAGATATGTTATAATGTAGTGGCGGAATCACTACGGAGCAAGGCAGCACACGGCGACACAGGATTACGCGGGCCCTTAGCTCAGCGGCAGAGCGCCCGGCTCATAACCGGTCGGTCGCTGGTTCGAATCCAGCAGGGCCCATGAGATGCGCACCACCAAATAGGAAACGGCCCTGTTATGACGAGCGATCTGCTCGCAGCGGGGAACCTTGGCGGTAACGTGCTCAGTCAATTAGGCGTGCGTAGAGAGGGCGTACCGACATGAGAGAGACAGAAGGAAAAATCCGTGTGTCGCTGGCCCGGCTTTTCTATTCCATCGTACTCATCGTGGCTGCCGTCTCTGCCACCAAGTTCGCCTACATCACGGTGGAGAGTTTCCGCCTACAGCGAGAAGTTGAGCAACTCAACGACATCCTAGCCAGCGACCAGAAAGCGCTCCGAAAACTTGAACAGCAGAAAGCCTATGCCATGAGCGAAGCATACGCGGAGCGAGTCATGCGCGGCGAGTTTCAGATGGCAGCAGAAGGAGAGGTCAACATCTCGCCGATCTTCCCGCAGGATGTAGACCAGGATTCGTTGTGGGATCCACAGCCAACGCTGCAAAAGGAGCGCACTCCCCCTCCGAATTGGCAGAAATGGTGGATATTGTTTTTCCCTCCTGATTGACGACTTGTCAGGAGCGACGACTAACCTTCGGAAGGAGCAAAAAGGGGAAATGGCAAACGTAACCTTTCGGAATGTGACCAAGCAGTGGGGCGACGTAATAGCGGTCAACGATCTTGACCTGGAGATACAGGACCAGGAGTTTCTGGTGCTGGTAGGTCCCTCTGGTTGTGGTAAATCAACAACCCTGCGCCTGCTGGCCGGCCTGGAAGAGTTAACTTTTGGGGACATTCTCATCGGGGATCGGGTGGTCAATGATGTCGCGCCCAAAGACCGGGACATCGCAATGGTGTTCCAAAGCTATGCCCTCTACCCGCACATGACGGTCTTCGACAACATGGCCTTCGCCTTAAAGCTGCGCAAGACGACCCGCCCAGAGATCGAACAGCGTGTGCAGCGAGCGGCGCAGATCCTGGGCATTGAGATGCTGCTGGAGCGAAAGCCAAAGGCGCTTTCCGGCGGCCAGCGACAGCGAGTGGCCCTGGGGCGGGCCATCGTGCGCGACCCCGAGGTGTTCCTCCTGGATGAGCCCCTATCCAACCTGGACGCCAAACTCCGTGTGCAGACCCGCGCGGAGCTGAGCAAGCTCCACAAGCAATTGGGCACCACCTTCGTCTACGTGACGCATGATCAGACCGAAGCGATGACCATGGCCACCCGCATCGCTGTGCTGAAAGATGGCATCCTGCAGCAAGTTGACACGCCCCAAAACCTGTACAACCGCCCTGGCAATCGCTTCGTTGCGGGCTTCATAGGCAGCCCGGCGATGAATTTCTGTGACGCGACGCTCGTGCAGGAGGATCAAAAACTGTGGGTGGACGCCGGTGCATTCCGGGCGCTCGTGCCGGCGCAGAAAGCGACGCAGTTCGCGGAGTTACGGGGGCAGGAATTTGTGTTTGGCATCCGCCCGGAGGATATTCACGACACCCATTTCGCGCCCCAGGATATGCAAGGTTCTTCTATTACGGCCCAAGTCGACGTGACCGAATTGATGGGCAACGAGATCTTCGTCCACCTGCTCGCCGGCGATCACAAACTGATCGCTCGGGTGGACCCGCGCAGCAGCGCTCGGCCGGGCGATCAAATCGAGGTTGCCCTGAACATGGACAACTTCCACCTGTTCGACCCGGAAATAGGGCGAAACCTGTTCCTATGACAGACCGCCGGGTCGTGGACGAGCTGACAATTGAAGAGTTGGAACAGGCTCTTTTCATCAAGCGACGGGAGGCAAGGCTGGCCCGGGTGCGGCAGCACCCCCAGGCGCAACCAGCCGCTTCCCGCCAGAAACCGCTGCCGGGCCGCCCAGAAACAAAACCCGCGGTGCAATCGGCCGGCGTGACAACGGACAGCCAGTTTGCGCCGGTGCAGGCTGTACGCACGGCGGCGCCCTCCAACCCAGCAGCGGAGCGGTCACGCCTGTGGAATCGCGTCGGCGACCGCATGCTGTTGCTCGTAGAGATGGCCGCCCTGCTGGGGCTCGTGCTGGTAGTCGGCAGCTTCTTGGCCGACATCCGCACACTGAACCAGGAGACGGCCCGCGCACAGGCAAACGTTATCGCCGCCGGCCTGAGCCCAACAGCGGAGCCCGCTTTTCTGCCGGGTGGGAGTACGCCACCGACGCCCACGTCCGACGTTCCGGCCCCGTTTCGTGACCTGATCCAGGCCCCGCCGGTGGTTGTCATCCCCACCCCTGGCCCCCAGGCGGCCACACGCCTGCTCATACCGGCAATTTCCGTGGATGCTCCGGTGGTCGAAGGGGATGGCTGGGAAGAACTGAAGAAGGGCGTGGGCCACCACATCGGCTCGGCCAATCCGGGGGAGCGAGGGAACGTCGTCCTTTCGGGACACAACGACGTGTTCGGGGAAGTCTTTCGGCAGCTGACCGAACTGCCAGAGGGCAGCGAGGTGCGCGTAATCGATTCAAGTGGTCGAACGTATCGCTATCGCGTGTCCGCGCGTCGTATCGTAGAACCAACTGAGGTGAGTGTAATGGACCCAACGACTGATCCCATTCTCACGCTCATCACCTGTTACCCCTACCTGATCGATACTCAGAGACTGATCGTGATCGCAGAACTCATCAAGTGAACGGAGGCATGATTCGAGATGGCACGCAAGTCAAGAAAACGACGTAAGCGAAAGGCAGCTTCACGACCGCCGAGGCGAGTCCCGCCACGCAAGCCACAGGCCACTCGGCCGGCCGTGGACAAAGAGGAAACACCCACAGCGGCAGCGCCCGCAACCTATTCGATGAAAGCCGTGCAACAACAGGCGGCCCGTCGCCAGCAAAAGCAAGCCGCCCGCCGCCCGTCAGCAGAAGATTACGCAGCCCAATACGATTACGTTCGGCAAGACCTGCGCCGGATCACTCTACTGGCCGGAACTTTCTTCACCGCAATGATCGTTTTGTCCTTCGTGTTGCGGTAAACGGCGTCGACAATTAGGGGCAAGGCATTCCGCACGCCACCCGACATGGCCCGAGAAACGCAGCTTTTCCCGGCATGTGGCCATCAGATCAAGCACGGAGGAATGCCTTGCCCCTACTCCTGCCTAAATCTCCATCACCATGGGCAGGATCATGGGGCGACGCTTGGTCTGTTCGTACAGGAAATGGCTTAGAACGGTCTTGATCGTGTCATCGAGCCGGGCGGGGTGGCTCCCGTGACGACGGAGCGCCTTCACAACCTGCTCCTTCGCCTCTTTCAACAACTCCTCAGATTCCCGGACGTATACGAAGCCGCGTGAGATCACATAGACATCGTCCAGGAGTTCGCCGCTCTCCCTGTTGAGCGCCACCACCACAATGAAGAAGCCGTCTGACGCCAGGTGGTGTCGGTCTCGCAGCACGATGTTGCCAATGTCTCCCACGCCGAGGCCATCCACGTACACGTACCGTCCCCCCACACTCTCCCTAACGTGGGCCGAGTCCTCCGTGAATTCGATTACCTTACCTGATTCCAGGACGAAGATGTTGTCCTCGGATACACCCACCTGCTCAGCCAGTTGGCCGTGCAGAACGAGGTGCCGGTACTCTCCTCCCACCGGGACAAAGAACTTCGGCTGGGTCAAGGTGAGTAGCAGCTTCTGTTCTTCCTGGCTGGCGTGGCCGGAAACGTGTACCGGTTGCATCGGCGGATAATACACCATAGCACCCAGCCGGAACAGGCTGTTGATCGTGCGGTGGACAAGTTCCTCGTTTCCCGGAATAGCGCTGGCCGAGAGAATGACCGAGTCTCCCTCCTGGATGGTCACCCAGCGGTGTTCCTGATTGGCCATACGCACCAGGGCCGATGTGGGTTCGCCCTGCGTGCCGGTGCAAATGATTGCCACCCGACGGGACGGCAACTGCTCGATCTTTTCCAGGCGGAGCAGTTCGTCCCTACCGATGTCCAGATAGCCCAGGTCTATGGCCATGTGACAGTTGTTTACCATGCTGCGTCCGACCAAGCCAATGCGGCGGTTGTATTTTCGGGCCACGCTAACCACTTGCTGAACCCGGGAGATGTTCGAGGCGAAGGTTGCAACAATGATTCGTCCTTTTGCCTGGGCAAAGATCTTCTCGAATTCCTCGCTGATCGCTCGTTCAGAAGGAGTGTATCCCACCCGTTCCACGTTGGTACTATCTGAGAAGAGGGCCAGCACGCCCTGGCCCCCATAATCAGCCAGACGTTGAGCATCCGTAAGCCGACCATCCGTCGGGGTGTAATCGAACTTGTACTCACCACTAAACACCACCGTCCCCACAGGTGTGTCAACAGCGATGCCCATAGAATCGGGTATGCTGTGGCAGACATGAAAGAACTCCGCCTCGAACGGCCCGATCTCCACACGATCTCCGGCCTCTACCACGCGCAGATTTGCCTTGTCCAACACGCGATGTTCTTTCAGCTTCACCTGGATCAGGCCGCGGGTCAACTGTCCGGCGTAGATGGGAACCGGCCGGTCGAGAGCGCGCAGCAGGTGAGGGAGGGCACCGTGGTGGTCCTCATGACCGTGGGTGATCAACACGCCCAACAAGCTCTCCTGTCGCTCGACAACGTAGCTGATGTCGGGAATCACAATATCGATGCCTAGCATGTCATGTTCAGGAAACATCAACCCGCAGTCAATGACCAGCATGTTCCCGTCGTATTCCAGCACCATCATGTTGCGGCCTACTTCGCCCACCCCACCCAAGGGGATGGCACGTAATACGTCTTCGTTTGTTTGCATGTCTCTTCCTGCGACCTCCAAAGGGGTTACGCGCTGCGCGCTGCGAATCGTTAGAACAGGCTCAATTGTTCGGCTTTCGGCTCTGGTTTGGCTCCCTCGATGTCCTCCGCCCGGGCCAGGAGGGCAGGAAGTTTCTGCATGTCGGCGATGGCCGTCTGCTTCCACTTGGGTTGGTGGAGGGCAGCCGCCGGGTGCAACATCGGGACGACCACGCGGTTCCCCACCCGGCGAGACTGGCCATGGATCGCCGATATCTTGGCGCCGGGAAAATAGCGAGCCATGGAGAACCGCCCCAGCGTCACGAGCACAGACGGGTTGATCAACGCGATCTGGCGCTCCAGGAAGTCGCTGCACGCTTCCAGTTCCTCGGTCAACGGGTCGCGGTTCCCCGGAGGCCGACATTTGATCACATTGCCGATGTAGACCTCCTCGCGGCGGATACCGATGCCGGCCAGCATCTCCTCCAGGAACTTGCCGGCCGCACCCACGAATGGCCGGCCCTGGCGATCCTCGTGGAAACCAGGCCCTTCCCCGATGAACATGATGGTCGCATCGAGTGGCCCTTCGCCCGGCACTGCTTGAGTGCGCCCTTCGTGCAGCGGGCACTTCGTGCACCGGCGGATCTCTTCGTACAACGCTTCAGGCGATTCTTTAGACATGGGGCAACTCCTTGCAAGTAACACCAGGCTTCATTATACAGCATTTGCGCCGGTTTGTCCACTGCCTGCGATGGGGCTGGTGGTGTATACGATTTGGTGGAAAGTGGGTGAAGGTTGCCAACTTTTGAAAGGTTGGCAACCTTTCGCCACGAAAGGGATACACTGTCCGATGGGGCTTGCGCAGGCTTCTGTTTATGGGCCCTGGATCACGGAGAGTCGCCCCTCTTCCACATGCCACAAAGTCCCGGTGTCCAAGAACTTCGCTGGGAAGTCGGTCAGATCGGTGGCGGTGATGATGACCTGGTGCTCCTCCCTGATGGCGTCTGCCACGTACCGGCGTCGCTGCTCGTCCAGTTCTGACATCACATCGTCCAGCAGAAGCACGGGTGACTCATCGGTTTCCTCGGTCATTAGCACCACCTCGGCAAGCTTGAGCGAAAGGGCCGCCGTGCGCTGCTGCCCACGCGATCCGAACACCGTCATGTCCACACCCTCCACCAGGAAGCACAAATCGTCACGGTGTGGGCCGATGGTGGTGACACCACGGGCCAGGTCCTGGGACTGTTGCTCGATCAGTTGCTGGTGAAAGCGTTGGGTGACCTCCTCCAGATCCGCCTCCGGCGGCACCAAGGCCTGGGCGAACTGGGGGTCGAACCGCAGCGGCATTTGCCGCGCGGCAGGGCTCCCTTCCGGGCGACCCAATTCCACACGCGGCACATAGACCAGACGCAACCGTTCCAGGCCACCGGTCAGCGCAGGGTGTATCTCGGCCACCAGTTCATCCAGGTGGGAAATGGCCTGCTGCCGCCGCACCACCAGATAGCTGCCGGCCGAAACCAACGCCTCATCCCAAAACGAAAGCTGATCGCGATCACCGCCGGTTTCCTGGAGCTGGCGCAGCAAGGCATTCCGCTGCGTGACGACCTGGTTATAGCGTGAGAGCGCGGCCCGGTAACGCTCGTCGATCTGGGAAAGCGTAACGTCCAGGTAGCGTCGCCGCAGAGAGGGCCCCTGGGCAATCAGGTCGATGTCCTCCGGACGAAACATCACCACGTTGAGCGCGCCGAGGTAGTCAATGGCCCGCCGCTTTCGGCCATCCAGACTCACTGTCTTGCGCAGGCGCGCCGATTTGGCGCTGTTGAGCGCGCCCAGAACCAGCGTGATCTCCAGCCTGTGCTCGCCATCGTTGCACAGAACGCGGCCATCGAGGCGCGCAAAAGGCATTTCTTCCTCAGCCACCAACCAACTGATCAGTTGCTGCTCGGTCTGCGCCTGGTGGGAACGAGTCGTGGCCAGGTAGTAGATAGCTTCCAGGAGATTCGTCTTGCCCTGCGCATTCCCACCCCGGATCACCAGCGGGCCCGCTGGCAGGTCCACATCCAGCCGAACGTAGTTACGAAAGTTGTGCAGGGACAGGTGGCTCAGGCGCATGTCAGAGTTCTCCCATGACGACGTACGCGATATTCGTGGCGTGGGAGTTGATCCGCTTCAGATCGTTGATCACGTCCAGGTGTATGGCGCTGGTGTCCATCGACTCGCGCAGCCCGCGATGCAGCCGTTCGATGTGGGCCCGCCGCAGCTCGCGTTCCATTTGATTGACGACCACCTTTCGGCGCAAAACCCCTTGGGCGATTTCGAAGTTCTGGCCGGCCAGCGCGGCGATCGCCTGATCCAGATTCTCCGAAACTTGAGCATGGAGGGCGTGGATTTCCTGCCGGCCTTCTTCCGACAGCACGTGCTGGCCCTCGATCTTCTTGCGAGCCAGCAACAACAGGCTTTTGCTGATGATGTCGCCAATGTGCTCCAGATCGCTGATCACGTAGAGGAGGCCCATTTCTTGCCGTGACAAGTCGGCAGTGAGGTTGTGCTCCGCCAGGCGAGTCAGGTAGCGTTTGACGGCGCCGTTGAGCCGGTCTACCTGATCGTCACGACGGATGACGTCCTCCAGCAGAACCTCGTCATCTTTTTCCAGGACGGTCAAGCTGTCGCGGAGCATCGTTTGGGTGATGTCTGCCAGCCTGAGCGTCTCCCGCATCGCCTGGCTGATGGCCAGAGCCGGCGAATCGAGCACTTGTTCGCCAAGGTAGCGGGGATTCCCCAAGGCTCCTGCCCTCGGTTCATCTGGAATCAGCCGGCGGATGAGGCGGGCCAGCGGTCCGGTAAACGGGATGAGCACGGCCACAATCCCCACGTTGAAGATCGTATGAGCGTTGGCGATCTGCCGGCTGATGTCGCCGCCCAACAGGCTGATTCCCCAGGCAAACCAGGGAATGAACGGGTAGATCAGTACGGCCCCAATGATCTTGAACAGGGCATGGGCGACCGCCACACGTCGCGCCTCCGCGTTGGCTCCCACACTAGAGAGGAGGGCCGTACCGCTGGTGCCGATGTTCGCACCGATCACGATCGGGATCGCCAGCATCAAGGGAACCACCCCCTGGCTGGCGAAGGCCAGAGCGATGCCGATTGTACCAGAACTGGATTGGATCACGGCAGTGAAGGCCAGGCTCAGGAGAATGACCATCAGCGGAGCGCCCACCATGCTGAGCAAGACTTCCTGGAACAGCGGGCTCCCACGCAACGGCCCGGCCGTCTCGGTGATTAGCTTCATGCCCAGGAAGATCAGGCCAAACCCGAGCAAAACCTGTCCCAGGTAGTTGATCTGCTTGCGGCGGCTGACGTACATCATCGGCACCGCCAAACCGATGAGGAGCAACGCGTAGTCCAGCGCGTGGAAAGCGATCAGTTGCACCGTCAGGGTAGCGCCGACATCCGCGCCCAGGATCACGCCCAACGTCTGCTGCAGGCTCATGAAGCCGGCGGATGCGAGCCCCACCAGCATGACGGTGGTCGCGCTGCTCGACTGAATCACGGCGGTGACCACGACTCCGACGGCGACGCCCATCAAGCGGCGGTCAGTCAGTGTGCCGAGCCACTGACGCAGGCGGACGCCGGCTGCCGCCTGCAACCCCTCGCCGGCCAGCCGCATTCCATAGAGCAACAGGCTGACGCCGCCGAGCAGGTTGAACAGCACCATGTTCGCACTCATGACGGTGGTGCTGTCGCCTCCCAGAACAAGGGAAAGTTGCGCGCTTTCAGCTCAAAGATCATCCGTTCGATCCGCTCGTTCACGCTCACGCGCTCGGCAGGCGGCGATTCCTTGAAGAGGGCGTCGTACTGCGGCCGGCTCCGTTCCGGCAACGTCCCGGAGATGGTGGCCAGCATCACAGTCCAGCAGCGGGCCACATCGTCGGCCTGGTACCCACCGCCGCCGAAGACCAGCAGTTTCCCGCCGCAAATCTCGTGCGCCAGCCGGTGCATACGGTCGGCCACGCCTTCGTATGTGCGGGCGGTCAGGTCAAGGAGTACCATCGGGTCGCGGAAATGCCCGTCCACGCCGAATTGGAGCAGCAAGAATTGGGGCTCCATGCGGCGCAGCAGCGGCTCGACGACTTGGTCGAAGGCGTTGAGGTAGGCGGAGTGGCCGGTGTGCACCGGCAGCGGCACGTTCACCGTGAAGCCGGCACCCGCGCCCGCGCCGGTTTCGTCCAGCGAGCCGGTGCCGGGATAGAAGAGGCGGCTGTACATGTGCAAAGAAACTTTCAGGATCGGCTCTTCGTAAAGGATGGCCTGGGTGCCGTCAGCGTGATGGCCGTCTACGTCCACGATGGCGACCCGTTCCAGGCCCAGGTCGCGGGGCAACATCCGGGCCACCATAGCGATGTCGTTGAACACGCAAAAGCCGGCGGCCCGGTGGACTTGCGCGTGGTGCAGGCCGCCGCCGGGGTTGAAGGCGTGATCGATCTCTCCGCGGGCGATGAGGCGGGCAGCGAGTAGCGAACCGCCGACGCTCAGGGCTGCGCGGCGGTAGATACCTGGGTAGGCCGGCGTCTCCACACCGTCCAGGAATCCCCCGCCGAGCTTATCCATCTTCCGTACATAATCCACATAGGTCGCGCTGTGTACCGTTTGCAGTTCTTCCTCCGTGGCCTGTTGCGGTTCCACCACCTCCACTCCGCCACCCAGCAGGCCGAGCGCCTTGACCAGCCGGAATGTCGCGCCGTAGCGCGCCCAAGCCTGCGTGATCGGCGACATGCCGCGGCCTTCGTATTCTGAGCTGAAGATGAATGCCGTGTGCCCAGCCATATTTGCCTCCCACCACGAGTACCGATCTGGGATTGTGACCGGCGTGTTGCGTATTGTGTATTCGCGGTTTACGCACCACTCCCCACTCCCCTACTCCCTTACCACCTCCTCCCATTGTAGCCGATTTTGCGAGGGGACGCAAGCGCTGGCAAAGAGGAGGACTTTGTGCATCTTGCCCATAGACAGATCGGCCATTTCGTGCTATAATCGACCTATGTGGCTGCGTTGTCCGCGGTCGAAGGGTAAAGTCGCCCCTCCTGTCGGAATGTTCGGAGGGGCTTTGTGTTTAGACGCAAGGTTCATTTGCGGAGAGGAGATAACATGACCGCCAAAGAAGCACAATACGATCGGGTCAAAGAGATCATCGCCACAGACGATGTCCGTTTCATCAACCTGCAGTTCACGGATGTGGTCGGGATGGTAAAGAATGTGACCATTCCAGTGGTGCAGTTCAATGATGCTGTTGACCACGGGGTCTGGTTCGACGGCTCATCAATCGAAGGGTTTGTCCGTATCGCCGAAAGCGACATGTACCTGGCACCGGATCTGAGCACGTTTGCCGTGATCCCCTGGGAACGGGGCAAGGAGACGACCACGGCGAGGGTGATCTGCGATGTATACACCCCCCGGGGCGAACTGTTTCACGGCGCACCGCGCAACATACTGTCCGATGTACTTAAAGAGGCGGAGGACATGGGCTTCATCTACAACACCGGACCGGAGCCCGAGTTCTTTCTGTTCAAGCGGAGTGAGGATGGTATCCCTGCGCCTGACCCACACGATCAAGCGGGCTACTTTGACGTCAGCACGGACCTGGCCCGTGACATCCGCCGGCAGATGGTCAACGCCCTGCAGGCGTTTGGTATCACCGTGGAGGCGGCCCACCACGAGGTGGCAACGGGACAGCATGAGATCGACTTCCAGTACGCCGACGCGCTGACCACGGCCGACCGCCTCGTCACCCTGCGCGTTGTGCTGAAGGCGATCGCGCAGATCAACGGGCTACATGCCACATTTATGCCCAAACCGATCGCCGGCATCAACGGATCGGGCATGCACGTACACCAAAGCCTGGTTTACAAGGACACGGGTAAGAATGCCTTCGTCGACACGGACAATGAGTACGGCCTCTCGGAAATCGCACTCCAGTTCATAGCCGGGCAATTGGCCCACGCCCGAGAGATGTGCGCTGTCGTGGCTCCGCTGGTCAATTCCTACAAGCGGCTTGTCCCCGGCTACGAAGCGCCGGTATACATCAGTTGGGCGCGGATCAACCGCTCAGCGTTGATTCGGGTTCCTCGCGTCAGTCCGGGGCGGCTGCAATCCACACGCATGGAACTCCGGTTCCCAGACCCCAGCTGCAACCCTTACCTGGCCTTCGCCGTCATGCTGGCTGCTGGCCTTGATGGGATCAGGCGCGGCCTGACCCCGCCAGACCCGACTGAGGAGGACCTTTACCATCTCAGCGCGGCCCACATGCAGGAACGGGGCTTGCAGACTCTTCCGGGCTCGCTGGGCGAGGCACTGGAGGAGCTGCAGAAAGACGAAGTCATCCAAAAGGCCCTCGGCCCTCACATATACGAGCGCCTGCTGGAAGCGAAAACTCAGGAGTGGGACGAGTACCGCCTGAACGTCAGCCAGTGGGAACTGGACCGCTACTTGAACATCTACTGATAACCGCTGATAATCCCCAGAGGCGGTTCCTCTCCGCCAAGCGGGACCACCGGCGGCGAACCCGTCGGTGGTCCCGACGCCTTTGTTTCCCCTGGAATAGGGATTCCAGGGCTGCGTCTGACCGTAGCGACGGAATCCCCATTCCGGCGCGCCCATCATCGCTCCACAGGTTCGCGCTATACCCACCAGGGCCTCGCGGGTTGACATTTCTTCTGCGCTGGAGTATACTTCCTTTGGAGGTGAGACCCATGAACACAGCGATCTTGGATTTCCTCGCACAGACCGAAATGTTCGGTGGCCTGCAACCCGCACAACGCGTGAAGATCGCCGAGCTCTGCATATCAATGGAATGGCAAGCCGGCGACACGATCTTCTCCGAAGGTGATCCCGGCGACAACATCTACCTTGTACGTAAGGGCCTCATCGAGATCGTGATCGACACGGCTGTCCCCAGTCCGGATGAAGACCAGGCTCCACAGATGCGCACGATTGTCACCCTGGGGTACGGACAAGTGCTGGGCGAGGTAGCCATGATAGACGGTGGCTCTCGGACGGCTGCCGCGCGTTGTGCAGAGGACGGCTCCCAACTCCTGGCCATTAACGGCGAGAAGCTTATGGCCCTATGTGAAGATGACCCCGCCATCGGGTTCCGCGTGATGCGGAACATCGCGGCTGACCTGGCCTTCAAGATTCGCCATTCGGACCTGGCTCTAAAGGACTGAGCGCCATGATCTACAAAGTAAGTTACGTGGTCAAAGGGGGAACCCATCCTGGAGCCATCCTCAATTCTGACAAGCACCCGGAAGTGGGCGACATTGTCACGCTGGGCAAACGCAAGTTTCGTATTGTGGAGGTCGAGGACCTCATCCCGCCACGAAACAACTTCGCCTTCATCCACGTCTTGTGTGTGCCGCTGAAAGATGAGTAGCCCTCTCCCTCCTTCCATCCGAGAGATCGTCGAAGCGATCCACCGCGATCACGACTCGGGAGCAGTCAGTCTGGCCAGACAAGCCGCGGGGGCATTTCGGAAGCTGGCCAACGGCGCAGAGACCACCGACGCCAACCTGAGAGTCCAGGCCGAAACGCTGGGTCAACTGCTGATCCGGGCCCAACCCAGCATGGCCCCCCTGAGCGTCCTTTCCGGGCGCTGCCAAAACGCCTGCGCGGCCACGTCGCCATCCACCGCTCGAGCGGCACTGACGCAGGCCGTCGATGACTTCCTGACACAACTCTCGGTCAGTGCCGACCGCATCGCCACATCCGCGCAGGAATTCATTCCCGACCGGGCCACGGTGCTCACCATCTCAGCCAGCGCGACCGTGCTGCACGCCCTGCAGACGGCCCGGCAGGCCGGCCGCACTTTCCGAGTCGTGTGCACAGAATCGCGCCCACAAAACGAAGGGGTCGGCTTCGCCCGCGCTGTGGCAGCAAGCGGGATTCCGGTCTCGCTGATCCTGGACGCTGCCCTGGCCGACGTCGTGCCCAGCGCGATCATCATGGTCGGAGCCGACGCCTGCACGCCGGCCGGCATCATAAACAAAGTGGGCACGCACACCTTGGCCCTGCTGTCCGGCCTGTACCGTTCTCCGTGCTACGCCCTGTTGGGCCAGGAGAAGATGCTGCCGCAGGAATGGGCCACCGATCTCACAATCGCCGATCAGGCCGCCGAGGAAATCCTCCCCGACCCGGCTCCCGGCGTGACGGTGATCAACCGCTACTTCGAATTCACCCCCCTGCACCGGTTCACCGGGTTGGTCACCGATCTCGGATTCCTCACGCCGGACGAGGCTCTTCACAGGTTGGAAGCGATGTCCGCAACCGATCCTCTGGTGTGACGACCGATGCCGGTCACGATTGAAATCATCGCCGCCGGGAACGAACTCCTGGAAGGGGATGTTCAGGACACCAACACCCACTGGCTCTGCCAGCAACTCACCGGGCTGGGGGGCCGGGTGGTGCGCACCGTGCTGATCGAAGATGACAACGCGGCGATCGCGCGCGAATTGCGGGACGCGGTGAAGCGAGGCACGGCACTGGTGATCACCACCGGGGGACTGGGACCGACAGCCGACGATCACACGCTGGAGGGCGTGGCGCTGGCGCTGGGCCGCGAGATGCGGAAAGACGATGCGGCCTTGGCGATGCTGCGTGGACGGTACGAGACCCTGGCCCGAGAGCGACACGTGCAGCAGTTTGAGATCACGCCGGCGCGGCGCAAGATGGCCCGCCTGCCGGCCGGTAGCGAGCCGGTGCCAAATCCGGTGGGGACCGCCCCGGCAGTCGCCATACGGCTGCCCAAGACGGTGGTCGTATGCCTGCCCGGCGTACCGGCGGAGATGAAAGCCATCTTTCAGCAGAGCCTGTCTCCGCTGTGGCGAGAGATCTTCAAGAACGGTGCCTACGTCCAGCGGGCGCTGGTCACCGAATCGGGCGACGAATCGTCACTGGCCCCCTATGTGGAGCGCGTTGCCAGGCAACACCCACGAGTGTACGTAAAATCAAGAGCGCGGCGTTTCGGGGCCGACGTGCGAATCCACATCACCTTGTCGGCGCGCGGCAAGGACCGGGCTGAGGCTGAAGCGTTGACCCAAGCAGCTTGGGATGACCTGACCGAGGCACTGGCCGATTTCACAGCAAAGTGAGGTGCAAACATGGAGCTCAAGGATTACCCGCGACCGGCCGGTGACAATGGCTGGGGCTTTCACAGCTCATCCGGTGCGTACGAGCAGCCGTGGATGTCCCAGGCCTGGCGGGAGAAGTTCTCCGGGATCACCGAGATAAGCCAGCTCACCCTGGCCGACAAGCGCAAGATCATGCAAGATTACGCCCGGATGCTGCACGACGAGTACGGCATCCGCTGGTTCAAGCTGCTGGCCGCCGGCGATAGCCAGATTCGTTTCGCCGAAGCGCTGGTAAAGGCTGGCATCGAAACGATCGTGCGCACCTATGCCCACGAGCCGCACCCCTCATTCACCGCCGACCCAGACCTGGTCCGGCGCTATGTTGACATCGGTGTGCGTTACATCGAGTGGGGCAACGAGCCGAACCTATACGTGGAATGGGACGAGCACCATTGGGACCAGGGCCATCGAGCACGGCAGGTAGCCCAGCAACTGCGCCGCAACTTCGACAGGGTGCGGAACGCGGGCGGGATTCCCCTGTTCCCGTCCATGAGCCCCGGCGGCCACATCGACGCCAGGCAGATGCTGCGCGACATCCTGGAGGAGTTGAAGAACCACGATGCCCTTGGCGATCTGGAAGGTGCAGCGGTAGCCATCCACAACCGGCCGCACAACATTCCCGCCTCCGTGCCACCCTCCGACGATCTCACGGTCGCCTTCCGTGAGTACGAGTGGATCGATGACCTCTTCAAGAGCTACCTGGGGCATTCCCTGCCTATGCTGGGCACTGAGGCCGGGTACGAGATCGGCGACAGCACGCATGCCGGCTATGCCACCATCACCGGGGACACTCATGCCGCATACAACATGGAGATCTTCCGTGGATTCAAGGACCAATGGCGGCCCAGCCTTTTCTGCGTCTGCACATGGCTGGTGGAACTGTACGAAAAGGGGAACTACAGCTTTGGGAACGCCGCCTGGTGGTACAACAAGATCGCCGGCGGGGCCTACGAGGACTCGATTCTGCCTGCCGTCCACGCCTTGCGGCAGGAGCCGCAGTTCACGCGGGTGATGCCGTGGGAGGAAGGCCCGCAGCCAGAACCCCCCGACAGCGACCTCTCCATCACCGTGACCTGGCCGCCGGATGGCGCCGAGCTGACGACCGACCGCATTGATCTCTGGGGCGAGGCCTCCCCTGCGGGAGGCACAGTGCAACTGCGAGCGAACGACAGCCCTCTCCTCACAACCCCCATTGAGTCAAGCGGCGAATTCGCGTTTTCGGACGTGGCCCTGGCCACGGGCAACAATCACCTGACACTGTGGGCCGCCTCCGCCGAGAGCAGCGCAACCTCGGACCGTGTGGTCATCGATGTCCAGGTATCTGCGCCGGAGGGGAACGGCGACGACCAGACCACCGTGGAAGCCCTCGTGGCGGCGCTGGAGTCGAAGGTCGAAGCGCTGGCGGCTCGAGGAGAATCTACGACCACCGCGCTCGCGGACATCCAAGAGGAGATCGAGACCGTGGAGCCGCGGATCGGGGCCGTGGCGGAGAGCCTGCGTGCCGTGGCAACCGTACTTCCGGATGGAGGAGAGTAACATTTGCGAATTGGCAGATGTTGTGGTATGATTTCGCCCATACACACAGGATTCGCCCAACAAAAACGGGGTTGACATGGTAAAACTGCTGATGAGCTGGGACATACGACCAGGACAGGAAAGTACTTATCTGGACTTTGTGGCCAGTGAGTTTGCTCCGGCCCTGGTACAATTGGGACTGGAACCGACAGAAGCCTGGTATACCGTCTATGGTCAGGGGCCACAGATTTTGGCCGGGGGCGTGGCCGAGGATATGGAAGCCATGCGGGACATATTGGAAAACCCTGCCTGGGACGAGTTGCGGGAGAAACTGTCTCGGTATGTGATGAACTTCGATTACAAGGTCGTACCGGCCACCGGTCGCTTCCAGCTCTAGTGTCTGCTATGCCCGTTCGCCGAATACATCCCCCGCGAGCAGATCGCACGTGACCATGCTCAGGGTGACACAGCAACCCGACACGCACGAGGAGCTGCCTATTCATGGATCCCATCGCTTTTCAACTCGGCCCCTTGGTCTTCCGGTGGTATGGCCTACTGATCATGATCGGAGCCCTGGCCGGCGCATACGTGGCCAGCGTGGAAGCTCGCCGGCACGGCGATGACCCCGACCACGTCTGGAATGCGCTGCTCGTCTGTCTGATCCTCGGCCTCATTGGCGCCCGTCTGTACCACGTCCTTTCCAGCCCACAAGGTTCGCTCGTCAGCTTCCGGTATTACCTGAGTCACCCCAGCGAAATCTACGCCATCTGGCAAGGCGGTCTGGGCATTTTCGGCGCAGTGGCCGGCGGCGCGCTGGGGCTTCTGCTGTACACCCGCTATTACAAACTGCCTTTCCTGCACTGGCTGGACATCGGAGCGCAGGGCTTGATTCTGGGTCAGGCCTTCGGTCGCTGGGGCAATTTCTTCAACCAGGAACTGTACGGCTATCCCACCAACCTTCCCTGGGGGATTCCCATCGATCCGGCCCACCGGCTTCCGGCATTCGCCAGCTTGCCGCCCAGCACGCGCTTCCATCCTTCATTTCTGTATGAATCGCTGTGGGATCTCTTGGCCTTCGTTGTGTTGATGTATATCGCCTACCGATTCGCGGAACGCCTGCGGGAAGGAGACATCTTCTTGCTCTATCTCATCCTCTACCCGCTGGGGCGCATCCTGGTTGAATTGCAGCGCCCCGATGCCTGGACCATCGGGGGCATCCCCACTGCCCAAATCGTCTCCGGCACGTTGATGCTGCTCGCCGCGATCGCGTTCGTATGGCGACATAGAAACTCCCAGGAAAACGACCCCGTAGGAACGGGGGCCGCCAACTGACGCGCTGCCCTCTGCTGTACTGGAACGGAGAACGATTGTGACGGACGCAAAACGCAAGTTCCCTATCGCGGCCATGATTGCCGGGGCCCTCCTTATTCTAGTGGGGTTGCTCATGGCGTTCCGCGACTGGCAAGTCTCTTCATCGGCTGCCTCGGGCGAGCCGATCGTCATGGCTGTGACCGCTACGAGGACACTGGTGCCCACCTTTACGCCAGGGCCGAAAATAACCCCTTCGCCGGAAGCCCCGGACCTGCTGCCGAAGTTCCCCGGCGCGGAATCGCCAGAGCGAGCGAATCGGCCCGCGCCGAAGCGTTCACCCTCCGCGACGAGGGCCAACGGGCCGCAGCCCACGGCGACGGCGGCCACCGAAACTGTTCTTGCGGCGACAGAGCCCCCCGACCGGCTGGCCATTCCGTCCATTGAGTTGGACGCCCTGGTCCTGAAGATGGGCTGGCGGGTCACCGAGTCCGATGGCCAGCAGGTCTCGGAATGGATCGTCCCTGACAACGCGGTCGGCTGGCACAAGAACAGCGCCCTGCCCGGCCACGACGAGAACGTCGTCATGTCCGGGCACCACAACGTCAAAGGCGAGGTGTTTCGCTACCTGGCCGATGTCAAGGTGGGAGACAAAATCAACCTGTACGTCGGTTCTGATCTTTTCCCCTATCACGTCACCGAAACCTACATCCTCAAGGAAAAAGGTCAGCCGCTGGCCGTACGCATCGAAAACGCGCGCTTCATGCGACCCACTGGTGACGAGCGGCTGACCCTGATCAGTTGTTGGCCATACAGTAACAATACCCACCGGGTGATTGTGGTCGCCAAGCCACTTGATTGGACCGCCCGGTCGCAGATTCACGGCGCCGATCAGTGAGGTGATGCAGATGGCTACCGGAACGTTTGCCACGACGATCAATTGCATGGACGGCAGAACGCAGTTGCCGGTGATCGATTTCCTGCGCCGGCGATTCGGCGTGGATTTCGTCGATTCGATCACGGAGCCGGGCCCGAACGGAATCCTGGCGAAATGCGAGGATAGAGCAGCGGTCGAGTCGATCAAACAGCGGGTGGACATCTCGACAACCCAGCACGGCTCCAGGCAGATCGCCATCGTGGCGCATCACGCCTGTGCCGGAAACCCAACGGACAGCGAGACCCAGATCTCCCAACTCCTTACTGCAACAAAGACCGTGAGGTCGTGGGGCTTCCGGGGAGAGATCGTAAGGTTGTGGATCGATGAAGCATGGCAAGTACATGAGGTGGTAAATGACGAAGACGAAGCCAGTTCCTGAAACCCTGAACGATAGGGAAAACGGCGTGGTGCGTACCACGCTGGACAATGGTCTGACCGTACTGTGCAAGGAGATGCACCATGCGCCGGTAGCCGGCCTGTGGCTCTGGTATAGAGTGGGGAGCCGCAATGAAGTCGCCGGCATCACCGGAATCTCTCACTGGGTCGAACACATGCTGTTCAAGGGCACACCCGATTTTCCGCAGGGGGAAATCGACCGGCGGATCGCCCGCGAAGGGGGCACGTTCAACGGCATGACGTGGATCGACTTCACTACCTACTACGAGACCCTGCCATCGGAGCGCTTCGACGTGGCCTTACGCCTGGAAGCGGACCGCATGGTCAACTCCCTGTTTGATCCCGGCGAAGTGGCATCTGAACGCACGGTCATCATTTCGGAGCGGGAGGGGGCCGAGAACTTCCCGCAATTCCTCCTCTCTGAAGAAGTGACCAGCGCCGCTTTCAAGATCCATCCCTACCACCACGAGGTGATTGGCTGGAAGTGTGATCTGGAACAGATCACCCGAGACGATCTGTTCAACCATTATCGCACCTACTATGGCCCGAACAACGCGATCCTGGTGGCCGCCGGCGACTTTCGGGTCGAGGAATTGCTGGAAAGGATCCATGAACTTTACGCGCCCCTCACGTCAGGGCCGCCGGTGTCGGATCTGCGATCTGTGGAGTCTCCACAGCAGGGCGAGCGCAGGGTTGTCGTCCATGGCCAGGGAGAGACTGCGTACGTGCAGATCGCCCACCACGCTCCGCGCGCGAGCGACAATGACTTCTTCCCTCTGGTCATCCTGGACGCTGTTCTCTCTGGTGCCAAGGCGATGAGCCTGTGGGGTTCCCCTCCTCCGAACCGATCTTCTCGCCTTTACCGCGCCCTTGTGAACACGGAACTGGCAGCGGACGCATCTAGCTCATATTCTCCAACCGTGGACCCGTACCTCTTCACGTGCTCGGCGACGGTACGCACCGACCGAGCCATCGAGGAAGTTGAGGCCGCCTTGGTAACTGAGTTGACTCGCATTGTTGAGGAGCCGATCTCGGACGACGAGTTGGCCAAGGCGATCCAGCAGTCCAGGGCACAGTTTGCCTACAGCAGCGAAAGTGTCACCAACCAGGGGTTCTGGCTGGGCTTCGCGGAGGTGGTGGCTTCGTACGAGTGGTTCCGGGATTACCTGGCAAGCTTGTCGAGCGTGACCGCCGCCGATGTCCAGCGCGTGGCTCAAGCCTATCTGACGTTGCAGAACCGAACGGTGGGGCACTACCGTCCGGGACGATAGGCAGAGAGGCCGCGGCCAGGATCCAGGGGTCGGTGTGCCTTGGTCACCGGCCTTCGCCAGACAAAACGAGGGTCACAGACACCTCAACCCCGCTCGGCCTGCGACCACTGTCCAAAGGCCATCGCCAGCAGCACCACCACAAACGAGAACAAGGGCGCCTGCCCCCAAGCTGGGAAGCCTTCCGGCAAAATAGCCACCAACAGCGGCTGGACCGCGCCGAGGCCATAGGCGATATAGCCACCCAATCCCCAGGCCAGCGCCCACAGGCCGGTACGCAGCTTGAGGAAGGCCGGCAGATCACGCCGCCGGTCAATCCAGAAGCCGATGCCTTCAGCCAAGCCCATCCCGGCCAGTGAGAGGAACAGGACAGAGACCCCCAACTCCCCTTCCGGCAACGTCCCGGCGCGGCCAGGGGGCAAAGCGGTGGGTGCGGCCACAAGCGTTGGCGTACCGGGCGGTTCAGGGGAAGGCGTCATCGTTGGGGAGGGTGTCTGGGTTATCGTCGGCGTAGGGGGGACAAGGGTGGCGATGGTGCCGGGTTCATCTTCCCCAATCGTGACCAGCACAGTGGTGGAGCGATTCGCCGGATCGCTGACCGCCGTGATCTCCAACTGACCACCACGTTCCAGCGTCACTGTGGTGTTGGCGATGCCATGAACGGTGTCAGCGGTCTGGCGTGGCAACTCCAGGGACTCAGCAGGATAGGATAGGATAAAGGTTACGAGTGTACCATCCGGCACAGGGTTTCCATTGCGGTCGAGAATGATGCTCGTGTGCAAGTTCAACTTCGTACCCACTTCGACGTCAATGGGAGCGGGCGTGGCCTGGTCCCCGCCGGAGAAGTCGCCGACACTGATCTGGATCACCTGGTCGGGGTCTGGGGCGGTGCGATCGATCAGGTTGTAGTTGGTTCCACGTATGCTGACGGGCGAAGCCCCCTGCGCCGTAAACTCCTGGAAGAGCACCCGTACCGAAGCCTCGATGAAGGGTTCTGTCTTGCTGTAAACAGCGTAGAAGGCCGTGAGCTTGCTCATGTCGGTGGCATCCAGGAAGTAGGGCGCGTCATAACCGAAGACGACGATCTTGTGATTTCGCAAGCTGTCTGAGCTTTCCTGCAAGAGTAGTTTAATGGCGTCCGATTCCGGTGCATCCTGCCGATTTGCGTCAAGCATGGCCAGGATGATCCAGTCGGCCTGGCGGATCAGTTCCCGCAATACAGGGTCCTGTTCATCTTCCGGCGCAAGGATGTACTCCTTGAGCTGGCGAAAGCTGTAGCTGTGTAGCCGCGAAGGGACCACCTGGCGGGTGGCACTAGGGCCGTACATGCGTAAGATCATTTGCTCCAGCGCCTGAGGCGCGATAGCTGGGAACGGCTCACAGTCAAAGCACTCCTGCAAGGGGCGAGAGTCGGTGACGATGAGGATGTTTTCATCGCTAAGGGGAGGGCTGGGCAACCGGTCGGCCAATTCACCCGGCCCGGGGTAGACGAGCGTCACCGCATCTTGGGCCAGGCGACTGAGCAGATCCTGTCCCTGGCCAAGGACAGCCTGCGCTTCTCCCCGGGAGACGAGCACCTCTTGCAGTGCGAAGGACGGATAAAGTCTCTGTTTGAGTCGAAGAATCCGTTTCAGGGCCTCGTCCACCCGCGTGCGGAAGGCGCGATCCGACTCATACCGGTCTCGGAAAAAGAGGACCGTGCTCTTGATATTCTCAAACTGCTCCGGCCATTCATCGTTCAAACCAAACTGGGAGAGGATCAACAGGTCATTTCCGGCCAAGAAGGCCTCCAGAGCAATGCGGCGGTTGGGGAAGGTTTGCAATGAAGGGTCATAGAACTTGCGGATGGCCGGGACACCGAGGGCGTCACTGACCATCAGGCCCTTGTCTCGCCAGGTGGCCAGCTCCTCCAGACTGAGGATGGCCTGGAGTGCTGGGGCGTCGAGGCTAATGGGACGCGTCAGTTGCCGAATGTTGCCCTGAAAGCCGCGATAGCGAATGTGCGAGGTCATCAGGGCATCGGCCAGAGCGAGGTTGTCTTCGCCCTCACCTTGCTGCGTCACCGAGAAGAAAGGGATGAGCTCAATGTTGCGCAACTCGTTGAGGGATTCCTGGATTGTGGCGATTTCCTCATCCGGGCGACGGTCCGCGCTACCGAGGCCAGGGAAATGCTTGGCAACAACAGCGACGCGCCGGTCGCCTCCCAGATGGACACCACGGATATAACCCTGTCCCAACTTCCCTGTCCAGAAAGGGTCGCCCCCGAAGGTGCGCGCCCCCATGTCTCCCGGTTGGCCGGGGCGAGGGTTGGTCACTACATCGAGGGATGGCCCTAAGAGCATGTTGGCGCCCAACGCGCGAAGTTCGCTACCTACAATCTTGCCGACTTCTTTCGCGTATAGGAGGCTCCAGGTAGCTCCGATGGTCATGTTGGAAGGCAGCGGACTCAGACCGTTGCGAATCCGCGTGTAAGGGTAGCCATTTCCCTCCTGGTCCACCGCAACAAACAGGGGGATGTGCGGACTGCTCTCCGACTCTTGACTGCGATTGTAGGCGAGCAGTTGCAGTTGGTTTGTCAATGTGATAACTTGGCCGGGGGTGTCCCCATCATTGCGGAAATTGCCGTTCGCCGGCAGGAGAACCACACCACCTACGCGATAGTCGCGCACCAACTGGCCGATGTCCGAATCCAAAGTGGCATCGTTGCCCACGAACGTCACCAGGAAAAGTTGACCGACGCGTTCCTCGACCGACATCTGAGCAATCAGATCATCCACGGTCGGTGTTGTTGTTCCCTGGGCATGAACTGATCGAATTGG
Organism: uncultured Ardenticatenales bacterium; assembly: GCA_964508275.1. GTDB lineage: Bacteria > Chloroflexota > Anaerolineae > Ardenticatenales > JAADHH01 > CAZDTE01. The sequence goes on from CAZDTE010000019.1 coordinate 33,486, forward strand.
CAACAACGCGCCGGCCAACATCAGGAACGCCAGTAGCAACCGACAGAAAGTAGACGTCAGGCGGGCTCGGTGTTTATTCAACAGCGGCTCCGTAGGGCAATAGTAGGTAAATCGTAGGCAGACCGTCAAGCATTATGCTAGAAAACATGGTATCCTGTGATCAAACGGAAAACGTTTCTCTTTCTCCTCCTTTTGCACGAGAGCCGAAGGGCGCCCCACAGCCCTCGGCTCTCTCGCGTTGGGAGGCCTTCACAATTCAGCCGGCACAAACACCGGGCTCCCGCGGCACGCTCAGCGCCCTCTCAGGGCGTGCTTCTCCGCCGGCCGTCGCCCCGGCCCAACGTCCCATGCACTTCGCTGGCCGGGAACCGTTTCTGATTGACGCCCATTTTCCGGCGGACGATCTGGGATATGTCCGTACCGGTAGCGTTCGCAAACGCCAGCGCGTAAATCAGCACGTCGGCCAGTTCGTCCTCCACCTGAGCACGGGTTTCCGGCCTCTCGATTTCTGCCTGGCATTCATCCGCTGAGAGCCACTGGAAGTGTTCCATGAGTTCCGCAGCCTCAATGGCGATGGACATGGCCAGATTCTTCGGGTGATGGTATTTCTCCCAGTCCCTTTCGGCCACGAACTCGCGTATCTGCGCGCGCAGGTCCTGGATAGCGGTAGTGCGATCTGTTTGAGCAGGTAGTTCCACGAATCCGTCCTCGCGTGGATATCCTGTCCGGGGGTCAGAAACTCGCTGAGGGCATCCCAGCGATCCGCCGGAATAACGAGAAAACGCTGTGGTCTTCTGAACCGACTATAGCACAAATGCCCACTGGTGTCAAGAAAGGATCGCGGCACCTGCGTGGGGTCGCGGTTGACCCGATCCCCAGACTGTGTTAAAATATCCGAGAGAGACGGTATCATCTCAATAACCTGGGGAACGCCCCCCGGCCCCCAATTCTGGGGGAGCA
>CAZDTE010000020.1:0-5059 GCA_964508275.1 uncultured Ardenticatenales bacterium
CATCGAGAATCTGTTTGGGAGAACTATTCTCTTGGAGTTCCCTAACTCCCGGAGACAACGCGCACCAAGAGAAAGAAGAAACGTTCAATGAGTCGAACCTTTGTGGCTCTAGATTTGGAAACGACGGGGCTACAGAAAGAACAGGACGCCATCATCGAAATTGGCGCTGTCAAGTTCCGGATTCCCCGAACAGAGACGGAGGAACCGGTCATCGACACCTGGTCCACGCTGGTCAATCCCCGACGACCGTTGCGTTACCGTATCCAGAAGCTTACCGGTATTTCCCAGGCAGAATTGGACAGCGCCCCCCCGATTGGCCAAGTCATTATCCCGCTGTCCCGTTTCGTTGGGGATCTGCCCGTGATCGGCCACAACGTAGCCTTCGATCTGGGCTTTCTTCGCAAGCAGAATGCGCTCAGCAACAACGTCGGCATAGACACATTCGAACTGGCCGGCATCCTGATACCCTACGCGACCAGCTACAGCCTCGGGCGACTGGCCGAGCAACTGAGCATTCCTTTCCCCACACGCCACCGCGCGCTGGAAGACGCGTTGATGACGAAGGACCTATTCCTGTCCCTCCTACAACGCGCGCGCAAACTGGACCTGACCGTGATTCGCGAGGTAAACCGCCTCGCCTCGCGCACGAACTGGCCGTTGGCCCCTGTCATGCGCGAGGTCGAACGATCCCGCGCCCGCTACGCGTTCACAGACACGACCATCGGTCAACAACTTCAGGACCGGATTGGCGGTGGCGACCAACCGTGGGGCTTGCGCATGCCCTCGCGGCCTCTGAAACGACTGGAGCCATCCGAGCAGGTTACTCCTCTCAATCAGCAGGCGTTGACCGCCCAACTGGAGCACGGGGGCCTGTTCGCGAACCACTTGCCGGGCTTTGAGGAACGCCCCCAGCAAGTGCAGATGCTGAACGCCGTTGTTGAGGCCTTCAACCGCCAGCAACACCTCTTGGTGGAAGCCGGCACCGGCACGGGGAAATCACTGGCCTATTTGCTGCCGGCCGTACACTTCGCCGCAGCAAACGGCCGGCCTGTCGTCATTTCCACGAACACCATAAACTTGCAGGACCAACTGGTCCACAAGGATTTGCCCGACCTGGAGCGGATCCTGGATATGCCGTTTGAAGCGACCATGCTAAAGGGTCGGTCCAATTACCTCTGCCCGCGACGCCTGGACATGCTGCGCCAATCCACAGACATCGGCTCCAGGGACATGACCACGCTGGCAAAACTGTTGGTCTGGCAGCGCAGCACCACGACCGGCGATCAATCGGAACTCACCCTTGTTCAGCAGCGGGGCGAGTTCGCTTTCTGGCGCAAGGTGTGCGTGGATGCTGACGCCTGCCAGCCAGACATTTGTCGCCACGAGCAAGAGGGACGCTGCTTCTTCTACAACGCACGCCGGCGGGCCGAGGCCGCGCACATCATCGTCGTGAACCACGCCCTGCTTCTGGCCGATATGATGACCGAGAACCGTGTTCTGCCCGAACACCATCACCTCATCATTGATGAGGCCCACCACCTGGAAGCCCAGGCCACCCGTCAACTGGGCAACGTTCTCAACCTGGACAAGATCGAGCAACTACTCCGCGAAATCAGCCAGGCCAAAGGCGTGGGCCAGTATGCCGGCTTCCTGTCCAACCTGCACAGCCAGGTGGATAACAGTCAGTCGCCAGCACACGTGAAGGCCCAACTCCAGGACCTGATCCGGCTAGCCCACCAGGAGATCGCCGGCATTGGCCCTCGCCTCTATGGCTTCTTCAACGCGCTCCGCCGATTCCTGGATGACCGGGCACCGAAGAAAGGCAATTACGACGTGCAGATACGTCTGATTCCCGCGCTGCGCGTCCAGCCGGGTTGGACCAGTGTAGAGATCGCCTGGGATGACCTTGGGCTGCGCCTGAAACAGATTGCCCAAAGCCTGGAACAGATCTACCGGCCACTGGAACTGCTGGACAATGCGGGAATCACGGAGTATGAGGATCTCGTGCAGACGCTGGGCGGTTACCATCAACATGTTCTGGACTATTGGCAGCACTTGGAGGGCGTGATCAGCCAACCGGCCGCGAACACCATCTACTGGGCAACCATCAAGGCGAAGGATAATGACCTGGAGTTACACAATGTACCCTTGCACGTCGGCAACCTGCTGGCTCAGGGCCTGTTCGGCGACAAGGACACGGTCGTACTCACGTCGGCAACGGTGCAAGTGGATGGGAGTTTCTCGTTCCTGCAGGACCGGCTCGGACTAGAAGGTGTTCGAACGTTGAGTGTGGGCTCGCCGTTCGACTTCGCGAAATCGACGCTGCTCTACTTGCCCACCGACATACCCGAGCCGAACACACCCGGCTACGCACGCGCGGTTCAGCAGACGCTCATCGACTTGTGCCAGGCCACCGGCGGGCGGACCCTCGTACTGTTCACCTCGAAGAGCCAACTCCGGGCAACCTACGACGCTATCAGTGACCCGCTCGGTGAAAAAGGGATCAACGTACTCAGCCAGTACCGTGACGGCTCGAGGCGACAGTTGTTGGAAGACTTCCGGGCCCAGGATCGGACCGTGCTTCTGGGGACCCATAGCTTCTGGGAGGGTATTGACGTACCCGGACCCGCGCTCAGTTGCGTGGTCATCGCGCGACTCCCCTTCCCTGTGCCCAGCGATCCAGTCTTCGCCACCCGCAGCGAAACATACGACAACCCCTTCGTGCAGTTTGCTGTGCCCCAGACGGTGTTGCGCTTCCGTCAGGGCTTTGGCCGCCTGATCCGCCGCCGGACGGACCGGGGCACGGTCATCGTTCTGGATCGCCGTGTCCTGACCAAGCGCTACGGTCAGTACTTTGTCCGCTCACTCCCGGCCTGCAAAGTGCGCAAGGCTCCTGCCGGCCACCTGCCCGAGACCGCTGTTCGTTGGATCGAGGGCGTGGGCAATGATGGGCGCTGAATGCACGCCGAGTTGAGCCAGCGACGTAGAGATTGCGGCAGAGGATAGAGGTAGGGGTAGAGAGATAGAGGTGAGAGCGTTGGAGATGATACCGGCACACGAAACACAACTACGTTTGTCGTCAAACGGCCTGATTCAGAGGGCCGTTCGCCAGATCCTGAAAAACATCGGCGAAGACCCGGACCGCGAAGGGTTGAGGCGAACGCCGGAACGGGTCGCGGCCATGTACGCCGAACTGACCGACGGGTATCAGATCGACCCCAGCTCGCTCGTGAATGATGCCATCTTCGACATCGGTTACGATGAGATGGTGCTGGTGCGGGGCATTGACTTCTACAGCCTGTGCGAGCACCACCTGCTGCCTTTCTTCGGCAAAGTCCACGTGGCCTACATTCCGCGAGGCCGCGTCATCGGCTTATCCAAGGTTCCACGCATCGTGGAGATGTTTGCGCGTCGCTTGCAGGTCCAGGAGCGCATGACCGTGCAGACCGCCGACTTCCTCCACGAAACCCTGGACCCCCAGGGGGTCGGCGTGGTGGTGGAGGGTTTGCACATGTGCATGGCCATGCGTGGCGTGGAGCAATCGAACGCGCGGATGGTCACCACTTCGTTGAAGGGTCGCTTCAAGAGCGATCCGCGAACCCGCAGTGAGTTCCTCGCCCACATCGAGCGGGGATAACAAAGACATTGACAACCCTCCCCAAACAGGCTATACTTCTGGCCATACGTTCCACAGAATCACGGTGCAACAAACGAGGATGAAACATGAAAGACCTGTCGAACGCAGAACTACTTGAGCAAATGGCCGATGACCTGTATGATGGCCTGGCTCAAGAGGTCGCTGAGGCGACCCGCGAGGCGCTGGCACGCGGTCTGACCCCGCAGCAGATCCTCAGCGACGGCCTCATTGCCGGCATGTCCGTCGTGGGCGATGATTTTCGCGACGGCGTGCTGTTCGTGCCCGAAGTCATGATGGCCGCCAAGTCGATGAAGGCCGGCATGGCCATCTTGGAACCGCTGTTGGCGAAGACTGACACGGCACGCGTTGGCACCCTCGTCATCGGAACCGTGAAAGGGGACATCCACGACATCGGCAAGAATCTGGTCGCCATGATGCTGGAAGGGGCCGGCTTCGAGGTGGTTAACCTGGGCATCAATACCGACGCTGCCGCGTTCATCAAGGCGATACGGGAGCACGACGCCGATCTGCTGGGCATGTCCGCCCTGTTGACCACGACCATGCCCTACATGCGCACCGTGATTGAAACGCTGGAAACAGAAAACCTGCGGAACAGCGTGAAGGTGCTGGTTGGCGGCGCGCCGGTCAACGACGCCTGGGCCGAGCAGATCGGCGCCGAAGCGTACGGAACCGACGCCGCCGCGGCCGTTGACCTCGCCAAGAAGTTCATGGCGATGAAGCGAGGCCAGTAGATGCGCGCACTGCTACTCGACCGCCCCCGCCTGCTGGAGCACGCCTATCGTTGGACCGAGGCGACCATGCGCCGCCTCGCGCCCGTCCTGACTCGAATCGGCCACCCGCGATTGCGACCGGTGTTTGTGCTCGGTGAGGAGATCGTCAAGGGCACGATTTGGGATTGCCAGATGTGCGGGCAGTGCGTTCTGCACTCCACCGGCATGACCTGCCCCATGACCTGTCCCAAGAACCTGCGCAACGGCCCCTGCGGTGGCGTGCGCCTGAACGGCAAGTGCGAGGTCAAGCCAAACACGGATTGCGTGTGGACGCGTGCCTACGAACGCTCCCGGCGGATGGCCTTCTACGGCGACGAATTTCGACAGGTTCAGCCACCGGTCAATCGAGCCTTGCAGGGCACGGCCGCCTGGCTCAACATGCTCACCGGCGTGGACAAAGAGACACCCAAAGGGTGGATGGCGTGAAATGTGAAGCGTGAAGCGTATGGTGTGGGGAGTGTCAGGGAGTTCCAGAATCTACATGCTCCCGGAACTTATAGCGCCCCCGTTGTGCGTGGTGCGTGGTGAATTTGGCCGAAAGGCCTCACGCTACACGCACTACGATTTTGGGAGGATTACGCTCTTGGAATCGCCTCATTCATTTACCAATTCGCTGATGCGCCGATTCGCT
>CAZDTE010000020.1:5159-33401 GCA_964508275.1 uncultured Ardenticatenales bacterium
GATTCGCTCATTCGCTGATTCACTGATTCTGAACATGAAATCTAGCAGCCGCCTGGAAAGAGTATTGCGTGCCGGTCTGTTTGCCGTCACGGCGGAACTGAACCCGCCGGACAGCGCCGATCCGCAGGCCGTGTACGATAACGCGTTGGTGCTGGCCGAGGTAACAGACGCCATCAACGCGACCGATGCGGCCGGCGCCAATTGCCACATGTCAAGCCTGGGCATCTGCGCCCTGCTCGTGCGGGCCGGCTATGAGGCGGTGTTGCAGGTCTCCTGCCGAGATCGCAACCGCATCGCCATCCAGGGCGATCTGCTGGGTGCAGCGGCCATGGGCGTGCGCAACGTTCTCTGCCTGACCGGCGACGATGTGAGCGTGGGCGACCAACCAGAGGCCAAACCGGTGTTCGACCTCGACTCCATCCAGCTGTTGCGCGTAGCGCGCGTCATGCGTGACCAAGGCCTCTTCCTCAGCGGGCGCCGGCTGGACGTGCCGCCCCGCCTGTTCCTGGGTGCCGCGGCCAACCCGTTCGCACCCCCCTTCGACTGGCGACCGGACAGGCTGGCCAAGAAGGTGGCCGCCGGCGCCGATTTCATTCAGACGCAATACTGCTTCGACGTCCCTCGCCTGCGGACGTACATGCAACGCGTCCGCGATCTAGGACTCCACGAGCAGGTGTTCATCCTGGTCGGTGTCGGCCCGCTGCGTTCGGTCAAGGCCGCCGAGTTCTTGCGCACGCGCGTGCCGGGCGTCGTTATCCCCGACGACATCGTGGAACGGCTGCGCAAGACGCCGAAAGCACAACAGCGGGAAGAGGGCAAGCGCATCTGTATCGAGATCATCCAGCAGGTGCGCGAGATCGCCGGCGTCGCCGGCGTTCACGTGATGGCCTTTCGCCAGGAGGCCCTGGTGAAGGACATCATTGAGGAAGCTGGCCTTTTTCCGCGCAGAAAGAACAGGAGAACGCATCTTTGAAGACAACGATTTCTTCACCCACACAAACCGTAGCGATCGGCGCCGACCGCCCTTTCGTGATCGTCGGTGAGCGCATAAACCCCACAGGCCGGCGAGTCCTGGCCGCGCAAATGCAGGCGCTGGACTTCACGATGGCTCAGCAGGACGCTGTCAACCAAGTGGCGGCCGGGGCCCACGTGCTGGATGTGAACGCCGGCGTCCCCGGCGCAGACGAGCCGGCCATCCTGGCGGCAGCCGTACAGGCTGTCCAGGCTGTGGTGGATGTGCCACTCTCGCTCGATTCGTCGGTTATCGAAGCGCTGGCTGCCGGGCTGGCCGTCTACCAGGGCAAGGCGCTGGTCAACTCGGTGACCGGCGAGGACGAATCGCTGGAGCGAGTCCTGCCACTGGTCAAGAAGCACGGCGCGGCGGTCGTCGGCATCGCCAACGACGAAACGGGCATCCCCGTGACGCCGGAAGCGCGCCTGGCCATCGCCCGCAAGATCGTGCAACGGGCGGAGGACCACGGCATCTCGCGGGCCGACGTCGTCATTGACCCGCTGGCGATGACCGTGGGCGCGGACCACACCGCCGCAACGGTCACGCTGGAGACGATCCGGCTGGTGCGGCGCGAACTGGGAGTGAACACCATTTGCGGGGCCAGCAACATCTCCTTTGGCTTGCCAGATCGCATGCCGCTGAACACGGCGTTTCTGGCCCTGGGAATCGGCGCCGGGCTGACAGCGGCCATCACCAACCCATTGGAGGAGGCCATTCGCAAAACCGTACTCGCCGCCGACGTGATGATGGGACGCGATGAGTATTGCCAACGGTGGATCGCCGCCGTGCGCGGCGAGGCCGGCCAGGAACGCCCGTCCCGCCGCCGGCGGCGACGGGATCGCCCATCGCCTGGCTGATCGCGCGCCGCGTTTAGGAACTCCGTGGCTTCTCCCGACGTCTCCATCATGTGGGTCGTATCACCGGCTGCCCGCTCTCCGCTCTCTCGAACCGTCCGGTGCCGCTAAGGCGCTACGCCGTCAGGACGCAGACGTTGGAGGTGTGTCATGAAACCGTGGAAATGGCTGGTGTCACTCGTATTGGGAATAGGCGTTGCCGTCTTTGTCTCGACCGTCTCTGCCCAAGGCCCAATCGGGCCCGCACACACCGATCCGGCCTGGTACAGCGAGTACTTCGACAACACCAACCTGGCCGGTTACCCACCCGTGGTGCGTATGGACGAGAACCTGGACTTCAATTGGGGCACCGGCTCCCCGGACCCCAAGATTCCGTCCGATCACTTCTCACTCCGCGCCACGCGAACGCTCGATGTGCAGGAAGGGAACTACACCTTCTATGTCACCAGTGACGACGGCGTACGCCTGTGGGTGGACGGCCAGTTGATCATCAATCAGTGGAAGGACCAGGCAGCCACGACCTACAGCGCGCAGCTCTACCTGGGTACGGGACACCACGTGGTGCAGGTCCAATACTATGAGAATGGCGGCGGCGCGTTGATTCATGCCTGGTGGGAGGGACCGGGCGGCGTTTTCCTCGACTGGAAAGGGCAGTACTTTGACAACGCCGACCTGCTTGGTACACCGGTCCTCACCCGCAACGACGCGGACGTGCAGTTCGATTGGGGCAGTGGCTCCCCCGGCGCCGGCGTTCCTGCCGACAACTTCTCCGCACGCTGGACCCGCTCGACACACTTCGACGCCGGCAACTACCGCTTCCACGTCACTGCCGATGATGGGATCCGGCTGCAAGTCGACAGCCACCGCATCATTGACCAGTGGCACGATCAGCCACCGACCTCCTACTCGGCCGATATGTACCTGCTGGAGGGCGATCACAACCTGCTGGTGGAGTTCTACGAGCACGGCGGAGGCGCGGTGGCCAAGGTGTGGTGGGAGCGGTTAGGGACTCCGCAGGGCAACTGGCGTGGCGATTATTTCGGCAACCCTTCCCTTTCCGGCTCGCCGACCTTCACGCGCTCCGACGCCGCCATTGACTTCGATTGGGGCACGGGTTCTCCCGATTCACGGCTGCGGGCCGATGGGTTTTCTGTGAAGTGGACCCGCTCGATGGACTTCCCGCAAGGCGGCACCTACACGTTCTACGCGCGGACCGATGACGGCGTTCGCGTGCTGGTGGACGGTCGCACCGTCATCGATCACTGGATCGACCAGCCGGCCACGACCGTCTCGGCGGATTATGCCTTGGGGGCCGGCACCCACAACCTGGAGGTGCAGTACTACGAAAACGGAGGGTTCGCCTCGGCCAAGGTATGGTGGGAATTGAGCACCGGCAACGGCGGCTCCCAAACACTCATCGTTGACGAACAGGACAGCGGCTTCCGCTGGGGAGGCCCGTTGTCGGGTCGCCACGATTCGGTGGTCGGCTATGCCGGACACAGCTACTGGACACTCAATCTGTCCAACGGGCTGTCCAACTTCGGCGAATGGACGCCACAACTTCCGGGCCCCGGACAATACGATGTCTTTGTCTTCATCCCACGGCAAAACGCCAACACGCAAAGCGCGCGGTACCGCATCTACCACAGCGGCCAACGCGCGGACCGCGTCATCAACCAGGCCGCCCATTACGACCAATGGGTCAGCCTGGGCACGTTCCAATTCGCGGCGCAAGGCGGCGAGTCGGTTTTCCTTGGCGATGCGACCGGCGAACCAAGCCTGACCCGGCGCATTGGCCTGGACGCCGTCAAGTTTGTGCGGCGGTAGCCGTTGCCCCAGCTCCCCCACTTGCCGGCGCGGGGGAGTTGTGCTATCATAAAGACCGAGGATTTCTGCTCAGGCAGGCCCCCCTAACCCCCCGAATTCTGGGGGGAAATCGCTCTGCTCCCCCCAGGATTGGGGGGCTGGGGGGGCTTCCGACCGCTGCTGAGGCCATTCTCGCTCCCCCCGCGGATGAGCTACGATGAGTTCCTCGCCTAAATGATTGCCTCTATCGGCAGCGGAAGTTGCCCCGCCGGCGACGACAGGTTCCGTCCGGCCACTCCCAGTAGCCGAACCGAACGCCCGCGCTCCCAGGATTGGCGCAGGAGTGCGGCTGTTGCCCGGTAAATCACCTGCTCGTCATCCGTCGGCACGTCCAACGTCATCTGGCGAGATATCGTTGCGAAATCCGCGTAGCGCAGCTTGATGGCGATGGTGCTCGCCGTTTTGCCTTTTTCCCGGAGCCGGCGCCCCACCCCCTGGCTGAGCCGCCACAACTGCTCCCGCAGGATGTTTCCGTCGGCCACGTCCCGGTGAAACGTCCGTTCGCGGCTGACCGATTTGGGTTCGCGTTTCGTAACGACCGGTTGTTGATCGATGCCCTGCGCCCGGCGAGCTATGGCCACCCCGTGGCGACCAAATCGCGCCCGCAACTCCTCTTCGGCCAGTGTCGCCAGCCCACCGACGGTGGAGATCCCCATCTCGGCCAGTCGCTCGGCAGTCACGGGCCCAACGCCCCACAATGCACGAACCGGCAATGGGGCCAGGAATGCCGCCTCTTCTCCCGGCGGTACCACGGTCAATCCCCCCGGCTTCTGCCGATCCGATGCGACCTTGGCCACCTGCTTGTTGGTCGCTACCCCCAGCGACGCGGACAGACCGATTTCCTCCGCAATTCGCTTCTGGAGCTGTCGCGCCGCGCTGACGGCTTCTTGCCAGGCTGTCACCCGGTCCGTCAGATCAAGAAAGGCCTCGTCAATGCTCACCTGTTCCACGAGGGGCGTCACATCGCGCACCAACTCCATCACCCGACGGGAGAAGTCCCGGTAGAGCTGGAGGCGCGGTGGGAGAACAATCGCGTCGGGGCACAGCGCCAGGGCGCGAGCCATCGGCATGGCCGAGTGGACGCCAAACGCCCGCGCCGCATAGGAAGCCGCCGCGACGACGCCTCGCTCTTCCGGCCGGCCGCCTACCAGAACCGGCTTGCCCTCCAGGGCAGGGTTCTCCAACACCTCAACGGCAGCAAAGAAGGCATCCATGTCCAAGTGGGCTATGGCCCGCGTTCGGTCTACCATGTCGTCATCACCCTCAGAAACTTCCTCAGGCATGAATTATACCACACGAGGCCATTTTTCCCGAACAGGCGCTAACGGGGGTTCGATTCCGACCGCATCGTGACCGTCTGCACAACGATGTGATCGCCGGCAGTGCGGCCATCGGGGGCAATGACCGGGATTCGTTGACCGGTCTGGCCGTCGTAGAGCCCGACAGTCAGCCGGTAGGTGCCGGTGGGTAGGTCTTCGCGAACAACCAGGTCGTGCCGGTCCCGCAGATACTCGCCGGCGACCCAGCCAGTGGTCGGAAACGCGCCCGCCCCGGGCACCTGGTCGCTCTGTCCCCAGATATGCCCCGTTTCGTCCTCCAGGTGCACGAAGACCTTGTACGGAGAGACGGTGTGCCCCAACGCTCTCCAGGTGAGGGTCAGTTCCTGGCGCTCTCCCGGCCGGACGGGACAGTCACCGGCGCCGTCGTCGCACGAGTAGCCGAGCAGTTGCGCCCAATCCCCGAACGGCACATCGAGCGGATTCCCCACGTTGTCCGGCGGCGTGAACCGGTGCGGCCGGCCACGCACGACGATGTCCTGGAGGATGAGGTGGTCTTTTCCCCTCCCCGGCCCCCGCAAAACGTGCAGCCTGCTCCCATCCTTGGGCCGGTAGAGGCCGGCGATCAGGCGATAGGTTCCATCAGGTGTGTCCGGATCGAGTACGAGGGGATGGGGGTCTCGAACGAGGGTGCCATCGCCCCACCGGGACGCGGGGAAAGCCCCTCCGACCGGCGGCACGTCCCGCGCGCCCCAAACCTGGCCCCGCTCATCAACCGCCTGCACGAAGACGCGCAGATCGCCGGCCGGCGCCGCTTGAGCTTGCCAGAAGAGCACCAGGGGGAGCGGCTCTCCGGGTGTGTATGAGTCGCCCGGCAGGCTGTAGCCGAGGAAGTTCACCCCGTCTTCCAGTTCGGCGAGCGACGGATGCTGGATCGGCAGCGCCTCCGGCGGCGGGGCCCGCTCTGGAGCAATCACCTCGACGCTGCTGGCGGCCAACTCGACACCCAGCGGCTGCCCGGCCGGATCACGGAGTTCTAGCCGGCGGCCGTCATCTTTCCGGTAAAGGCCGAGGTGCAGCGTGTACGTGCCGGGCGGCGTGCCCGCGGGGATCAGCAATGCTTGATGATCCTCGACGACCTCTCCGCCCAGAAGCGCAGAAAACGACTGCGTCCCATCCAGCAGATCGGTGTCGCGAACGGCCCACGCGTAATCCGCATTGTCGGTCAGCCGGATGGCGATTCGCAACTCATCCCGAAGCGGCGCGGAAGCGGTCCAGCGCAGGGCCAGAGTCACCGTGCCGTAGGCCGAGGGAACCGGCTCCGCACTCAAGCCGATGCCGGTCAGGCGAACCTGGTCGGCAACGTTGTAGTCAACCGGCAGCACGTTTGGCCTGGGCTTCCCGGCCACGAGTAACAACCGGGTAGTGCCAAACCAATCGTCCAGCGCCGGAAACGCGCGCAGGGCGAGGTCTGCGGCGATCTCGTCTTCGAGCACACGCCCCAACACCTGGTAAGCGGGAAACCACAAGCGGTCGTGCGAAGCGAGCAGCCCATCGAGTGTGCGGGTGCGCTTCTCGGGAATGGCAGCCCAGTCACGCGCCGGCACAGGGAAGATCTCGGGATGTTCGGCCGGCAGGTAGGCGAGCAAGTAGCCCTGCTGCCACGGGTGAACGGTGAGGACCACATCGTTGGGGCGGCCCAGCGCTCGCAAGCGGTCCATGATCGGCCTGTAGTCGTCGTCCGCGTAGCGAGGAGCCGTGTAGAAGATCGCCAGGGTCAGCACGGCCACCGCCGCCAATGAACCGACGGTGAGTTGCCCTAAGCGTGAGGAGAGGCCATAGGCCGCCGTCAGCCCCGCTCCGATGAGGAGCCAATACGCTGGGGCCGCCGGCAACAGCAGACGTTCGAACCCGGTGGGATGGAAGGGCAGGCGCAAGTTCACCAGGTAGGCGAGCGCCAGCGGAACGAACAGATACAGGAAGAGGAAACTCGTCCGCACCCGTCCCGCCAGATCGGAGTCCGTCGCCGGCCGGAGTGCGCCAAGTGCAGCGATGATCAGGGGAACGATGGCTGCCCACGCCAGCCAAGAGTAGGCCGGAGTCGGATGGCCCACGCTCCAGGCTACCAGATGGCGCACCAGGAACGTGTGCGGAACCAGGGGAGCGTACGCTTCGATGCCGACTTTGCCGGCGACGTAGGACCCCAGCCTGGCCCAAACGTAAAGTACCCACGGCGCGTACAACACGGCTATCACTACCCAGGCCGCCAGGCAGCGCCGGAGAATGGACGCGGTCCGGCCAGCCTGGTCCGGGGCGTGGGCTCCCCGCCGCAAAGCGACCACCGATCCGACGTAGAGGACGTGGGCGGCGACGATGAGCGCAGCGTAGTACTCCGTATAAAGGGCAGCGGTGGCGAATACGACGTAGCCTGTCCATGCCCACGTGGTCCCGAACCGAGATTCTGAACGGCTCTCGACCGTCATCCGCAGGAGTGCGTAGCTGGCGGCCAGGCAAAAGAGGGTCAGCAGCCCGTACATGCGGACTTCCTGGCTGTAGTACACATGAAAGGCGGCCGCGGCGGTGACGACAAACCCGGCGAAGGCTGCGCCCTTCGGCAGGAGCTGTCGCGCGAACACGTAAACCACAGGCACGGTAAGCGTGCCCACGAGAATCGAGAACAGGCGGGCTTGAATTGGGCCAACTCCGGCAGCCGACATCCAAGCTTTTAGGAGGACATAATACAGCGGAGGGTGAATATCAGCGGCCGTACGAGCGATTAACTGGGAGAACGGCATGGAGGAGAAATAGAATGTCCATCCCTCATCCCACCAAAGAGGTTGAAACCCCACCTGCAGCAGCCGCAGGGCAAACGCGAGCCAGACGAAAAGGATTAAGCCGCGGCGAGGGGCCAAGTGATCAGGCTTTTCCAGAGAAATAAACCTCCCAGGTAACTACTCAGCCAAGCAGCGAGAATGGTCTCAGCAGTGGTTGGAAGCCCCTCCAGCCCCCCAATCCTGGGGGGAGTAAAGCGGGTTTCCCCCAGAGTTGGGGGGTTAGGGGGGCCTGGCTGAGTAGTAACCCTCCCAGAAAGATATCACGAGGCCTGTAAGGTTTCGCGAAATGTCTTCAACCGAGGCGGAAAAGCCCAAGGAACTCCCCTGCAAATCACTTGTTCGATCTGTCGTGGGCTGCATCGTAAATCTGTTTGGGAGAACTGTTTTCTTGGAGTTCCCTTAGTCATTGCTGGCAGCAGAGGTTAAGGTGACCAGCTCCAAGGGGACGATTATTCTCTTGGAATTGCCTTACTCCGCTCTCTTCAGCGTCGGCGCAGCCTCAATCAGGTTGAGGACTCAGTCCGTCGGGGCACTATCTTGGTCAAAGTCATCATCCCCTTCGACGACCTCATCGTCATCGACGACCTCATCGTCATCGACGTCCCCATCGTCATCGATGACGTCATCATCGTCATCCAGGATGCCCGGTGTCTCGAGGTCCAGATCAACGTCTAATTCGTCCTCCACACGCAAGGAGTCGTCGTCCTCGGCGCTCGAGATTTCGTCGACCTCCTCGTCATCTTCAATGAACCCGGAGGCGAGGACCTTCTCGACAGATTCATCACCGCTGTCCTCTTCACCATCCACAGGCTCGACATCCTTGACCACCAGTCTTTCGAGCGCACCGTCATCCAGAGAAGCCAGAGCGACCGAGGCAACCGGCGTGCCCACCCCTCCAACCGACAAGAGGAGTTCGCCATCGTCCGAGATTTCTTGGATACCGGCTGCCCCATCGCCGCCGGTGGCTTCCTCACCGGATGCGTCCACCGCCGCTCGCTGACGGAATCCGGTACCGGCCGGGATGAGCTTGCCGATGATCACGTTCTCCTTCAGGCCGTGCAGGTCATCCATCTTGCCCTCGATCGCTGCACCAGCCAGAACATTGATCGTGTGCTGGAACGACGAGGCAGAAAGGAAGCTCTCTGTATTCAGGGCCGCCTTCGTAATCCCCAGCAGGACTGGCTCGGCAACAGCGGGTTGCCCACCCTTGGCGATGACAAGTTCGTTCAGTTCCTCGAAGAGCAGCCGATCGACGAATTCACCACTGAGCAGGTCTGTGTTTCCAGACCTCCGCACACGAACCCGACGGAGCATCTGGCGAACGATGATTTCGATGTGCTTGTCGCTGATGCTTACGCCCTGAGAGCGATACACTTTCTGCACTTCCGAGACCAGATATCTCTGCGTTTCCTCCCGTCCTTGAATGCGTAGGACATGGTGGGCGTTCTTAGCCCCCTCGGTCAATTGCTCCCCGACCACGACGGCTTTGCCATCGGTAACCCGCAGCCGCATGGTTGGCAGAATGTCGTACTCCCGGCTATCGTGTTCCTCATAGCGAACAACCAGGTGCTCGTTCTCGCGGGCTACGGACCCCGAATGTTCGGCGACGATCTCCTCCTTGCCATACTGAGCGAGCACTGCCCCCGCCTCAACCTGCTGGTCATCCTCCACCAGCACCTCGAATGTCTCGGGAAGGGGGTATCTTTCTTGGCGGATCACGGAATCTACGACGCGCAGGATGAGCCCTTCGTCACTCCTCTCCAACTGGACGTGCCCATCGATTTCCGAGATGATCGCTTCACCTTTTGGATTGCGGGCCTCGAACAGTTCCTGTACACGGGGCAAGCCCTGCGTGATGTCAGTTTCGCCCGCCACACCGCCGGTGTGGAACGTTCGTAGGGTGAGCTGGGTTCCCGGTTCACCGATGGACTGGGCAGCGATGATACCAACGGCCTCGCCAATGCTGATCAACCCCCCGCGCCCCAAATCCTGTCCGTAGCACAGTTGGCAAATGCCGTGGTGCAATTGGCAACTGTGCGCCGAGCGGACGTACAGCTTCGTGATGTCCGCTTTGATGATCTTGGCAGCATCTTTCGGAGAGATCATTTGCTCGACATCAACCAAGATCTCCCCCGTCTTCTCATCCACCACCGGCGCAGCAGTGACCCGACCGGTAATCTGGGCCGCGAAGCTCCCCCCCATTAAGCGGGCGGACTCGGCCTCCATCCAAATCCCGTTACGCGTGCCACAGTCCCGGGCAAATATGATCACGTCCTGCGCCACGTCGACCAACCGACGCGTCAGATAGCCGGCATCGGCGGTGCGCAGCGCGGTGTCTGCCAGCCCCTTGCGCGCGCCATGTGTGGAGATGAAGTACTCCAGGGCCGTGAGTCCCTCACGGAAGTTGGACCGGATCGGCAGAGCGATGATGCGGCCGGACGGATCGGCCATCAGGCCACGCATCCCGGCAAGTTGGCGAATGGGCTGGAAGCCACCCTTCGTGGCCCCCGATTGGGCCATAACATTGATCCCGCCCTCCGGGTCGAGCGCCTTGGCCACGGCCTCCGTAATGTCGTCGGTGGCCTTGGTCCACAATTCCACGGTTCGTACGTACTGCTCATTCTCGGTGATCAGACCACGCCGGTACTGGTTCTCAATATCATTTACTCGCTCGGTGACTTGCGACAGGATCTGTTTCTTCTGGTCCGGGACGGTAATGTCCTCGATAGCGATCGTGATGCCTGACTGGGTCGCGAACCGGAACCCCATTTCCTTGATGGCATCCGCGAATTCTGCCGTCGCTTCGATGCCCAGTTGCTCATAGCAGCGCGCCACCATCTCCTGAAGGTTCCCCTTGTCGAGCAACTTGTTGGTGTATCCCAAAGCAGGCGGCACGATTTCGTTGAAGATCACACGACCTGGTGTCGTCTCAACGAGCCGGTATTTCCGGCTTCGGAGCGTTGGGAGCATGTTGACCTTGATTTTGGCGTGCAGGTCAACCTGTCCCAACTCGTAGGCCAACAGCACCTCGTCTGAGCTGGCGAACAACCGGCCTTCGCCGCGCTTATTCTCCTCCATCATGGTAAGATAGTAGCAACCCAAGACCATGTCCTTCGTTGGGCCAACGATTGGCTCGCCATTGGCCGGTAACAGGAGGTTCTGGCTGGAAAAGAGTAAATCGCCGGCCTCTTGTTGAGCGACCTTGGACAGCGGAACATGGACGGCCATTTGGTCGCCATCGAAGTCCGCGTTGAACGCGGAGCAGACAAGCGGGTGGAGCTGGATGGCATCCCCTTCGGTCAGGATCGGCTCAAAGGCCTGGATACCCAACCGATGGAGCGTCGGCGCGCGATTCAGCAGGACTTTGCGGCCCTTGATCACCTCTTCCAGTACGTCCCAGACTTCCGGTCGCAGCTGCTCGATGATGCGCTTGGCGCTCTTGACGTTCGGCGCATGGCTGTATTCCACCAGTTTGTTGATAACGAACGGCTTGAAGAGTTCCAGCGCCATCTTCTTCGGCAAGCCACACTGATGCAGCTTGAAGTGCGGCCCAACCACGATCACTGAACGTCCTGAGTAATCCACGCGCTTTCCGAGCAAGTTGCGACGGAAGCGTCCGTGCTTTCCCTTCAGTAGGTCGGAAAGGGACTTCAGCTTGCGCTTGCCCCGCAGGCTCACCGCCTTTCCGCGGCGACTATTGTCAATCAGCGAATCGACCGCCTCCTGGAGCATACGCTTCTCATTGCGGATGATGACGTCCGGTGCATCCAGATCCATCAGCCGCTTCAAGCGGTTGTTGCGGTTAATGACCCGCCGGTACAGATCATTTAGATCAGAGGTAGCGAAACGTCCACCGTCCAGTTGGACCATCGGGCGCAGGTCCGGTGGAATGACCGGCAGAATGGTGAGTATCATCCATTCAGGCCGGTTACTGGACCGGCGCATCGCCTCAACGACCTTCAAGCGCTTGTATGCCTTCTTCCGAATCTGTTTTGACTTCGTGCGCAAAGCCTCTGCGCGCAGTTCCTTGGCCATCGCATCCAGGTTGACATTCTTGACGATTTCGTAGAGTGCCTCAGCTCCCATGCCTGCCTGGAAGACATGCCCCCACTTCTCCCGCAATGCGCGATAGACGGCATCGGTCAGAAACTGTTTGACCTGCAGGCCCTTGAGTTCTTCGCGGTCTTCGTCGCGAGAAGCCCTTACCCGCATGATCTCCTGCTCAAGGCTTTCCTGCAGGGTTTCCAGCTCATCCTCCAGCTCGCGAGCACCCTGATCATCGCGCTCTGAACTCTCCAACTGGGTACTAGCCTGTTGCAGGCGAATGCGGCCCTCGATGTCGTCAATTTTGTCCTGCACTAGGTTGGTGAGGAGCGTAATGTGCTCGGCCGAAAAGGTTTCTCCAGCCTGAATGAAAGTTTCTTCTGCCGGTTCAAACACGAGGTCGTCGGTTGCCGTTTCCCCCATGCGAGCCGAAACGTATTCCCGCATGGCAGCGGCAGCGTTCATCATCTGATTCACGGAGTTGTCCCGCTCTCGCTCCAGTCGTTCGTACTCGGCTTGTTGGGCCAACTGCCTCTGCTCGGCCTCCGCTTCAAGTGCGTGCTGTATCTCTGCCACGCGCTTGTCGTAGACCTCGCGGATGCGCTTGACCTCCCGATCGATCTCTTCCTCGATGTGCCGGAGTTCTTTCTGCCGCACTTGCTCGTCTACGTTGGTGATGACGAATTGGGCAAAATAGAGTACCCGATCCATGTTCCGCCTGGAAATGTCCAGCAACAGACCCAGATAGCTGGGAACACGCCGTGTGTACCAAATATGTGCGACCGGGGAAGCCAGCTTGATGTGCCCCATCCGTTCGCGCCGCACCGACGATTTGGTGACTTCGACGCCACATTTGTCACAGGTGATACCCTTGAAGCGCACCTTCTTGTACTTGCCACAGTAACACTGCCAATCCTTGGTCGGACCAAAGATGGCCTCACAGAACAACCCATCCCGTTCTGGGCGCAACCGGCGATAGTTGATCGTCTCTGGTTTGGTAACTTCGCCATACGACCAGGACAAAATCTCCTCCGGTGAGGCCAGACTGACTCGAATCGCGTGAAAGTCCTTGGTTTCCAAACTACAAACCCTCCGATTTGTTTTTTAGGGCCTGGGCGTGCAAGGCGGCTTGGTACTCATCCGGTATCTTCTCAAGTACCTGGGGTAGGGGCAGGCCTGCCTTCCCAACGGGGTGACCGCAAGGGTTCGCCCCTACGTTTTTACGAAGATACCCCATACGGAATGAAAGTGTCGGTGTGTAGCGACCGCCGGCCTACCCCCGGCCGCCCGATACGGGCGCTTGCACCCATGCGGGAACTCTCTCCTGCGTAGCTGCCCAGCCGCTGTCATGGCGAGCCGCCGCAGGGAGCGGCGGACGGACGACGTCCGCGGATGATGCGAAGCATCCGCTCAGCGATGGCGCGACTCGCCGCAACAAGCGCAACGCGCGTACGAATATTGGGTCTCCGCAAGGTCAACCTTGGGACCCAACGCTCTGGCGCAGAGTGTCGTTGCCACAGACAACTGGGTTGCCGTGTGCTGTGAGCCAGCACACAAAAAAAGCCCGTCAATCAACTGCAGCGGCTTTGCTGTCAACGGGCTCTGGTTGCAGGTTAGTCCTTATCCTGTGCGAAACATGTAATACTGCCCAAGGCAGAGTCATCCCCGAGTATTCCCCCTGTTGCAACCAGATATTATATCCTACATCTGTCGTTTTGTCAAATCAAGGACTCTTTTTCTTGGCTTGCGCAGCGAACCCAGTTTCCTGTGCAAGTTGCCAAGTTGGGGCCGATCTCAGACTGGCCCCTATGGCCACCGCTCAGGGGGAGGGGTCGGGAACCGGACACTCTGCCCTCTCACGATCCTAATCGGTCATGCCGTTGGTCTTCTCCAGGGGTCCCACCCAGCAGAGCGAGGCCGTGTGGGATCGCCGGCAGGATGGCTCGCAGATTCTCGCACGCTGCCCGCGGGCTGCCCGGCAGATTCACGATCAGCGTGCGGCCCCGAATTCCGGCCTTGGGCCGCGACAGCATCGCATGAGGCGTCAAGGCCAGGCTGGCTGCCAGCATTGCGTGAACAAGCCCCGGCGTTTCCCGCTCTATGACCGCCGCCGTGGCTTCGGGGGTTGCGTCGCGTGGCGCGAAACCGGTTCCGCCCGTAGTCAGAATCAGGTCCAGATCGTCACTGTCGGCCCACGACCGTAGCGTTTCCGCAATCAAATCGGGTTCGTCCGGCACCAGCGCCACCTGTGCGACCTGCGCACCGCTCAGTTCCGCCTCCAGGATCTCGCGCAGCGCCGGCCCACTGCGATCTTCTGTTTCGCCGCGCCAGCCGCGATCACTGACCGTGACGATCCCCACGCGAATTCTTGTTACCAAAATAGAATCACCCCTTCAGGATTAGTGAGTCGATAATCGAGTTGTGGCCTGGCCGCGTTATGCCTCCCCGGACGACTCGGTCCAGCGCAACCCATGCGCTCTTCCGCCTCGAGTCTGGCTGTCACACTCAACCCCCCAGGCCGGTCTGGTGAACGACTGTCCATATTATACACCTGCCGCATCGTTCTGGCAACCTTGATTCGGCCTGTCTACCTCAATCAGTGGAAGGACCGCGGCGGAACGCCGCCGGCGAGGTGAGTCCGCGGCGGATCGCCACGTAAGCTCGCGTGAATGCGCCGAGCACGACCAGCGGAAACTCAAAGCGCACTGGCACGAGCTCATCCCCATTTGCCATCCACAGACGCAGCCAGCTCTGCATGACGGAGTGAGACAGCTCGGCGGATGTGATGTGCGCGAGGGGGTACGCCCGAGGTTCGGTGGTCTCACCGCTCAGCAGGAGCACGCGACTGTCGGTCACGGTCAGCAGTTGCGGGTTGCCATTGACCCATGCGGGCACCACGGCCTGGGAGGCGACCAGCTCACCATCCTCCAGGATTCCGTCAAGTTGCTTCTGCCAGGCGGAGAACAGCGACCGGGTGTCTGCATCGTCTTTTTCGACGAGGTCACTCAGGGGGATCTCGGTGGCCGGCAGCCAGGACAGACGCAAAAGGCTCCGTTCAGTCTGCCCGTCGTAGAACGGTTCCAGGAAGGTCACGATCTGGCGCAGCAGGCCGGCGCTGGCCGGTGGGAAAGGAATGAATAACGTCTCCTGCCTGCAGGATGGCGTCATGAGCGTTATCGCGAACCGCACCGGGTCACCCTCCTCTACGACCCGCACCCGCGTGATGTGCTCGATGACGCAGCTCTTGGCGATGTAGCCGTACCCTTTCACCGTGTCCATCGGCGGGAGCGCATCCACCATCCAGAGGAGTTGCTGGTCGGTCAGGATGAGAATCCCCTGGTTGTGCCGCGTCCGCCGGCCCAGCAGGCCCAGCAGCCCGCCCCGCGATTCTTGCAACATCGGGCGCGGCACGAAGTGCAAGATGCGCTCCTCGTGCGTGAGGACCTGTGCTACGTACTCCTGGTAGCGGAGGGGGAGCCGGAGCAGCGACATTTCCGCCATCGTGTGGGCACGACCTTCCCCAAACCGCTGTGTGGGGAGAATGGTTGTGGACTGCCATAGAGGCGTTGCCCGGCCGGTATCTTGTCCCACGTCGGCCAACCGCGCCATGCGCCGGGCCGCGCGGACGGACTGCAGGGCATCGAATGTGCTCTGGATGTGCACCTTTTCCCGATTCGGGAAGATGGCAAGCAGGCGCTCTTGCAAGTCGTCCGGCAGGTCCGCCCAGCTTTGGAGGGCCGCCATCGTCGGGTCTGTTGAGGGCACGACTATGATCACGGAGTGGCTCTCGCCGGCCTGATGCCAGGTCAGTGCGCCGACTGACCGTGTTTTCACCAGCACCTCTGGCGCGACCGGCACGGCAGAGATCAGCCAGACCCCCAGCGGTTCGCCGCTCGTGGTCAGCGTACCTGGAATGGTTCCCCAGTTCGCCGGATGTGCTTCCCGCGCCTGCCAAAACCCGCTGAGCCGGATGGCCTTTTCACCGGCCGGTTTGTAGGTCCCGGTATCTCCCTGGGGTATTTCCACCCGGACATCGAAATACTGGATGCCTCTCATGCGCAGTCTCCCTCAAGAACCCTTTCTGTTCACTGCCCGCACACAGTCTGAAGATAGATTCCAGAATCGGTGCAGGCAGACACGATCACCGCAGCCAGTTGATCACGCGACCCCACCACGAGTCGTCTGTCTCGGCCCTCGTATGGCCGATCACAAACCGTGGCGGCTCTCCTTCTTCCAAGTAGCGGCGGATGGCGTCCGATTCCTCCAGATGGCCGGCGATCAGGTCCAGCGGTGGTCGTGGAAACCAGTACGAACATCCGCGGCAGAATGTCATGTCTGTCGGTTGGCCCCGGCTGTGCAGCTTGTAGAACCAGCGACAGGCGAAATACACCACGTCCTCTTCGTCATTCAGCACCTTGAGGGGCCGCAGGAAGAGGCAGGCCCACGGATCATCGGCGGTGATCGGCGGTATGGGACATGGCCTGCAAATGGCCTCCAGCGCCGCTCGGGTTTCCCCGACAGCAGCCAATCGCGCGAAATCTGCTGTTTGACAGACGATCTCGTGCCGGCCGGTAGGATCCCCGGTGATAGGGCGTTCCAGCCGAAACTCACAGGGCGGCAGGTCACCCTCTGCTGCTCGGTTCACGAGTTACCCGGCCCTTCTTTCGTCAGGCGCGCGTACTCAGATTCCAGCGTCCGCTTCTCGCCGGTGAACCAGGCCACGGCCCGAATACATGCTTCCTGCTCACCCGGCGACATCTGCTCATCGCGGTACTGGTAGCTGTGTTTACGCACGTATTCGCTGAGGTCGGTGGTCACGGTCTGCAAGCGGGCGATGGCCACGTCGAGCAGGAGGTGCGCTGCAGCCGGGTTGGTTTGGGCAGCCAGCGCAACGGCGGTTCGCAAGTGCGGCAGGCACAACCCATCCGACTGGGCACAAGCTGCTTCGAGTCTGGCCTCTTCGGTGCAGTCGCGGATCAACCACGACGTGTGTCGTGCGGTCGCCTGCGCACCGATCTCGCACACGCGGCACATGGCCCGAGGAACCAGCCCGGTGGGGAGGATATGTCTGTCGCCGTTGCGATCATCCGAGGGGTGATTACCCTGCAACCGTGAGAGCCAGCCAAGCACACGGTCATGGAGCGATAGTCGCGCCGGGGCCAATGGCAGGTTCTGGCGCAGGGCCTCCAGCTCACGGAGTGCGCGCCGAGCCAGATCGTCGTACACAATGGCCGTGCCCATGCCATCGCCCCAACGCGTTTCTTCCATGTCCTGAAGTTGCCAGGCGTGGGTGTGGCAGAAGCCCAAGGAGCGGACCAATTTCTGGCGAATGCCGGCATCGTTGACGTTTTCCCACAGGAAGCCGGTCAGGTAACGGCGCTCGGCTCGGTGTCGCAGCCGGCAGATCGGACAGCCGCGTTTGCGACAGGCCAGCATGACCTCCAGGCTGATCAGGTCCACTTACCACACTCCCCGCCCGCCCGAAATGGCGGCCACGGCTCGAATCCAGGAATCACCTTCGGCTTCCAGGTTTTCGTCCCGAAAGCGGTAGTCGTGTTTGCGGATGAACTCACTGAGGTTGTCGTGCAGGCGTTCCCAGGCTTTGTTCTGCATGTCCAGGATCTGCGCTATGGCCTCCTCGTTCCTTGTCTGTTCGATGCTGCCCCGCAGGTGGCGGACACACAGGCCGCCGGAACGCTCGAAGCCGGCGACGATGTCCGGATCGCCGGCATGGTCCACCAGCGTGCGGAGGTACATGCGCTCCGCGGTTTCCCGTGTGCGGCAGGCCGGGCACGGCCCGGTGGGTGAAAGGGCCGCGAGCAGCGCCGAGCGATCCGGTGTCGAGGCGGTATCGCTCACCGACGATCGGACCCTGTTCCATGCCCGTTGTCCTACGCCGGGTGACCGGGCCTCGCCGACATCTTCCATCACCGTGGCCACGACATCGCGGTAGATGATGGCGATTCCCAGCGCCCCTTGCAGATCCCGGAGTTGCCAGGCATGGCGGTTGCAGAATCCGCGGGCCCGACGCACGTCCCGGCGCACCCCGGCGTCGTTCACGCTCTCGTGGAGCAGGAAATCCAGGTGACGCGCGACAGCCCGGCTGGCCAGATGACAGACGGCGCATCCGTCCTCAGCCAGAGCATCCCGCAATTCGTGATAGTTGATGTGTTTGTTCAAGCTGCCCATCCGAAAAAGAAAAGCCCCTACCGCACGATCGGTCATCGTGGATAGAGGCTATCAGTTGACTCGTTCAACAGGCAGGCAGCCACGCTGCCCCAGCGAGCCTCATCGCTGTCCTCGCTTGTTCCGGATTATACCCGAAGGAAGAAGCTGTGTCAAATTGCCAATAAACGGATGGTGCAGCACAAAGCGGCCGGGAGTCGTTTGCCGGCCACTGCCCCTGAGCTGCCAGAGGGCAGATTCGTCAGACTGTCGTGGCAGCCGCTTGCGGAGGGGGATCGTAAGTCCGCTGCAGATCGGCGACCCGCTCGCCACGAACGTCTAGCCGGGCTGCGTTGCTGATCCCCAGGCCGGCCCAACTCATAAACGCCAGGTGTTCGATACGCGTGGGCTCGAAGCCCATAAGGCGGGCACACGTTGAATCGACAGCCACACCATCCCGGCCGAAGACGAGTGCGCCACTCGGAACTGGATCGCCGAACAACGGGCCGTCCCCCTCCATGCCGGTGATACCATCAACGATGGCGAAGTCAAACGGGAACGAGGCGTACAGGGCGGAGATCGAAGCAGGAATGCCGTTCTGGTGGAGCACGTTCTTGGGCCAACCGTATTTGACGCCCGGCAGCACGCCAAACAAGTTCTTCAGGCTCAGGCTCACGCCGGCCCAATGGTGGGTCTTCAACTTGGGGAGGGAGATCACCACATCGGCTTCGACAAACGTCTGGGGTAGCAGAAGCTGGCGCTCGTTGGGCATGAAGCGCTCCCGGAGCGGCTGCGGGGTGGTGTCATCGTGATTCAGGTCAACAAACGGGACGTTCAGGTCGGCCAGCACATACGCCAACCCGATGCCGTCCAGGATCGGCAGAGGATCCTTGCGGAAGGCCGGCGCATCGGCGACGATGGCATCACGGACCCCGCGTTGGCGGAGCAGTTGGATCAGCGCCCGGATCAGCCGTGCATCCGTCGTGGCCGGCCGCCCGGCGATGTGGTCCACCAGGTTCGGTTTGATCAGCACACGACGCCCCTGAACGTCAGGGCCATCGCCAAGGCTCCAACCTTCGGCCAGGCAGGCCAGGAGGGCTCGCTCATCGTCGTAATCCGGGCACGCCATGACGGCGACGGTCGACCGCGGTCCAAGGAATCGGTGCCGATAGCCCTGCGCCAGCCAACGGAGCCAGGTAGGGAAACCGACCGGTTGGGTTGCCCTGTCTATGACGGCGGCCCCTCCGCCGATTCCGGCCAGCAGCGCAAGCCGCAGGAATGTTCTTCGCGATATGTGGTTGAGACGTTCTCCTTGTCTATGTCCGCCGCCTCCGCTCATCCTACCGACCGGCTTTGGTTTGTGAGCTTGCTGGCGCGGTTGAAAACCTTCCGAAGGCCTGCTCGGTGGGCTCGTGGACCGCGAACAGGGCACTGGCCGTCGCGTAGGGGCTACGTTCCCAACCTCCATCGTCAAGCTGCTGGCGCAGCAGACGTTCGCGAACGCCGTTCGTCTCGGCACTCCATGCTTGCAGAGCCGCAATCCCCCAGGCCACAGTGCTGGCACGCATCCGCAGGTGCAGCATGTCGCCGAGCACGGCCAGGCCATCCGTGATGACGAGTTCTTCACGATCTGCGCCGGTCTTCTGCAGGGCCAGCAGCGCGAGGGCCGTGTTGTAGGGGGTGGGGGGCAAGGGCTTCTGGAACATGAACGGGTTGCCCACGTTCCAGCCGCCGCTCTGGCACACGCGATCCCGGAGATAGGCTACGCCTTCGGCGAAGCGCGGGTGGTCGGTCATGCCGGCCGCCGCCATGACCAGCAGGCAGAGCGCCGTCGGCTCCACGAACGCTGCCTCTCCCGGTTGCCAAGGCCAACCAGCCAACCGGGGATCGATGCCCAGAACCCCCATCACATCGGGGGTTTCGGACGAGTCGGTTATGCGCACAACCGGCACGTCCAGCAGCCAGTTTACGCCCCGGTGGGCAGCCCGCGTGCTTTCCGGGGTTGCCGAAATGAGCAGTGCCCAGGTTGCCCAAGCAGTCAGCCAATTGGCGGCATCATCCTGCCCGTGTACGCCCCATCCGCCGTCCTCCCGTTGCGTGCGGAGGAGCCAGTCTACACCCTCTTCCCAGGCCGCTCTAGACGGGCGGGCGATTACGGCGAGTGCCGTGGCTTCGGTTACGCTTTGACTTCCGACGCGGTATCCCCAGCCACCGTCGTCGTTCTGCGTGTCATTGAGAAAAGCCCGTGCACGTTGCACGGCATCGTCAACCATTTTCCCCTCCTGCTGACATAGGTCCGATAATCGCGAGGTCAATTGTGACCCATATTGAACAAGTGCGTCAGACATAGGCAGGCGTGCCTTTCTTCGTAGCAGCTCCCAGGACGTGCTCAACCGACCAAAACAAAGAACGCGGAACATTGAGAGAATCCGTGTCCATCCTCAGCAGGGTTCGCGTTCTCTGATACGACAGTCTACAATTCTCTGAACACAATTCTACCATACTCCTCGGTCCACGTAAATAGGATATTGGTCTATGTTGCTGTACCAGGACCCATTATGCCGTCGGGAAACGACGGCGTCGATTCCCGGAGCACCTGCCGGCCGGCGTAGACGGCGAGGACACCCAGGGGGAAGGCAACCAGCCCGGCGAAAACGGCCAGCCAGCCGCCCACACGGCGCGTGGACGCCCGACCGATCAGGCCACCGGCGGCGACCAAAGTCGCGCCATTGATCATCGCGGCCGCCGCCCAGGGCCAGGTCATGAAGACGCCGCAGTAGAGCCAGCATAGGATGGAGGCGTCCGGCTCCAGGATGCGGGCTGCCGGCGGTTTGGGCCACCAGGCCAGGCAGTAGAGAGCGCAGGCGAAGATGAACAGGCCGGCAGCAACCGGCAGGCCGACGAGCAGGACCTGCACAGGCAAGGGGCGCCACCGCGCCGGCCTTCCCTCCGCTGCTGCCGCGCCCTGCTGCCACCACCGCAGGAAACCCAGCGCCACGAACGGGGCAGCGATTGCGAGTGACTGGGAGGCGATCGCGAACACCGGCCAGGGTGTCCCCAAGGCCTGGGCGATTCTACTCAGGGGTTCTTTCGTTTCCATTCATCTATCTCTCCATCCAGCGATGAGCTGTCGGAGTCCTCGCACCCAGACCGCCAGCGACAAGATGTCGGTGATGACAGCTCCGATGCCGAAGGCGATGCGGCCTTCGAACTCGGACCCGGTGAAACCGCTTGGAACTCTCGCGGTCCGGGCCCGAATGCTACCCAGGTTCCGATAAGGCCCAGGCACGCGAGAAGCGACCCGCTGAACTGCCACGGATCCACAGGACGGGTTGCCAGTTCCGGATACAGATAGTTGCGTAAGCCATAGTAGATCAGGAACACACCTGGGAGGAAAAAGACGAATCCGACCAAACCCAAGTGGTCGGAAGCCCCCCAGCCCCCCAATCCTCGGGGGAGTAAAGCGGGTTCCCCCCAGAGTTGGGGGGTAAGGGGGGCCTGGCTGAGTAGTAACCCTTCCAGAAAGGTACCACGAAGACTGTTAGAATTCGCCAAATGTCTTCAAACTATGTGGAAAAGCCCAAGGAACTCCCTTGTAGATTCCTTTTTCGATCTATTGTGGGCCGCATCGAGAATCTGTTTGGGAGAACTATTCTCTTGGAGTTCCCCAACCTGTTGGATTTGCCCGTCCACGTGTCAATCCCGCCAGCACTGCAACTCGATGATGTTCCCTTCGGGATCGGTCACGTAAGTGAACGTGATTGTGCCGGCGCCGGCGACCTCCGACGTGGCAACAGCGCCCAGCGTGTCCCCACCGGCGGCGATCACGGCGTCACGCGCGGAGGCGACATCATCCACCACAAACGCAATGTGCCCGAAGCCGGGTCGGTTGGCAGCCGTCTCCGGTCGATCCAGATGATGGTCGTATTGGAAGATCTCCAGCGTCGGGCCCTGGTTGCCGTGTCCGGGTAGCCGAAGGTGCAACCCTCGGAACCGGGCGCCGGGCACGGCGGTGCCGGCCGCCAGCCATTCTCCGGACAGATCCCTTTCGGGAAGCACCGGCACACAGCCGAAAACCTGTTCGTAGAAAGCGGCCAGACGCTTCCAATTCTTTGCTATTAGATTTGTGTGGACGTATCTGGCGCGTATGGCCATGTTGCCGGCGCTCTCCTCAAGAAGCTTTCAACACCGTGCCGCAGTAGGGACACTCGGCAGTCTGGGCGTCGTGCCAGTCGACATCGTCAGGGACCAGCGGTGCGCCACAACTATCGCAGGCAGCCGGCAAGGTACCGTGCGAAACGCGCGCCTGCGGCATCTGCTGTTGCATGTCGTCCAGCGACATCCCCATCTCCCCAAGCAATCGTCCGGCTTCCTGCCCCAACGTGTCAGCCTGGGAATTGTACCCCTTGTTGCGCAACGCGGCCTGCACCCGCGCCAGCACCTTCGGGACCCGGCCGGCACCCTTGCCACGCACGAGCAACTGCAGGGCACCCTTTGCGTGGCCGGCAGCCGCATCGCCGTCATCAGCAGCCAAGTAGGCCCGGGCCGCCTGCAACCTGATGTCGGCAGCACGTGCGATCATCCCGTGCTCCCGGGCTTTTTCGGAGAGACTCACGAAAGCGGACGCGGCCTCGGCAAATTGCCCTTCTGCCATCAGCCGGTTGGCTTCTGCCATCTCCTTTCGCTCGCGGGGCGGCAACGGCGGTCCGGGTGGGCGACCCCTCGGCGGTGGTCGCCGCCGGCCGCGTCTGAGCGGCCCCGGACGGCGAGGGCGACGTCTACGAAACATGGGTTTCCTCCTTTCGGCGACCCCCGCTCCTGTTTCGGACGGGTGCTCGCCAACTGGTCTGATGCACTGTCAATCACGTTTCGCGTGGCTCGTGGTGACTATCGCACGCGTCCCCACGGCAACGGAAACCGTCAAATGTTAGCACGAAGCCGGCGATTCCGCAAGCTCCTCTCTGGAATAGGGATTCCAAGGCTGCTAGGCCGGCGGTTCCGAAACCATGAGTAAGACGGGGAGCGACAAGAGTTGTGCCCCGACCGAGAAGATGACCAGTGCGGGCAACGAGAAATCGTAGAGCACGCCCAATAGGGCGCTACCCAGGAACCAGGCGATCCCGAACCCGGTGTTGAACACGCCAAAGGCTGTGCCGCGTCTGCCGGAGGCAACCATCCCCGCGACAGCGGCGCGCATGATCGACTCCTGCGCACCCATCCCAACGCCCCAAAGGGCCATGCCGAGGAGCGCCCGGTTGAATCCGCCCAGAAACACCAGGGGCGCAACAAGTGACGAAAGCAGGGCAGCAACTCCGAGCACACGTAATCCGTGGCGGTCGTAGAGCCGGCCAAAGAGAAGCGCGGCCAGGGCGTCCACGCCCATCGCTACGGCGTAGAAGGCGGGGATCCAGGCAACCGGGACGGTTGCTGCCTTTCCGAAGTGGTAGGCGATGAGGGGAAAGTCGGCGAAACCGGCCGCGAGCAACGCCACCGCTGCCAGGTACAGCCAGAAGCGGCGATCAAACCCGCTCGTTCGCAGAGGCGGCGTGCCGATCTCCAGGTCTTGTGGCCGGGGATACAGCAGGCGCGCGGTGGCGAGTACGGTGAGGGCGATCAGGGCGGGCACGAGCAGTACGGCAAAGCCTGTGCGGTACTCCCCACCGACGTAGAGCACGCCCGTCACGATGAGCGGGCCCAGCACCGCCCCGGTCTGGTCAAGTGCTTCGTGCAGGCCAAAGCCCCAGCCGTGTCCCATGCCGGCTGTCGCGTGAGAGAGCATGGCGTCGCGTGCGGGCGTGCGCAGGGCCTTGCCGATTCTTTCGGCGATCATCAAGGCCGCCGCCACCTCCCAATGCCCCGCGAGCGCCAGCAGCGGCACAGCCAACAGGTTGACACCGTAGCCGACGAACGTAATCGCCCAGTAGCGGCCGGTGCGATCGCTCAGATACCCGGAGGCGAGGCGGAGGGCGTGTCCGGCCAGTTCGCCCAGCCCGGCCACGACGCCCACGGCGGTGGCACTCGCACCCAGCAGCATGAGGTAGGGACCGGTGATGCTGCGCGCTCCCTCGTACGTCATGTCGGCGAAGAGGCTGACCACCCCGAGCAGAACCACAAACTTGAGAGCCGAGGCCGAGGAGATGTCCTTTTCTTTCACGGGTCCTCCTGTTAACAGGGGCCGTAGGGGCAGACCTCGTGCCTGCCCAGCGGGGCGACCACAAGAGTTCGCCCCTACACCGTCATTGCGTGCCGCGCGTTCGTGGCATCACTGCCGCAACGCAACGTGCGATCGTGTTCCGGTCAGGTGCCAAGCCCTGCAAGCCTGAGCCTACTCATCCACCGGCTCCGGATCGACCGGCTCGATGTGCAACCGGAACCCATCCACGGCTCGTACGCGTACGGTTTGGCCGGCCTGTAGGGAAACGTCGCCGTCATGGAAGGCAGCCCACCGCTCGCCGTTCACGAAGACGTAGCCTTCGGGCGACAAGCTATCCACGACATGCCCCACTTTGCCTATCAGACCCTCACGACCGGTGCGGGGCTGCCGGCGCCGGATGCGCAACGCGGCCCCCATGGCGAAGGCGAAGAAACCACCGGTGAGCAGGGCCACGGCCACAATCAATGTCTTGGGCACCACAGCGACAGACGAGTTAAACAGGACCATCGAGCCCAGGGCGAAGGAGATGATTCCCCCGGCCGTAAGGACCCCGTGCGTGGGTGCTTTGATGTCCACGAGGAAAAGGATGAAGGCCAGGGCGATGAAAAGCAGGCCGGTATAGTTCACGGACAACACGCCGAAGGCGTACAGAGCGAGCAGCAAGGCGATACCACCGGCGACGCCGGGCAGGAAGGATCCTGGACTGGCCAACTCAAAGAGCAGGCCGTTGATTCCGATCGTCATCAGGATAAAGGCGATGCTGGGATCCGTGATCGTGTGCAAGAACGCCTCGGTGCTGGTCATCCTGATGTCACGTGTTGTCGCCGCCGCCGTGTGCAGGGTGATTGTCTCACCGTGCAGGGTCACCTCGCGGCCGTCCAACGCTTGCAGAAGCGCCTGCACGTCGGGTGCCACCACGTCAATCACGCCCATCTCCAGCGCATCATTTGCGTTCAGTGACTTGCTCTCGCGCACCGCCGATTCGGCCCAGTCCATCACCTTTTCGCCGCGATGCTCGACATGAGCGCGAATGCTGGCTACCAGGTCATTGACGATCTTGTCCTCTTCTGTGCTGGGGAGATCCTGGCCCTGGCTGCCGACAGGATGGGCGGCCCCGATGGTCGTGCGCGGGGCCATGGCCGCCAGGGGAGCGGCCAACGTGATGTAGGTTCCGGCGGAGGCGGCTCGCCCTCCGTGGGGCCAGACGTAGACCACGATCGGCACGCGGGCTGCATCAATCGCCCGTACGATGTCGCCCATCACGTTCACAGAGCCGCCGGGCGTGTCCAGCCGGATGACCAACAGGTCGGCACCATCCTGCTCCGCCGCCTGAATCCCGCGCCCAACGTATCCAGAGAGGATCGGCGTAATCGGCCCGTCGGTCGTCAGCACGTCTACATGCGGCGCTGTGTCCTGAGCGGCCACCGGCAACATCAGACTGCTCCAGATCAAGAACACGTAGAGTAGTCTATGCCACTGAGATTCCAGTTTCCGTTTACTGCGCAACTTCGGTATTCCTCTCTAGGTTCCTGTCAATTTGCTCTGAAAACAGCGATAAACCTCCCTACCTCAATCCCCCCAGCAGGGGGGAAAAAGCCGTCACAGGCGGCCGGCGGCCACTCCCCCCGTGCGGGGCCCCCTCCAGGGGGAGCCTGAGGGGGAGATCTGAGGCGCCGTTTTCATCCTTGGTGACACGCGCCGTACGCTCGGCGGCACGGCTCTTCCCATCTCACTCGGAAAACGCGCCGGCGGGTTACAATCAACGAACAACCTTGATCTGCTCCGGATCACTCAGCACGATTTGTGGTGCTCCGCGATAAAGATCGATCTTCCCCTGGACAGCGACGCATCGCCCGGCAAAGTACTCCTCCGGCGGGTCTGGGAATCGGTCCCAAAGCTCGGGAAAAACGACCACATAGAAATAGCCCTCGTACGGATCGTGCGAGTTTAAGAAAACGGCCCGGCCCGAGTTATAGGTGCGCACGACCTGAAACACAACTTGATTCTGTTCGCCAACGTGCTGCACGGCCTGGTCGGGCGGCAGTGCCGTTGGTTCAGCCGCTGTGCAGACGAAGGGAGTGGGTGACGCGCCGCCGGCAGTAGGCCGCGGCGTGGGCAACGATCGCGTGGTCAGCACCGGGGGGTTGGCAGTGTCCACGGTGAGGGCCCCGGCCTGTGTCCAGATTCCACGCCTGGTTTCGCGGGCTTCCTCTTCGACGCTGCGCAGCAAGTCGCCGTATTTCACGGCCGGCTGGCTTGGATCGGTCCTTGCGTATCCTCCCCTGACCAAGGCCACGTTGACGAACGACTGGTCCACCCACACGTAGCGGAGCAGCCGGCCGGCCGCGTCCCGATCCACCTCGTCCGCTTCGAGGGCCACTTGCTTGCCCTCCACCAACGCGCGGTTGGCCTCGCGCGCCTCCACGCCGTAGAACTCGGCGGCTGACGTGCCATCGGCTGACCCCACCGCGGGCGAGCGAACCCCGAGATAGCGCACCCGTTGTCCATCCTCCAATTCCACAGTCGCACCGTCGATCACGCGGCTGACCAGTGCATGACGGATGCCGGCCTGTGCTGTTGGTCCGGTGCCGGCCCGTTCCGGCGTCGCTGCGGCTGTGCCGGTCAGCAGGCCCGCAGCAGCCCGTTCCCGGGCCCTGGGACTGGCGATCAGAATCGCAAGGACGAGCAGCGCCGCGACTCCCACGCCGGATAACGCGCGTTGAACCCACGGGAGTTGCTTCTTGACGCTGGCTTCTAGATCGCCGTCCTTCGCTTTCTGACCTTCGATGTTCGAACTCGCTTCCCGCAGACAGGGGTGCTCCTACCGGCCACTCCCAATCCGTCGTTCCGTGCCCTGGCGGATGCGCCGGATGTTGGGCAGTAGGGAATACACAATCATGGCCGTCATCCCCAAGCCGTACAGCAACAGCACGGCCGGTTCCCAGCCGATGAGCACCAACAAGGCTCCACCCAGTAGGATGGCAAAACTCACGGACAGTGAACCGACGGAAGCCATGCGCGAAACGTAAAGCGCAATAGCACCCGTCGGGACAGCCAGGGCAAAGGTGAGGGGCGAAATGGCCAACACCGCTCCCATGTTGGTCATGGTGCCGGCCCCCCCACGGAAGCCCAGGAAAACGGACCAGTTGTGGCCGGCAATGGTTCCCAACCCGGCCAGCACCATGGCCAGGTAACTGCCACCCAGCGCCTGAACGATCAGTACCGGCACAAGCCCCTTTAGGGCGTCGCACAGACCGGTGATGATGCCGGCAGCCATGCCGGCGGCCCGATACACATTCGTGCCTCCGGTGCGTCCGCTGCCGACCGTGCGCACATCAACCCCATACGCCTTCCCCACAAGCAGTCCCACCGGAATAGAGCCCATCAAGTACCCGAAGAGTGCTGCCGCGATTAAGAACAGATACTCCAAAACGCTTTCTCCCCTTTAGTTCACACAGCTAATTACGCGTCTTGCCAACAAGGACGTGGTACAGTATAATACCGTAGGGCGTGACCTTCACGCCTCACGATTCTTGATTTGGTTGGGAGCGCAGCTTCGAGAGGCACTTGCCGGCTGCACACCCCGCCGCACATTCCGAGGAGGTATCGTCTGGACGCAAGTTCCTTTGCCCGCTTGGTTGCAGAAGCACTGGTTGACAAGAAAGGCTCCCAACTCGTTGTCCTCGATTTGAGTGCATCCTCTTCGGTCACAGACTACTTCGTGATCGGCACAGGTGAGAACGAACGTCAAATCAAGGCATTGCAGGAAGCCGTAGAAGCCCTGGGCCGGTCCATCGGGTGGCGTCCTATGCACGTGGAGGGTACGCCACTATCGCGATGGGTTGTCGTGGACTACGGAAATGTAGTCATTCACATATTTGGCCCGCAAGAACGAGCCTACTACCAGCTCGAGCGACTCTGGCGAGATGCACCTCTGGTTGTCTCCATCCAGTAAGGGAACTCCAAGAAAACAGTTCGTAAGCGTTCAGGGACTACCCTGGAGACACCTGCCTCAAGCTCTTTTCTGCCACGAATT